>NZ_JBJDRE010000002.1:0-347360 GCF_044987315.1 Devosia sp. ZW T5_3
CTATGCAAATTCCAGCGGCGCGGCGGGTCTATCCATGCAGGACGCAAGGCGCCCGCAGGTGATCGCCGGGTTCGGCTATTCGCGGCTGCAGCGGCAATTGCTGCCCGACTTCCGCATCAGCGGCGCCCCCACCAGCGTTCGTGCCGCCACAGAGCGCAGTCCCGCTTGCACCTGTCGCAACAACAACGCCCCAGCAACCCGCCATAGTGGCGCAACCCCAGGGCCAGGTCCCGCCGCCCCAGGTGTCTCCACCAGCCGTAGCCAACCTGTTACCAATCTCATCCCCCACGCCAACCATCCAGCAAGCGCCAACCACCCTCGTGGCTCCCACGGTGCCCGCGCCTGCCATAGCCCCAGTCACTGCCAAGCCCACGCCGCGGCCAGCCATCTCGTCGCCCGCGACCAACGCGCCAATTCCCGCCAGCCCGGTACTACAGCCCCCAACCACCCCCCAGGCCGCATTGGTGCAGATGGTCCAGACCTCCGCTCAACGGCAGGGCAGCGTGGCCGCACTCACTGCTGCCGTGGCTGCAATCGCCGGGAAAGTCGCGCTGCCGGAATCCGTGGCGCGGGCCGCGCAACAGGTGCTGGCTGGGCGGCTGTCTTTAAACGCATCGCTCGACGGTGCAACCTTGCAAAAAGCCGTCCTCAGCTCCGGCATCTTTCAGGAAAGCGCCTTGGCTGCGGGCCGCGTGCCGGACCAGACCGACATGAAATCGGCGCTGTTGACTCTGCGCCAGACGCTGACCAATTGGCTGGGGCAACAGGCGGCGCCCATCGCGGCGGCAATGATGGCGCCGCCGGTTCGTGGCGGTGTATTGCGGGCCCGCTCGGCGCATGAACCGTCTGGCATCGATCCGGCCGCCACGCCGGAAGAAGCCGGCAAAATGCTGCTGGAACGCACCGATGCAGCCTTGTCCCGCATGCGCTTGCATCAGCATGCGTCGCTACCTGATCCCACTGGTAAGCCGGGTGGGGACTGGAGCCTTGATTTGCCGGTGCTGATCGGCAACCACCAGACCCTGCTGCAAATGCAGATCCACCGCGACGGCAAGGGCAATGCCGAGCAGGATGGCGAGCGCGGCTGGCAAATGCGCTTCGCCCTCAATCTGCCAGCGCTTGGCGAAGTGGGCGCGCATGTCTCGTTGCGGGGTGAAGCCACCGGCGTCATGCTCTGGGCCAGTGAGCCCGAAACCGCCGCCATGCTGGAAAGTGAATTACCGCAATTGCGGGGCGCCCTTGCGGCCACTGGCCTGCAGCCTGGCGCCATCATCGTGCGTCGGGGCGAGCCTTCCGCCGCGCCAGCGCCATCCGGCCATTTCCTGGATGCCCAGACGTGAGCGAGGACATCAAACCGCGCGCCCTGGCCGTCGCGCTGCAATATGAAAAGGGCACGAGCGATGCTCCGCGCGTCATCGCCAAGGGCAGGGGATTGGTGGCCGAGCGCATCATCGCCATGGCGCAAGAGCATGGCGTGGTCATCGAAGCCAATCCGATGCTTGCCGAAGCCCTGAGCGGGGTCGAACTTGATGAAACCATCCCGATCGAGCTCTATGAATCGATCGCTGTGGTGATCGGCTATGTCCTGCGCCTTAGCGCCAAGAAATAGCCCCGCAATCCAATGGATCGCGGGGCCAAAGTCTCAGATCGGAAACGGTGCTGTTACTGAACGCCGAGCATTTGCTTGGTGGCCTGCTCAGCCATGTCGGCAGCCTGCTTGATCTGCTCTTCGGACAGGCCCTGGGCCTTGCCGGCGTCTTCAGCAGCCTTGCGGGCAGCGGCGATGGTTTCGTTCTTCTGTTCGGGAGTCATGCTGGCAGCCTGGGCCTGCACGGCCTGCATGGCCTGCTCGGGCGTCATCGTGGCGGCACCGGCAGCGGGAGCTGCGGGTGCTGCTGCGGGAGCGGCAGCCGGCGCAGCGGCGGGAGCCGCAGCAGGGGCAGCGGCCGGCGCGGCCGCAGGTGCCGTGGTCTCGGTCGTGGCCGCAGGTGCGTCCGGAGTCTTCGGATCACTGCATGCGGCCAGCGCAAACATGGAAAGAGCGGCCAGCGGCAGCAGGAACTTTGAATTCATCGACAATCTCCCATAAATTTTATGATGTTAGGTCTATAGATCACCGCTTCGTTACCGCACGAAGCTGGACGAAATTCGGTCAACTTTGCGGCATCTTCGCGGCAGCTTGAATTCTTTGCATAGATCGTAGTTTCCGCGCGGTTGCAACATCGGATGGTGTTTCCCATTTCCTTGTTACGACGAGATGTCAGGGAGCCCGACAATGCTGAATCAGCAGGAACGCGACGCCATAGACGACCTGTTCGACCGAATCGAAGCCGCGGCCCGCAAAAGCCCGCCGCGCGAGGCCGAGGCGGAGGCCTTGATCCAGCAGCGCCTGCGCGACTATCCGCCATCCCCCTATTACATGGCGCAGACCATCCTGGTTCAGGAACAAGCCCTACGTGCGGCGCGCGAGCGCATCGAGGAACTGGAAGCTCAACAGCAACCGAGCGGGGGATTTCTCGGTGGTCTATTTGGTGGCGATGAACCCGCTCGGCCGAGCCGGCGGGCGCGCGGTCCCTGGGATCAGGGCGGCGACAGGGATGTTGGTCGCGGGCAGGGTGGCGGCTTTCTGGCCGGCGCGGCGCAGACGGCGCTGGGCGTGACGGGTGGTCTGCTGCTCGGCTCGGCAATTGCTGGCATGCTGGGCGGCGACGCCAACGCATCCGAATATCAAGCCGACCAGCCGCTGGAGGCTACGCCGGACGAAACGGACGCCGGTGATGGCGATTTCAGCGGCGACGACGATTTCGATCTGGGCGGCGACTTCTAGGCTAAGCCGGCGGCTAGTACTTCTCGTAGAACTCGTTGCCGCCAGCTTCGAGTACGTAGTGCATATTGTTGTACGGGAAGCGCAGGCCGGCAGTATGGAAATGCTGCGCATTCTGCACGCCGGGATGCCGCGCGCCACGCAGCACCTGATCGGCAACCTGCGAGGCCAGCACGGCCCCGCTATCGGTCATCTTCTTGGTCAAGACGCCTTGGGCGAACTGGTTTTTCTGCCCCACCACGCCACAGACCGATTTGGGATAGCGGGCATCCTGCAGACGGTTCATCACCACGGTGCCCACTGCCAGCATGCCTTCAGAGCTTGAGCGGTTGGATTCGAAATACATTGCCCGCATCAGGCATTCTTTTTCGCTGAGCTGGGCCATACCGAAATTAAGACCGAGGAAGCTACAGCCCCCCAGACTGGTCGCGACGACAGCCAAAGCGGCGACGCGCATAAGCGCCTTCGACGTAAAGTGCATGGGTCATCTCCGGTCTGTTGCATTGGTGCAAGTTTGACCGAAAATGACTCTGTACGATTAAGGAAACGGTGACTGGCACGGTTAGCAAAACGCTAACGTTACTAATCGCGCCGGAAAACCAGCGCCGAGATGAGCGCGATCGTGCCCAAAGCGATGATAACAGGCACGGGATTTTCCTGTACGGCCCGCGTGGCGACGCCCGCCTGGCGGCCGACCTGCTTAGCCACGACGCGGCCCTGGTGACGCACTTCGTTGGCCAGGGCCACCGCGTTGTGCTGCACGTCATGCATCCGGTGCCCGCCGTAATCGCCGACAGCGTCGGCTATGGTCGAGATTTCCTTGCGTAGCGCGGCGATCTGCTGGATGAGGTTGTCGGAGATGTCGTCGCCGGCCTCTTCAATCTGTTTGATAGCCCGTCGTGCTGAAGTTGCCATAATGACGCTCCCATGGTTTTCGTTGCCCCCGATCAACTCGGCCTCGCGCCAATGGTTCCGGTAGCAGGACAAATGGGCCGCATTGGCGAATTGCCGAAATTGCGCTACGGGCCTTGGAAAGTCAGATTGAAACACCAGCTATAGTTTGACGCCAAGCCAATAAGGGATAGCCATGCGCAGCAAGAGCCACGCCCGTCTCAACCGGCAATTCGACAAGATACAACGCCGTGCGCCCGGCTTCGCCGCCGGTTGGCTCGAGCGCGTCCGCCGCCCCGAAGCCCGCTGGATTCGTATTCCGCTCGGCTTCCTGCTGGTCCTTGGCGGTATATTCAGCTTCCTGCCGGTCCTGGGCCTTTGGATGCTGCCGCTGGGCCTATTGCTCCTGGCGCTCGACCTGGTCTTCCTGCAGGGACCGGTCAACCACGCCATCGTTCGCGGCACCCGCAAATGGTCCACTTGGCGCCGCGCCCGCCGCGACAAGAAGGCGCAGACCGGAAGCTAGTAGGGCCTTTGGCCGTATGCCGCTTCGACCGTATCGACGGCGGCGGCCAGCTTTTCGTCGATGATATGCAGATATTGCGTCCAGTCGGCCAAGTGGTTCAGTTCTGCCACGCCGTCGGAAATGCCGCGCAACGCCAGCAAAGGCACGTCAAAGCTCTGGCAGGCTCGCAGGATGGCATAGGTCTCCATATCCACCATGTCGGCTTCGATAGCATCGTAAGCAGCACCTGAAACGACGTTGGCGCCGGTCGAAAGGCTGGCGCCTTTTAGCCCGTCGACCAGCGGAAGCAGCGGCAAGACCGGTGGCAGATCGAGCAGCGGCGTCTGGCCTTTGGCAAAACCCAGTGCCGAGGCATCCATGTCGCGGTAGCTCACCGAATAGGCCTGGTAGACTTCGCATTGCTCCAGCGTGCGAGAACCCGCAGATCCCAGTGAAACAACCAAGCCAGGCAAGCTGCCCGCCGCTTTGGCCTCCGCCAGCGCCCGTGTCACCACGATTGCAGCCTCGACCGGACCAATCCCCGTCATCAGCGGCGTGATGCGTGCGCGCAGGTGGGGGCCGTATTCGGCCGGGGCGGCCATGACGTAGAGAATCGACATGGCCGCAAACTAGCACGCAACAGATTGGCGTTACCGCTTCGGTAACGCCGGCATGACAAAGTGATGACACCTATGGCGGCGATCATGCCGTTCGTGTTCGTATTGAGTTCCAAAAGTGCGTTTCGCAGTCGTCGAGAACAGTAGTGATCCCGTCTCCGTCGAAGACGTAGAGGCCGAAGCCAGGCGCCGCCTGCGTTACCTCAAGCTCGATCAGTGGCGTACGCGCGAATTCATCACCGGGCGACCCATGCCCGAGGTCATCCAGCACCTCGCCCAGCAGATCGATCTGGCGTCACGCGCGATTTCGCGCATGTCGCCGATCCCGCCCGATTTTTACGACGACGTCTATTGGCCCCGCATGTGGGAAGTCGAATTTAGCCCGACATAAGCCGCCGCCTGGCTTAGTCAGCTGGGTCTTTACGCGGCGCATCCTTGAGCTTGTCGATCAGATAGGCGTGGGTCGCCTTGTTGGCGACGATGACGCAGCCGGTCTTTTCGTAGAATTCCGGCCCGCGCCCCCACCAATCGGTGACAATGCCGCCGGCTTCCTGCACCAGCAGCACGCCGACTGCCCAATCGACCAGGCCCGATTCCTCGTAATAGCCGGTCAGCCGGCCCAGCGCGACATAAGCGCAGGAATTGGCGGAGCTGCCGACAATACGCACCGAGCTGATCGGATCGCGGATCTGTTCGAGCCGCTGATAGAAGCCGGGGAAGGTGAACAGGCGCGACGTCGCAAGGCCCGTGCCGACATTCATCAGGCCGATATCGCTCTGCTCGCTGACCTTGAGTTTCTCGCCATTCATGAAGGCACCTTCGCCCTTGATCGCGGTGAACATCTCGTCGGACACCGGATTGTAGAGCGCGCCGCAGACCGTCTCATTGCCACGCCGTAGGGCAATCGAGATGGTGTAATGCATGCCATTGATGAAATTGGTTGTGCCATCGATAGGGTCGACCAGCCAGCGATATTCGGGGTCCGTGCCCGTCACCGGGGCAAATTCCTCGCCGGTAAAGCTCCAGTTCGGGTAGCGCTCGAACAGGAATTTGCGGATGAGCTTTTCCGATTCCATATCGGCTTCGGAGACAAAGTCCGCCGGTCCCTTGATGCCGATTTCGAGGTCGCGGAAGCGTTTGAAATAACCCAGCGTCAGCTCGCCTGCCTGGCGGGCAACGGCGACCATATCGGCGAGTACGGCATCGTAGGACTGCATATCTATCTCCAGGCCCTATGGGCCAAATTATCCGGCAACCAGGGCCGCAAGGCCCTCGGGATCGTCCGTGGTGATCTGATCTACCTTCAGCGCCAGCAGCCGCTCGACCGCAACGCGGGAATCCGCATTCGCCGCCTTGATCGTATAGGCATCAATGCGGCGGCCATGCGCATGGAAGGCCGCGACGATATCGAAACCCTGCCGGTCGGCCTCAAGCACCAGCGGATAGGCCAGGTAAATCATCTCGGCATTGGGCGAGGCCGCTATGGCATCAGCCACAAAGCCGGTGAAGTCTCGCGAGATGGCCAGACGCTCCAGCGCCCCATCATGGCAAGGATCATACCCGATCCGCAGCCCATCCACGCCCGCACTCAGCAACCGCACCGAGTCAGCATCCCCCGATGACAGGATCATGTAGCGAGCCACTGGGCCAACACTGTCCTTGAACGTCTTTATCGCCCGCGCATCAAGAACGCGGGCATCCTCTTTATAGTCCAACTGCAACAACGCATCAGGATGCGCGCCTTCCTTGGCCAGCAGCGCCGCCAGATCCTCCAGCAGCATCACCTTCTGCTCAAGCGGCTTGCCAACCTCATCGCGCAGATGGAACGTCCGCAATTGCGCGGCACTCAGTTCGGCCACCTTGCCCGTGCCGGTGGTTTCCCGCTCGACGCTCAAGTCATGCAGCACGGCATAGCCCCGGTCGGCATGGATGACGAGATCAACCTCGACACTGGCCCCCAGCCGCATGCCTTCGAGAATCCTCTCACCGGTAAAGGCCGGATCGCCAGCACGGCGGCGGCCACGATGCCATTTTAGCCAGGTCTTGTGGCCATTGCGTTCGATAGTGATGGGATCGGTCATATCAGCTGCGATGAATGAGGGCGTGGTCACGGTAAGCGGCGACTGCGCGCGGCGTCAGTGTGACGGATTGCCCGGTCTTGAACAGATCGGGATGCGCAACCGACGCCTTGAGGCGCGTGGTATCCGGCAGTTCCAGATCGACCAGCCCATGGGTGCCATAATCGGTCACCCGATGCACCTTGGCCTGGCCATTCTCGGCAACAGCCGTAAGGTCCAATGCTTCCGGGCGGATCGCCAGGATTGCCGGGCCATCGGCCACCGGCAGCGGAAAACTGAAACCAGCGCGATTGAAAACGCCATTGGAAACAGTGCCTTCCAACAGGTTCATCGTGCCGATAAACCCGGCCACAAACGGCGTCTTCGGCTCGCGATAAACCACGTCCGGCCGATCAGCCTGCTCGATCTTGCCATCGCGCATCACCACGACCCGGTCGGCCATCGATAGCGCTTCATCCTGCCCATGCGTCACGAACAGCGTCGTAATCTTGAGCCGCTGCTGAATATCGCGCACTTCCTCACGCAGCCGCTCGCGCAGATGCTGGTCAAGGCTGGCAAAGGGTTCATCCAGCAACAGGATCTTGGGCTCAAGCACCAGCGACCGCGCCAGCGCCACGCGCTGCTGCTGCCCGCCCGAAAGCTGGGTGACGGACCGCGTGCCATAGCCGCCCAGCCCAACCAGCTCCAGCACGCCTTCCACCCGCCGCTTGATCTCATCGGCCGGCAGGCGGCGCAGCTTGAGCCCGAAGGCGAGGTTCTTGAACACGTTCATATGCGTCCACAGCGCGTGGCTCTGGAACACCATGCCGGTCGGCCGCTTTTCCGGCGGCAGATGGGTGATCTCCTGCCCATCAATGGTGATCAGCCCGCTCGAGGGCTGCTCAAAGCCGCCCACCATGCGGAGCAGGGTGGATTTGCCGGAGCCGGACGGCCCCAAAAGGCAAACCAACTCGCCATCGGCGACATCGAGGGAGAAGGAATCCACGGCGCGCGTCGTGCTGAACACCTTGGAGACATCGGAAATATTGAGAACGGACATGAGACTTCCTAGCCGCCGAAACCGCGGGCAAACGATCCCGAATTGACCACGCGGCGCGCGAACAGCAGGGCAATGAAACTGGGCACCCAGAGCAACACCGAGAGCACGGCGCCATATTGGATGACCGGCTGGTTGTTGATGAACGAAATCATCAGCACCGGCAGGGTACGCACTTGCGGCGCGCCGATCAGCCAGGCGCCCTCGGTTTCGTAAAAGGTGCCGACGAAGGAGAGCAGGATCGCCGCCGCGATGGTCGGGCCAGCCTGGGGCAGGGTGATCGACCAGAACACCCGGAATGGCGAGGCCCCGACATCGCGCGCCGCTTCCTCCATGCGCCGGTCAACCGCCTGGAAGGCGGCGACCGGAATCCAGATCATGAACAGCAGCGTGCCCACGAGCTGGATCAGCACCACGCCCCAGAACGTGCCGATGAGGTTGAGCTGCAAAAAGATGCCGGCAATGGCGACGAGCAGGCCGAATTTGGGAAAGGCGTGCCCGGCGAGGAACGAGAAGAACAGCAGGTTCCGCCCCGGAAAATCCAGCCGCGCAAAGGCATAGGCGGCCGGCAGGCAGATGAGGGCGGACAGGAACGTCACCGTCGCCGCCAGCGTCAGGCTGGTGGTGATCGAGCTCCACACGTCGGCTCGGGCCAGCGTCTGGTTCCAGAATTTGAGGCCGAATTCCTGCGGGATGACGGAAGGATAGCGCCACACATTGGTAAAGGCCCAGGTCCCCACCACGATAAGCGGGAAGACGATGACCAGCGTCAGCACGACGGCAAAGACAATGCCGGTCCAGTCCCATTTCGGACGAGCGAGAGTGGCGGCCATCAGGTCGTCCTGTTCTTGGCGACGGAGCGCACATAAAAGAGCCCGAACACGATGCAGAACCCGAAGGTCACAACCGCCTGGGTGATGGCAGTGCGCGGCTCGAACAATTCGCGGAAGGTGCGCTGCATGAACGGCCCCATCATTTCCGGCGCCGCCGGCCCCAGCACATAGGGCAGGGTGAAGGCCGAGAAAATGCCGAGCACGGCGAATGAAATGGCCACCAGAATGGAATTGGAAATGCGCGGCAGGATGATGTGCCAGAGCACGGCAAAGCGCCCCGCGCCGACATCCCGCGCCGCCTCGATGGACTGGTTGGACACCGCGCCCAGCCCCGACAGCAGGATCAGCACGGTCAGCGGAATATTGTCCCAGACCAAGCCGATGACCGGACCCCAGGGGGTGAGGTAGGGCGTGCGGATTTTTGGCAGGTTCACTGCATTAAGCAGCAGATCGACAGTGCCATTGGGGCCGAGCACGCGGATAAAGGCGAAGCTCAAAATGATCGAGGGCACGAACATCGGGAAGATGGCGAGGCCCTGCACATAGGCCGACACGCGGCTATTGGAAAAGCGCAGATACAGCGCGATCGGCAGGCAGACGATCAGCAGCAGAATGGCGCAAACGCCGGTTGTCCATAGCGTCAGCGACAGGTTTGACAGGCTATAGCCGTCGGAAAAGAAGAAGCGATAGGTGTCGACGGAAAAGGCGCTGCCTTCCGGAGTCTTGACCCAGAGCGTGGTAATGACAGCCGAAATGATCGGCCAGATCACCAGCCAGATCACCATCAGCACGGGAATAGCGACGAGCAAGAGGCCAATTGGCCTCTTGCGAGTTGCGGGCGCGGCAGCGATCGGGCCGGAGGTGACCGCTGTCACGAATTGGGATCCACGTTCGGAGCAACAGCACGATACCAGCCATCATTGACGGCCTTTTCCCAATCACCGCCCGGGAAGAACGGGATCGAGCTTGGAATGATATCCTTGAACTTCTCGCGCAGGTCGGCCGAGACATAGTCCCAGGACACGCCGGGGAAACCGCCCAGTTCGGTCAGCACAGCCGACTGGATTTCTTCGCTGAGCACGAAATCGGACAGCTTGAGCGCCGCTTCCTTGTTCACGCCGTTGCTGAGAACGGCGATCTTGGTGAAACCGCCCGGCAGGCCCAGATCGGAGAGCTGAACCAGACCTGTGGTTTCCGGCAGCACGCCCTGCGAAATGGCTGAAAGGGCCTGATCGGACCAGGTCGGGATCATGGTCACGGCCGACTGGCCGAGCAGCTGCAGCGACTGGGTATTGCCCGAAGTATAGGCGCCGCCATCGAACAAGGACGGGGCCAGGTCCTTCAGGATATCCCAAGCCGGGTTCAGCATGGCATCGCCGGTTTCCTGGGTGTAATTGTCGACGGTGAACTTGCTCGGGTCCTTGCCGTTCGCCTCGAAAATCGCGCGGCGCACGAAATTGCCGCCCGAGCCGCCCTTGTTGGGACGGTTATAGATGAACTGGCCGGGGTTCGCCTTGATCCAGGCGACCAGGTCCGGCCAGGTCTTGGGCACATTGGCCGGATCGAGCTTGGTGGTGTCATAGGCCAGCAAAACCTGCGAGCCACGATAGGGCAGGTTGGTCGGCGTATCGAAAGCCAGCGGATTGATCTTGGAATAGTTGGAAAGGCCGGCTTTTTCGAAATCGACATAGAGGCCCTTGGCAATACCATCGACCGTCACGCGGGTGTCGAAACCCTCGAAGATATCAGCCTGCGGATCGGCGCCAGAGGCCAGAGCCGCCAGGGCGCGGTCGCCGATCGCAGCGACACCGGCGCCATCGCCACCATCGACCAGGTTCAGCGTCAGGCCGGGATTTGCAGCCTCGAACTTCGGCTTCACCACATTGGTCCAGAAGTCGAGCACGTTCTGATCCGAGCTGGTGTACCAGTCGATCGTGCCCTCGGCACCGAACGACATGCGGGGCAGCATAAGGGCGCCAGCGGCAGTGCCGGCAGCGAGCATGAAATCACGCCGTTTCATCGTTGTTGTCTCCCAAAGTCCGTTTTCGAACGGATGTTCCACTCGACGGTTTGTTCCGCCCGCAGATTTCATCGGTCTTGTGCCAATGCTGGAAGCAAGACTAACTATTCATTGCGAGCGTGTGCAAGCGGAAACCCGCTACCGGACACAACGTCTCGGCGGCCGCGTTGTAATCATAACTTTGCGACGGTCTTGTAACAGCCTGCCACTCGGCCGTTCGGAAGGGCAGGAGTGGCGTGGTGCGAGTGCGGAGTCCCACTGCACGCGTGCTCGATTTTGCGGCAAAACGGGCTATATGGCGCCCCCTCACGCTCCGCGTTATTCGAACGCATCATCCGTATCGCTGTCACAATGAAACGGGCATTCCGTTCTTGTGGATAACTTTTAACCCTGCCGCGCTACCAGCAAATTGAAGTTGGGATCGCCGAACTTGCCGAAGAGGCGCATCCACATCGGCACCAGTTCCTCCATGGCGCGACACGCTTCGAGATCCCCCAGATCAAGGATCGAGCGCCAGCCGAACGCGCGCAGCAAGGTCTCGACCTCCGCCCGGGCGCCCGCATCATTGCCCGCGAGAAAGACGCTATGGTCCGCGCCCAGGCTGTCGGGATCCACCATGAGATGGGCGCTGACGCTGTTGAGTGTCTTGACCAGCCGTACCGCCGGAAAGGCTGCCTGCAGCGCTTGGCCGAGCGGCGCGGCAATGGGGCCGTCGACAGCCGCTTCGTAATTGCCGATATCGACGAGAATTTTGCCGTCGAGTGCGCAGCCCGTCAGGGAGGCAATGGCATGCTCGCCGGGCAGGGCATTGACGATCCACTCGCCGTGCTCGGCGGCTTCCTGGTGGCTCGCGACCCTGATGCCGGTTTCAGCACCGACGCGGCTCGCCTTGCCGCCCTCCGGCGATCGGGAGCCAAAGACGACATCATGTCCCAGCGCCTGCAGCTTGCCGCCAATAGTTGTACCGACCTGTCCGGTTCCCATCACGCCAAATTTCATCGCTCGACCTCCTATTGCGAGTGGTGAGGTTAGCGCGATGTTGCGCCGGCGGAAACAGGCTCGCAGTTCACGAAGCGGTCCTTGCCAGATAGCTAAAAACGCATCGAATTGTGTAATCCGATAGTGACCCAAAACCGCTACAACACAGCTGCAACCGGGCAGAGGCCATGACACCCACTCCCAAGATCGAGCGTCGCAAAGTGCCGCGTCAGGCCGCCAAGGTCGAAACCACCCTGGTGCATGAGGATGGCATTGTCCGCAAAACCGGCACGATCCGGAATATTTCGCCGGAGGGCGCCAAGCTGTCCTTCGCCTCAACCGAGGATATCCCCGACGCAGCCTATATCCTGATCCCCGATCGCCACCAGATCGAACCTTATCGCGTAGTCTGGCGCAGTGAAGACGAGGTCGGTCTGGCCTTCACCGCCGTCGAGCCGGCCAAACCGGGCAAGCCCTGATCGCGGTAGCGCTTGCCTTCTGAGGCCGCTTCCCCTATATCGCCCCTGCGTTTGACTGCGTGTCAGCGCGATTTCACACACGAGACAGGCTTTTCGGGAAACTGAAGAACCATCCGGTGGCGGGAGACCGTCGCAATGTTTCGTGGAGGCATCAACCGGTAAACAAGGAGCAGCCATCATGGCACTGCCCGATTTTTCTATGCGTCAACTGCTCGAAGCAGGCGTTCACTTTGGTCACCAGAAGCATCGCTGGAACCCGAAGATGGAACGCTATATTTTCGGCGTTCGCAACGATATCCACATTCTCGACCTGAGCCAGACCGTGCCGGCCCTGAGCCGCGCGCTGCAGCTGATCTCGGACACCGTTGCTGACGGCGGCCGCGTGCTGTTCGTTGGCACCAAGCGCCAGGCCGCTCCCCTGGTGGCCGATGCTGCCAAGCAGTCGGCTCAGTACTATGTCAACTCGCGTTGGCTCGGCGGCACGCTGACCAACTGGCAGACCATCTCGAACTCGATCTCGCGTCTGCGCGAACTCGAGTCGCTGAGCGAAGACGAACTCGCGCTGCGCACCAAGAAGGAACGCCTGATGATGAGCCGCGAGCAGGAACGCCTTGAGCGCGACCTGGGCGGTATCAAGGACATGGGCAACCTGCCGTCCTTGCTGTTCGTCATCGACACCAACAAGGAAGCCAACGCGATCAAGGAAGCCCGTCGTCTGGGTATTCCGGTCGTGGCCATCGTCGACACCAATTGCGATCCCGACACCGTCGATTACCCGATCCCGGGCAATGACGACGCATCGCGCGCTCTCGAGCTCTATGTGTCGCTGGTCTCCAAGGCTGCGATCGACGGCATCGGCCGCTCGTCGTCGGCTCTCGGCGCGGATCTGGGTGCTTCCGAGCGCGCTCCGGCCGAAGACCTGCCGGCCGACGAAGCAAGTGTCAACTAAGTCGGCTAAATCCGATTTCGTTTTGATCTGAAATATGCGGCCCCGCGAGGGGCCGCCAAGAGGTGTACCCATGGAAATCACAGCAGCACTGGTTAAGCAGCTCCGTGACGCGACCGGCGTCGGCATGATGGACTGCAAGAAGGCCCTGGCCGAAACCAATGGCGACATGGAAGCAGCAGTCGATTGGCTGCGCACGCGCGGCCTGGCCAAGGCTGCCAAGAAGGCTGACCGCGTTGCCGCCGAAGGTCTGGTTGGCGTCGCCACCAATGGCACCACCGCGGCTGCCGTCGAAGTCAATTCCGAGACCGACTTCGTTGCGCTCAACCAGCAGTTCCAGTCGATCGTGAGCAATGTTGCCAAGCTGGCGCTCGACGCCGATGGCGACGTGGTCAAGCTCGGCGAAATGCCGTTCCCCGGTTCGGGCCATTCGGTTTCGGCCGAATTGACCGAAGCCATCGCCAAGATCGGCGAGAACATGAACCTGCGCCGCACGCAGACCGTTTCAGTCACCGATGGCGTGGTGGAAAGCTATGTGCATAACGCGGTCAAGCCGGGCCTCGGCAAGATCGCCATCCTGGTGGCTCTCGAGTCGACCGGCGACAAGGCTGCCCTGTCGGCTCTCGGCAAGCAGCTCGCCATGCACATTGCTGCCGCCCAGCCGCAGGCCATTGCCCCCGAAGAACTGGACCAGGATGTGGTCGCTCGCGAGCGCGCCATCATTCTTGAGCAGGTCAAGGAATCGGGCAAGTCCGCCGAGATCGCTGAAAAGATGGTCGAAGGCCGCATGCGCAAGTATTTCGAGGAAGTCACCTTGCTGTCGCAGGTGTTCGTCGTCGATGGCGAAACCAAGGTCGCTGACGTGCTCAAGAACGCCGAGAAGGATGTCGGCGCTCCGATCAAGCTGACCAAGTTCGTGCGTTTCGCACTGGGCGAAGGCATCGAGAAGGTCGAAACCGACTTTGCCGCCGAAGTCGCCGCTACTGCCGGCGTCAAGTAAGCCACTTGCGGATGGGCCTTCGGGCCCGTCCGCTGCTCTCCGTACGGCCATGATTTGGCCGGGGATTGAGCGCAGAAACCTCGCCTAGCTACAATTTGCACAGGTTCGGCGCTTCCCCTTGGCAGCGCGATTGCCTAGTGTCGCGCGGGTGCTGCCGGATTCGGTGCCCCAAAACAATTTTTCTTGAAGGGGTTCGCCGATGGCGCCTGCCTACAAACGCATTCTGCTCAAGGTCTCGGGCGAAGCGCTGGCGGGGGATAATTCCTTCGGTATCGAACCACCCTTTTTGCAGGCCATCGCCAAGCAGATCGCCGATGTCGCTAATACGGGCGTGCAGATCGGCGTCGTGGTCGGCGGCGGCAATATCTTCCGCGGCATGGCAGGCGCGGCCGACGGCACCGACCGGGTGACGGCGGACCTGATGGGGATGCTCGGCACCATGATCAACGCGCTGGCGCTGTCCAATGCGATTTCCCGCCAGGGCATCAAATCCAAAGCGTTCAGCGCCGTGACGATGCCCAATGTGGCCGACACCTTTACCGCTCGCGCCGCCAAATCGGCGCTCGAAGATGGTTTTGTGGTGGTGCTGGGTGGCGGTATCGGCAACCCATTCTTTACGACTGACACCGCCTCGACGTTGCGCGCCATCGAACTCGAATGCGATGTCGTGCTCAAGGGCACCAAGGTCGACGGGGTCTATACCGAAGACCCGATGAAGAACCCCGACGCGCGCCGCTATGACACCGTCAGCTATGACGAAGTCATCGGGAAAAACCTCAAGGTTATGGATACGGCGGCTTTCGCGCTTGCCCGCGACAATTCCATGCCGATAATCGTATATGCGCTCGACGATCCGGGCGGGCTGACCGGTGTGCTTGCCGGCAAGACCCGCAGCACCCTGGTCAGCGCATCGAACTAGACGAGAAGGACTTTAGCCATGGCCGTCAGCTACGACCTGAGCGAACTCAAAAATCGCATGCAGAAATCCATTACCTCGCTGCGCGAGGAACTGGCCGGACTGCGCACGGGCCGCGCCAGCGCGAGCCTGCTGGAGCCGGTAACGGTGGAAGCCTATGGTTCGCGCATGCCGCTCAACCAGGTGGCTACCGTGACGGTGCCGGAGCCGCGCATGCTCAGCGTGCAGGTGTGGGATCGCTCCATGGCCAATGCCGTGGAAAAGGCGATCCGCGATAGCGGCCTGGGGCTCAACCCGATGGGGGAGGGGCAGATTATTCGTGTGCCGCTGCCCGAACTCAATGAAGAGCGCCGGCGTGACCTGACCAAGGTTGCCCACAATTACGCCGAACAGGCCCGCGTGGCGGTACGTCATATCCGCCGCGATGGCATGGACATTCTCAAAAAGGCCGAAAAAGACGGCGATATGAGCCAGGACGATGCCCGTGTGCAGTCCGACCTGGTGCAGAAGGCGACCGATGCGGCTGTGGCCGAAATCGATAGTGTCGTCGCTGCCAAGGAACAGGAAATCATGCAGGTCTAAGCTTGCGCCCACTGCGCCAGGAGAGCGTGGATGTCCATCGACCCCGCCAGCATTGCCGAACTCGCTCCGCCTGCGTCGCTGCGCATTCCGGCGCATATCGGCGTGATTATGGACGGCAATGGCCGCTGGGCGAAAGCGCGCGGCAAGCGCCGCACCGAGGGGCATATCGAGGGCGTCAAGGCGCTGCGCAATCTCGTCGAGTTGTGCATCAATTACGGCGTGGCAAACCTCACCGTATTCAGTTTCTCGTCGGAAAACTGGACACGGCCCAAGGATGAGATTGTTTTCATCTTCAATCTGTTGCGCCGCTTTGTTGCATCGGATTTGCAACGGCTGATCCGCAACAATGTGCAGGTGCGGATCATCGGCTCGCGCGACGGGCTCGAGCCCTCCCTGATCCGGCTGATCGACGATGTCGAGGCCAAGACGGCTGCCAATACCGGGCTCCTGCTGATCGTCGCCTTCAACTATGGCGGCAAGGCCGAAATCGTCGACGCGACACGGCGGATTGCCGCCGAAGTCGCAGCCGGCCGGCTGGCGCCATCGGACATAACCGAGGCCACAATCGAAGCGGCGCTCTATACCACCGGCATTCCGCATCCCGACGTGATCGTCCGCACCAGCGGCGAGCAGCGCATTTCCAATTTCCTGCTCTGGCAGGCAGCCTATTCGGAATTCGTCTTCGTGGATGAGTACTGGCCCGATTTTGACGAGGCCACATTCCTTCGTGTGCTGGAGATTTTCTCCCAGCGCGTCAGGCGCTTCGGCGGTATCGAGGCGGCATCACCTTGACCAATCCAGGCGATTCCTCGTCAGAACCTTCTGCCAATCGCCGCCGTTTGTGGTCCGATCTCGGGCCACGTCTCGCCTCCGCTGCCGTTCTGATTGCCTTGACCGCCACCGCGCTTTATCTGGGCGGCTATGTGTTTTCGGCCGTGGTCGGCGGGGTATTTGGCGGCGTCTATCGCGAATGGGAAACCATGGTGTCGCGGGCGCCACTGACGCCCGGCGGCATGGCGCTGATCGGGCTGGTGGCGCTGTCCGGCGTGGTTTTCCCGCTATTCGGGCCGCTGGGCAGCATGGCCGTTATCGCCGTGGCTTGTGTGGTCGCGTTGGCCATGCGGGGCGAGGGCATCTGGTGGCGGGTGCTGGGGCTGGTGATTTTCGGCTCCATCATCATTGCGGCCCTGATGATGCGGGGCACCACGATCCACGGCGTCTGGGCTGGCCTCTATCTCGGCACGGTGGTGTGGATGACTGATTCTGCAGCCTTTTTTACCGGCAGGCAGATCGGCGGAGAAAAACTCGCGCCCGATATCTCGCCGTCCAAGACGTGGTCGGGCGCACTCGGCGGGTTGGCGCTGGGAACCGGGGCAGGGCTGTTGCTATGGATTGTCATCACCGATTCCCCATGGTGGATCGGCCTCGTGCTGTCGGCCTCGATCAGCGTTCTTGGGCAGTTGGGCGATCTGGGCGAAAGCGCAATCAAACGTCATTTCCGCATCAAGGATAGCGGCGATATCATTCCGGGTCATGGCGGCCTGATGGACCGGCTCGATAGCCTCACATTTGGCGTCTTGCTGGTTTTGATCGTGGGCGGCCTGCATGGCGGCTTTGACGCCGTGGCCCAGGGCCTGCTCTACTGGTGATGACCCGGCCGCCAAGGTGGCCGGATCGATAAGGAACGACATGTTCGACTTCGCCTTCTGGTTGCTTTCCTACGTCATTCCGTTCCTGGCGGTGCTTACCGTCATCGTGTTCGTGCACGAGATGGGGCATTACCTGGTGGCGCGCTGGAATGGCGTGGCGATCCAGACCTTTTCCGTCGGCTTCGGCCCGGAACTGATCGGCTGGGACGACAAGCATGGCACACGCTGGCGGATTTCCGCAATTCCGCTCGGGGGTTACGTGCGGTTCGTCGGGGATATGAATGCTGCCAGCGTGCCGGACAATGATGCGCTGGCCAACATTGATCCCGAACTCGCGCCGCGGCTGTTCGCCAACAAGAATGTGTGGCAGCGCATCGCCGTAGTGGCTGCCGGCCCCATCGCCAACGTCATCCTCACCTTTGTCATTCTCTACGTCCTGCTGCTCGGCTATGGCCGCTACACCATTCCCCCGGTGATCGGGGAAGTAGTGGCGGCCTCGGTTGCCGAGGCGGCGGGGCTGGAAGCGGGTGACACTGTCGTGTCGGTCGACGGCTACGCCGTGCATGGCTTCGACGATTTCCAGCGCTTTATCGCCACCGCACCGCAGCGGCCAGTCAGCATCGTCATCGAGCGCGATGGCGCCGACCAGACCATTGAGCTGACGCCCGAAGCCGTCGAGGTGCAGGATCGCTTCGGGAACAACCAGCGGATCGGCCGCATCGGGGTGAGTCGGAATGTCGATCAGGCCGATGTGAGCCTCTATCGGCCCGGTCCAATCGAGGCGATTGGCATGACGGTGGAAGAAATTCGCTTCATCGTGCAGCGCACCGGCGCCTTCCTAGGCGATTTTTTCGTCGGCCGCGGCGATGTCGAACAATTGGGTGGCCCGGTCAAAGTCGCCAAGGTTTCCGGGGAAGTGGCGACGCTCGGCATCATCGCGCTGATCAATCTGACAGCCTTGTTGTCGCTTAATATCGGAATCTTCAACCTTTTACCCGTACCCATGCTCGACGGCGGGCACTTATTGTACTATCTCGTCGAAGCCGTGCGAGGGCGTCCGCTCAGCATGAAAGTTCAGGAAATAGGGTTCCGTTTCGGGTTTGCCCTGGTCCTGGCTCTCATGGTGTTCACGCTCTTTAACGACACCCTGTTTGCCTATCTGAGAACTCTGGGTTAGCCTTTGGTTAACCTTGGTTCGCAAGGTGTTGCAGGAATACAAGTGCACCAATCATTTGCTAACCGCGTCGAGGCTTCCGCCTTGCCGTTGGTTAAAAAGACGGTAAAACGGTGTAATGGAGTTTGCTTGGGGGAGCGCTGTGCATGGCGAGCCCTTGGGCCTGGTCGCAGAAGGCAATAAAAATATGATCCACCCCACCAAGCTGATGCGCGGCGCTTTCTTGGCGCTGGCAATCCTGGGCGCTGCCCCGCTGGCAGGTTCTGGTGTTCCGCTTCTTGGCGTTGTCTCTGCTCACGCCCAGCAACAACAGCTTGTTGGCTCGGTATTGTTCGAGGGAAACCGCCGTTTCTCCGACAAGCAGCTGCTCACCATGGTGGACATGTCCACTTCGGGCATCTTCTCCCAGCAGCGCCTCGCAGCCGATACTGAAAGCATCCGTCAGGCCTATGATCGCGATGGCTTCCGCGGCGTGTCGGTTACGGCGCGCACCGAAGTTATTCCGGATGGCCGCGTCCGCGTGACCTTCGTGGTCAATGAGGGCGATCGCGCCGGCATCGCGGCAATCAATTTCACCGGGAACAATGCGTTCAATTCCGGCAATCTCAAGGGCGCGATGCTCACCAAGGAAACCGGCTTCCTGAGCTGGCTTTTCAAGGATGACAGCTATGACGAGCAGAAGCTCGCCGTCGACCGTGAGCGCATTCGCCTCTATTACGCCAATCGCGGCTATCCCGACACGCAGGTGACTTCGGTCGGTGAGTTCGATGCCTCGCGCAATGCCTACTTCATCAACTTCACCATCAATGAAGGCCAGAAGTACACCTTCGGCAATGTCGGCATCGAGACCAGCATTGATGGCCTCAACACCAATGCGCTGACCGGTTCGGTCGATACCCGTGAGGGTGGCGGCTACTCGGTTACCGATCTGCAGAAGACCATCGAGGACATGTCCTACGAGGCCACGTCGCAGGGTTATGCCTTTGCCGACGTCCGTGCTCGTCTCGACCGCGATGTCACCAATGGCCGCTTCAACGTCACCTACCTGGTGGACGAGGGTGCTCGCATCTATGTCGAGCGCATCAACATCACCGGCAACACCAAGACCCGCGACTTCGTGATCCGTCGCGAACTGGAATTCGGTGAAGGCGACCCCTTCAACCGCTCCATGGTGATCCGTGGCCGCAAGAACATCGAAGCACTCGGCTTCTTCTCCGCCGTGCAGCTCTCGACCGCTCCTGGCTCTGCCGCCGACAAGGTCGTGCTGAACATTGCCGTGACCGAACAGTCGACGGGTGAATACGGCGCGACGGCCGGTTACTCGACTTCGGAAGGCATTCTGGGCGAAATCTCGCTGACAGAACGCAACTTCCTGGGTCGTGGCCAGTATCTGCGCGCTGCAATCGGCGCGTCGGAATCGGGTCGTACCTTCGACTTCTCGTTCACCGAGCCCCGCTTCATGGGCCTCAAGGTTGCTGCCGGCGTCGATGCGTATCACCGCATCACCGACGAATCCTCGCGCAACTATTATGGCGTCCAGGCGACCGGCGGCCAGCTGCGTGCCAGCATGCCGATCATGGGCGACCTGTCGGCGACGGTGTTCGCTGGTGCCGAGCGCAAGCTGATCTCCGATACGGACGGCACCTACAAGTCGCTGCTGCTCAATGATGGCGATGAGTTCTACAAGGCATTCGTTGGCTATACGCTGACCTGGAATGGCCTGGACGACACCAAGAAGCCGACGAGCGGTCTCTATGCGACCTTTACTCAGCAATATATCGGCTGGGATCACAACCTGCTCAAGAGCGAAGCTCGTGCCCGCTACTTCGTGCCTCTGCTTGACGACAGCGGCATCGTTGCCAGCGTCAGGGGCCAGGCTGGCGTGATCAACGACTTCAGCGACAATGGCGTCAATGTCGTCGAAGCTTTCCTGCCTGGTTCGCAGCTGATCCGTGGCTTTGAAAGCCGTGGTCTGGGTCCGCGCATCGTGGGTGACCAATATCTGGGCGCCACCATGTATGCTGGCCTGTCTGCTGAAATCCAGTTCCCGATCCCGGTTCTGCCGGAGACCTATGGTCTGTCGGGTGCAATCTGGGCTGATGCTGCCTGGATCGATGATGGCAGCCTGCCGAATACGAATGGCAATGCGGTTGATCCGGAGAGCATTGACTCGCCGTGGCGGACTTCGATCGGCGCCTCGCTGATCTGGGACTCGCCGTTCGGCCCGCTGCGTGGCGACTTCGCCCACGTGCTGAACAAGTCGACCGACGACCGCACCCAGCTGTTCCAGCTGACCCTGCAGACTCTGCTGTAGGCTAAAGTGCAGTGACTCAGTTATTGAGCCGCGGGGCGGTAGCGCCGCGGCTCAATCTTTTTAAGTGACATCATGGTCGATACCCGATTTCATCGTTTTGCCGGAACGGCCACGCTTGGCGCGATCCTGACTGCGGTGGGCCGCAGTGAATTGCTGCCCTCCCAGCGGGCCAACCCGGCAATATCGGGTGTCGCCGAGCTGGATCTTGCCGCTTCGGGCGATCTCGCGCTGGCCGCCCACGCCAGTTACACCGAGGCACTCCGTAAGACCTCGGCAGGCGCCGTTATAGTCTTGCCGGCACTGCGCGATGCCGTTCCGGCCGGCAGCGTGGCGATTGTCACCGACAAGCCCCATCACCTGTTCGCCGATATTCTCGATCAGCTCTATCCGTCCAACACGCGCTCCATCATTTCGGCCGGCCGGGACGATCTTGGCGCACCGATCTTTGAGCGCGATGTGACGCTGGGCTCCAATGTGGTGATTGGCGCCGGGGTCGAGATCGGTCGCGGCACGATCATCGGCGCCAATACGGTCATCGGTGCCGGCGTCACCATCGGCCGCAATTGCATTATCGCGGCCAATTGCACCATCGATTGTGCCCATATCGGCAATGACGTCGTCATCCAGTCCGGCGTGCGCATCGGTACCGAAGGGTTTGGCTGGCTGGATTTCGGCATCAGCAACCGCAAGCTGCCGCAATTGGGCCGGGTCCTGCTTCAGGACCGCGTTGAAGTGGGCGCCAATTCTACCATCGATCGCGGTGCGCTGGGCGACACCATGGTTGGTGAAGGCACCAAGATCGATAATCTGGTCCAGATCGGTCATAACTGCCGGATTGGCCGCAATTGCATCATCGCGGCAATGAGCGGGCTGGCGGGTTCGACCATTATTGGCGACAGCGTCCTGATGGGCGGCGGCGCCGGTACCTCCGGCCATCTGACGATCGGGTCTGGCTCGGTGGTCCACGGCCGGGCAGCCGTCACCAAGGACTGGCCCGCAGGATCGAAACTTGCCGGAGCTCCGGCGCAGGATATAAGAGATTTCTGGCGCGAGATCGCCACCATGCGCAAACTGACAAAAGGGGACAAGCGGGGATGACCGACAGCGCGATAGAGGGTACTGAGCTGGCGGCGATGGACATTGCCGAAATCCTCAGGAGCCTGCCTCACCGCTATCCGTTCCTGATGATCGACAAGATTATCAAGATCGACGGTGATGAGACGGCCGTGGGCATCAAGAACGTCACGTTCAACGAACCCATCTTCCAAGGCCATTTTCCCGAAAATCCGATTTTCCCCGGTGTGCTGATCATCGAGGGCATGGCACAGACTGCGGGCGCGATCGTGATCAAGCACGATGCTGGCGGCGGCAAGAAGAACATCGTCTTGATGCTGGGCGTCGACAAGGCCAAGTTCCGTAAACCGGCAGGCCCCGGCGACGTCATCGAATTCCATATCGCCAAGATCCAGCGCCGACGTAATGTCGGGCGCTACCAAGCCAAGGCCATCGTCGAAGGCACCGTTATCGCGGAGGCGGAGATCACTGCCATGATCATCGAGGCAACACCGTGAGCGATGCCGCAATTCACCCGACGGCAATTGTCGGGCAGCACGCGCGCATCGGCAAAGGCGTCAAGATCGGTCCCTATTGCATCGTGGGGGACAAGGTCATCCTGCACGACAATGTGGAACTGGTGTCCCATGTCGTCATCGATGGCAATACGGAGGTCGGCGCTGGCTCGCGTATATTTCCGTTTGCCTCGGTCGGCCTGCAGCCGCAGGATCTCAAATATCACGGCGAGAATTCGCGCCTGGTGATCGGCGAGCGCTGCACGATCCGCGAGGGTGCGACCCTCAATCCGGGCACCGAAGGCGGCGGCATGCTGACCAAGATCGGCAATGACTGCCTGATCATGGCCAGCGCCCATGTCGCGCATGACGCCATCATCGGCAACAATGTCATCATGGCCAATTATGTGGGCATTGCCGGGCACTGCCAGGTTGGTGACAATGTTATCTTCGGCGGCAATTGCGTGGTGCATCAATTCACCCGCGTTGGCGCGCACGCCTTTATCGGCGCCCATTCCATGGTCGATGGCGACGTGATCCCCTATGGCATGGCGGTCGGCAACCGCGCGGTGCTGACGGGGCTCAATCTCGTTGGCCTCAAGCGGCGTAAGTTCGATCGCGAAGAAATCCACAAGCTGCGCGCGGCCTATCGCATGATTTTCGCCAGCGAGGGCACGTTGCGCGAGCGCGTCGAGGATGCGGCCGAATTGTTCAAGGGCAATGCCCTGGTGCAGGACGTCGTCGCGTTCATCGCCGCCGCGTCGGATCGCCCGATCCTGTTGCCACGCAATGGTCCCACGCTCGATTAGGCGCCAGCAGCGGAGCGCCGCATGACATTGCCCATGGCCAGGCCGCTCAAGCTGTTCGTGCTGGCCGGCGAACCCTCCGGCGACAGGATTGCCGCCGACCTGGTCCGCCGCCTGCGCGAGCGAGTGGCGCTCGACCTGAGCGGTGTCGGCGGCGATGAGCTGATCGGGCAGGGGCTGCGCTCACAGTTTCCGATGAGCAATTTGTCGGTCATGGGCGTCACGGATGTGTTGCTGCGCCTGCCGCTGTTGTTGTGGCGGATCGAGCAGACGGCGCGGGTGATCCGCTCGACCCAGCCCGATATCGTCGTGCTGTTCGACGCCCAGGATTTCTCCGCGCTGCTGGCGCGGCGGCTGCGCGCCATGAAATATACCGGGCCGATCCTACTCTATGTAGCGCCCTCGGTCTGGGCGCGTTCGCCCGGACGCGCGGCCAAGCTCACGCCGCTGTTCAATGAAGTGCTGGCCGTTTTGCCCTTCGAGCCCGAAGTGATGGCCCGACTGGGCGGGCCGCCAACGGCCTATGTTGGCCATCCGGCTTTGCGCGAGCGGCTGCAGCAACGCGATGCCGTGGAAGCGGGACCATTGGTCTTGCTCCCGGGCAGCCGGGATGGCGAGTTGCGGCGGCATTTGCCGCTATTCCGGCAGGTCGCCGCAGAAGTGGCAAATCACCCCGCGGTGACCGGCTTTGTTATCCCAACCCTGCCGATTCTGGCCGAGCGGCTGCGCCGCGAAGTGGCGGATTGGCCCGTGCCGGTCACCGTGATTGCCGAACGCTCCGAGCGAGCCGCGCTGTACCAGCGGGCGGTTCTGGCACTGGCCGTTTCCGGCACGGCGACGCTGGAACTGGCCTTGGCGGGTGTGCCGATGGTCATCAGCTATGTCATGGACGGACATCAGGCTCGGGTCTACGAGAAGATCAACCGGCCGATGGTCGGCCTGCCCAATATCGTGCTCAAGCGAGCGGCGGCGCCAGAACTGGTCCTGTCGCAACCGGACGCCACGGTGCTGACCGGAGCGGTGCGCAACCTGCTCGACGACAAGGCAGCCCGCCAGGCCCAGATCGCCGCTTTTGGCGAGCTGTCAGACCTGATGGAACATGGCGAACCTGAATCCCCGCGTCAGGACCCTGCAGATCGGGTCCTTGCCTGGTGGCGAGGCTAACGCTTAACTGCGAATAGTGCTCATTCATGAAAACGGCCCCATCCTCGAACAAGGATGGGGCCGCAGACTTGTAGAGGTAAACGCCTAGCGCGTTGCGACGGGCGTGAAGTCGCGAGCTGGCGAGCCATTGTAGAGCTGGCGCGGGCGGCCGATTTTCTTCTGCGGGTCGGCGATCATTTCCTTCCACTGCGAAATCCAGCCGACGGTGCGCGCGACGGCGAACAGCACGGTGAACATCGAGGTGGGGAAGCCGATGGCCTCCAGGATGACGCCGGAATAGAAATCGACGTTCGGATAGAGCTTGCGATCGATGAAATAGGGATCCTCGAGCGCGATCTTTTCGAGCTCCTGGGCCACCTGCAACGTCGGGTTATTGTGCACGCCCAGAATGTCGAGCACTTCCTTGGCGGTCGCCTGCATCACCGTGGCACGCGGGTCGAAGTTCTTGTAGACGCGGTGACCAAAACCCATCAGGCGGAACGGATCGTTCTTGTCCTTGGCACGCGCGATGAATTCGGGGATGCGGTCGACAGTGCCGATTTCCTTGAGCATGTTGAGCGCGGCTTCGTTGGCGCCGCCATGCGCCGGACCCCACAGGCAGGCGACGCCGGCGGCGATACAGGCAAAGGGATTGGCATCGGACGAGCCGGAGAGGCGCACGGTCGAGGTCGAGGCATTCTGCTCGTGATCGGCATGGAGCGTGAAAATCAGGTCCATGGCGCGGGCGATGCGCGGATCGACCTTGTATTCCTCGGCCGGCACGGCAAAGCACATATGCAGGAAATTGGCCGCGTAATCGAGATCGTTACGCGGATAAACGAAGGGCTGACCGATCGAATATTTGTAGGCCATGGCGGCGATCGTCGGCATCTTGGCGATCATGCGGATCGAGGCGATTTCGCGCTGCTGCGGATCGTTGATGTCGGTGGAGTCGTGATAGAACGCGGCCATGGCGCCGACCACGCCGGTCATGACGGCCATCGGGTGAGCGTCGCGCCGGAAGCCACGGTAGAAATAGTGCATCTGTTCATGCACCATGGTGTGGCGGGTCACCAGCTCTTCGAATTCGGCCATCTGGGCCTTGCTGGGCAGTTCGCCGTAAAGCAGCAGGTAGCAGACTTCGAGGTAGTTGCTCTTGGCAGCGAGCTGGTCGATCGGGTAGCCGCGGTAGAGCAATTCGCCCTTGTCGCCGTCGATATAGGTGATCGCGCTGTCACAGGCTGCGGTCGAGGTAAAGCCGGGATCGTAGGTGAACAGCCCGGTTTTGGCGTACAAAGATCGGATGTCGATTACTTCAGGCCCAACGGATCCGGCCAGTACCGGAAATTCGTAAGTCTGGTCCCCGATGACGAGTTTGGCGACTTTATCGGTCATTCAGCTCTCCTCGTTGGCCGCGCGCCCGAAGGGAAGGAATTTCGGTTGGGCTGGGCCGGCAAATCTGCGTAGCAGCATGCGGGAGAGGTATCAGTTTTCGCCCCCGCGATGCAATCGATAGGTAAGCAGCGCTTACCCTCCTCGCGCTCTAGTGAGCAGCGGTCTGGTCGGCCAGGCGGGCCATGCTTTCGTCGCGGCCAATCAACACCATGACCTCGAAAATGCCCGGCGATACAGTGCGGCCGGTGAGGGCGGCGCGCAGCGGCTGGGCGAGCTTGCCCAGCTTGAGGCCCTTGGTTTCGGCGAGCGCGCGCATGGCGGCGTCGATGGCCGGCACGCTCCACTCGTTGAGGCCGCGCAGGGTCTCTTCCATATCGGTCAGAACGCCACGGGCATCGGGGGTCAACAAAGCCGATGCTGCTGCGTCGATAGCAAGCGGACGTGACGCATAGATGAACTGGGCCAGATCGATCAGCTCGAGAATAGTCTTGGCGCGCGGCTGCAGCTCGGGCAAGGCAGCCAGCGCAGTTGCCTTGTTGGCGACGAGGCCTTCGAGATCCGTCAGGCGGCCGACTTCCTCGGCCGTCGCGATCATGATGTCGTAGAGGTATTCCGGCTTGGCCTCGCGGATATAATGGCCATTTATGCTCTCGAGCTTGACGAAGTCGAAGCGAGCGGCACCCTTGTTGAGGCCTTCGAGGCTGAACCATTCCACCATCTGCTCGGTGGAGAAAATCTCGTCGTCCTCATGGCTCCAGCCCAGGCGAGCGAGATAATTGCGCAAGGCCTCGGGCAGATAACCCATTTGACGATAGGCCTCGACACCCAGCGCGCCGTGGCGCTTGGAGAGCTTGGCACCATCAGGGCCATGGATCAGGGGGATGTGGGACATCTCCGGAATGGTCCAGCCCATGGCGTTGTAGATGACGATCTGGCGGGCGGCATTGGTCAGGTGGTCGTCGCCACGGATAATATGGGTGACGCCCATATCGTGATCGTCCACCACTACGGCATGCATATAGGTCGGTGTGCCATCGGAACGCAGGATGATGAAATCATCCAGGTTCTCGGTCTTGAACACGACCTTGCCCTGTACGTGATCATCGACGACGATCTCGCCGGTGAGCGGGGCCTTGATGCGGATGACGGGCTCGACGCCGGCCGGGGCTTCCGTGGTGTCGCGGTCGCGCCAATAGCCATTGTAGCGCGGGGGCTTGCCGGCAGCGCGGGCTTCCTCGCGCATCTGGTCGAGCTCTGCGGGCGAGCAATAGCAATAATAGGCATGCCCCATTTTCACCAGCTCATGCGCCACTTCGGCGTGGCGCGCGGCGCGGCCGAACTGGCTGATCGGCTCGCCTTCCCAGGTGAGGCCAAGCCACGTCAGGCCATCGATCAGCGCCACGACTGCGGCTTCGGTGGAGCGTTCCCGATCGGTATCTTCGATGCGCAGGAGCATCTTGCCGCCGGTCTTGCGGGCATAGGCCCAATTGAACAGTGCCGTGCGGGCACCGCCAATGTGTAGATAGCCGGTGGGCGAAGGAGCGAAGCGGGTGACAACCTGAGACATGGCGACCGGAAAGTTTGGACGAATTTGCGAGCCGTGTGTACCATAGAGGGG
The DNA here is from genome assembly GCF_044987315.1 of Devosia sp. ZW T5_3. Lineage (NCBI taxonomy): Bacteria > Pseudomonadati > Pseudomonadota > Alphaproteobacteria > Hyphomicrobiales > Devosiaceae > Devosia > Devosia sp. ZW T5_3. The sequence continues at coordinate 27,373 of NZ_JBJDRE010000002.1, forward strand.
CACGAGCGCAAGGGCGGGGGCTAGGCGGGTGCTGGGGGCAGAAACACTTGAGCCGAGAACCGCGCCGGAGCGGGCGCGCCTCCGGCTGAATCCAGTTCCGGTAAAACGGCAAGTATGGCCGCTAACTAAAGGCCGCGGTAGCGTTTTGGCCTCGCTCCGCGATGGACTATCTACTGCCATCGCAACGCGGCGGCTGTTTGTACTGCTGCCCTTCGCCATGATTTTCGGACTGGCGGCTTATGCCCAATTGCCGTTTGAACCGCTGCCGCAGGCTTTGATCGGCGTCGCTTTGGCTCTCTGTGTGGCAGTGGCCATGGTTTGGCGGTTCCGGGCTTTGCCAGTAGTCGCATTGCTCGGCGCATTCTGGGCCGGGTTCTGCCTGCTGCCGATTCACAGCGCATTGTTCGGCACGCAAATGCTGGCATTTCCCGCCTATGGCGAGTTTGAGGCGCGGGTCGATGAGATCATCTCGGCCAATGCCGAGGAGCGCCGGATTGTCGTGTCGGGGCCAGTGCCGATGGGAACGACACGGCCAGTGGCAATCACAAAGGCGCGGTTGCTGGTGCCTGCCGAGCCGGCGCTGGAACTGGGCGACACCATATCCGGCCGGTTCCGGCTGGCGCCCGTACCGGGGCCGGTCTTACCCGGCGGCTATGACGGGCAGTTTCATTCGTATTTTTCCGGCATCGGCGCCTATGGCTCGGTGATTGGCGATTTTACACTGGTGACGCCAGCCAGCGGATTTGATGCAAGCCGCATGATCGAGAGCCTGCGCTTCAGCATCGGTGCGCGGATCGATGCGGTGCTCGATGGCGACACGGCAGCGATCGGCCGCGCCATGGTGATGGGCGACCAGAGTGCGCTGAGCGACGAGACGCGGGATATTTTGGCCGAGTCGGGGCTGGCGCATATCTATTCGATTTCTGGCCTGCATCTGTCGATCGTGGCGGGCGGGGTGTTCTGGCTGTTGCGATTGGGACTGGCCTCGGTGCCGGCTTTAGGCACGCGGCTGCCGGTCAAGAAACTGGCTGCTATTGGCGGGCTCGTTGCTGCGGCCGGCTATCTCATGCTGGCGGGCGGACCGGCCAATGTGCCGGCTTTGCGCTCCACCATCATGCTGGCGCTGATTTTTGGCGCGGTGCTGGCGGGCCGGCGGGCGCTGACTATGCGCAATGTGGCGTTCGCGGCACTGGCGATCATCCTGATCGATCCGGCAAGCATATTCCGGCCCAGTTTCCAGCTGTCGTTTGCTGCCGTGGTTGGCTTGATCGGGTATTTTGAGCTGCCGCGCCGGCCGGTAAAGGGGCAGAGCGGCTGGCTGCTGCGCATGGGCAGCACGGTCTGGGTGACGGCGCTGACCAGCTTCATTGCCGGTCTGGCGACGCTGCTCTTCTCCGCCTATCACTTCCAGCAGACGGCGCCGCTCGGCGTCATCGGCAATGTGTTGGTACTGCCGGTGGTGAGTCTCGTCATCATGCCATTTGCCGTAATCTCGGTCCTGCTGATGCCCTTCGGCATCGAAGGGGCCGCTGTATCCGTCATGGGGTGGGGAATCGACCGCATGGTGGGTGGCGGCGTGCTGGTGGCCGGCTGGAGCGAAGGGCTGACTGGTAACCCGCTGCTTACGCCTGTCGCCATCCTGATCGGCGTTGCTGCGCTGGCCTGGTTTGCCTTTGTCGGCAATTGGTGGCGGATGCTGGGGCCGGTGGTCGCGCTGCCGCTGATCCTCCTGCTGGGGCTCGATCAACGGCCCGATATCCTGGTGGCCGACACGACGCAGGCCGTCGCGTTACGCGGCGCCGAAGGCGTGGGACTGGTGACCGGGCGCGCGGGCAGCTTTGCCGTGGAAGTGTGGAGCCAGCATTATCAGGAAACGATTGGCGAAGGGCTGGCGGAGGCGCGCTGCGACAGCATTGCCTGTGTGGCGACAACGCCGGAATTTTCAATCGCCGTCATCAAGAGCGCGGCGGCCTTTGCCGAGGATTGCCCAACGCATGATCTGGTGATCAGCCGCATCAGGGTGCCCACGACGTGTACTGTGGCACAATATATCGACGCGGCGGCACTGCGCACGGGCGGGGTGCACTGGCTGCGTTGGGATGAAACGGCGGGGCAGTTCGAGATCCGCACCGCCGTTCCCAATACTACGAGGCCTTGGCGAGTTTTGCCACGGTGACGCCCGCAGCGGGCATTTCGGCAGTGCCCAGCACGTAGCCGGATTCGTCGGCGGCCGGGTTCAGCACAGCAGCGCCGGAGCCGTAGTTCACATAGATGCGGAAGCCGTCGCGAACCCGGGAGCGAACGCCGGCGGGCAGCAATAGCGTGGGAACGTCGGCCTCGGCGATTAGATAATCGACGATGCGCTGAACCAGTGCCTTGTTGCCGCTGGCGGCCAGGTAATGCAGCTTGCCCTGCGCTATCAGCACCGGCCAGCCTTCAGCATCCTCGATTTCGACCTCGGCGCGGGTTTCGATGCGCTCGCGCCAATGCCGCACGGCACCTCCGCCACCACGCACTTCCACCTCAAGGGTCGGATCGACGCTATCGATGCGCAGCACCTTGGCGTCGAGCAGATTGCTCGGCAGATCTGGCGCCAGGGCGGCGGGGATGGCGAAGTTCTGCGTCTTTGAACCCGAGCGGGGGCCAAGCAGGAGGTGGCCTTCAAAGTCGGCAATGGCTTCGCGCAGGGCATCATTCCAGGCAAAGAGCGCGGGAATGGCGACAATGTCGTAGCCCGCAAAGCTCTTGGTGTTGGGTGACAGGATATCGATATCGACGCCATGCTTGCGGAAGGCGGCATAGACGGCGCGGACATGGGCGCTGTGGCTAAAACCCTTGGCCTGGGGCTGAATCTGCCAGGCCCATTCGCTCTGATAATCGAACACGATGGCGACGCGGCCCTTGGCGGCTGTGCCGGCGATGGCGGTCTGGCGCAGCTCTTCGGCGACCTGAGCAGCTTCGTGATAGGCTGGCGCCGGTTCGCTATCGGGGCGCAACAGGCCAGCATGCATCTGCTCCTGCGCAAACGGGGCCTGCCGCCAGCGGAAATAGGAGACGACTTCGGCGCCGTGGGCAAAGGCTTCCCACGCCCAGAGGCGGGCCATGCCGGGAAGTGGATCGGGATTAAAATTGGCCCAGTTCACCGGGCCAGGCTGCTGCTCCATGATCCACATGCGGCCATGGCCGACGGCGCGGTAGAGATCGTGGTGGAAGGCCTGATAATCGGGCTCACCCTGGCGCATATAGTTGCGCTTGACGTCCTCAGGCTCGTCGCTCTGGGCAAGGTGGCCGAGCGGGTAGGCATCCCAACTGGCCACGTCGAGCGTTTCGGCCACGTCGTAATGGTCGAATTCGGTATAGCGACCCATGAAATTATGGATGACCGGCAGGTCCGGGCGCTTGGCCTTGAGGATGTCGTACTGCACCTTGTTGAAGGCGGCGACCTGATCGGAGGCGTAGCGACGGAAATCCAGATCGTGGGCGGGCGCTGCTTCGGCGACCAACAGGTTGGGCAATTCGATTTGGTCGAAACGATTATATTCCATCGACCAGAAGACATTGCCCCAGGCCTCGTTCAAGGCTTCGATCGTGCCGTAGCGGGCCTTGAGCCAGGTGCGGAAGCCGGCTTCGGCTGCCGGGGAATAGGAATAGGTGGTGCCGTGGCAGCCATATTCATTGTCGGTCTGCCAGCCGCCAAGCGCGGGATGATTGCCGACGGCATCGGCCAGCAGCTGGGTGATGCGGGCGGCTTCCTCGCGATAGCCGAGGTGCGAAAAGTCGTAGTGGCGGCGTGAGCCAAAACCCTTTTTGCGGCCATTGGCGTCGACGGCGAGCATATCTGGATGCTTGTCGACCATCCAGCGCGGCGGCGTGGCGGTGGGCGTACCGAAGACGACCTTGAGGCCGTGACGACCGAGCACATCCATGGCCCGGATGATCCAGTCAAAGCGCAGGTCGCCCGGTGTCGGCTCAAGCTTGGACCAGGCAAATTCGCCGATGCGGACGAATTTGATGCCGACCTCAGCCATGCGGGCGGCGTCGCGATCCCACCAGTCTTCGGGCCAGTGTTCGGGGTAGTAGCAAACGCCAAGGGCAGGGGTCATTTTGTGGCTCTAGAGGGCAATCGGAGTTTCAGGAAGACCGGCGACATCGACGGCAATGGCAAACAGGCCACCGGCAACTTTCTCGGCGGCGAGTTGTTCGACGCTGAGATTCTTGTTGGCGGTGGTGATGAATAGCGTCTTGAGATCGGGGCCGCCGAAAGCGGGGCAGGTGACCTGGCTGACGGGAACCTCGATGACGCGGTCGATAGAGCCATCGGGCGCATGGCGGACGACGCAGGAACCGCCCCAACGGGCGTTCCAGAGATAGCCTTGGCTATCAACCACGGCGCCATCGGGATAGCCACGATGGTCCGAAACGTCGGCAAAGAGGGTCCAATCGCCGGTCGGCAAGCCGGTGGCCGGATCGGTGGGGCATTGCATAATCTTTTTGGTCGGCGTGTCGCTCCAATAGGCGATGCTGCCGTCCGGCGAAAAGCATGTCGCGTTGGGGATCTTGATTCCGGATTTGAGCGTGGTCAGCGTGCCGTTGCGATAGTGATAGACCGCTCCGATTGGCGCTTCCGTTTCGCTCTTGGTCATGGTGCCGATCCAGAACGCGCCCGAGGGATGCACGCGGCTGTCATTGGTGCGGGTCAGCGCGTTATCGGCCTCGATCTCGTTGATGCGGTTCATGCCGCCAGTGGCGAGATCAAACTGCTTGAGACCCGTTTCGGTGGCCAACACCAGCGTGTGATCGTCGACAATGGCTGCCGCGGCCACGATTTCGTTGAACAGCCAGCTGTCGGCGATCTCGCCCGTAGCGGTCACGGCGAACAACGTCTGCTCATTGATGTCGAAGAAGAACAACTGCTGGCGGCCTGCATGCCAGATCGGGCCTTCGCCCAATGCACATTGGCTGTCGAGCAGGAGTTTTGCCGTCTGGGTCATTGCGCCAGGCCCTTGTCATAGGCGGCAACGGCAATAGCCGCGCGCTCGGCGACCTGGGCCACGTCCATGCCGGGCTTGTAGATATAAGTGCCCAGGCCAAAGCCAGTGCAGCCCACCGCGAAGAATTCGTCGAAATTGTCGGGATTGGCACCGCCTACAGCATAGATCGGCATTTCCGGCGGTAGCACGGCTTTGATCGCCTTGATGCCCTTGGCACCCAGCACTTCGGCGGGGAAGAATTTGAGTCCGGTGGCGCCCGCCTTGATAGCGCGGAATGCCTCGGTGGGGGTGAATACGCCAGGATAGGAGAGCATCTGGATGCGTACAGTCTCCTCGATCACCGCTTTATTGGTGTCGGGCGAAACGATGAACGTGCCCCCGGCATCGGCCACGGCCCAGACCTGCTTTTTGGTGAGCACTGTGCCCGCCCCAATGGCGGCCTTGTCGCCCAAGGCATTGGAGGCCAGTGCAATACTGGTCAGCGCGTCGGGGGAATTGAGCGGCACCTCGATCATGGTGATCCCGGCGGCGACCAGCGCCTCGCAGACGGCGACGGTTTCGGGCGGGGTGATGCCGCGCAGGATGGCGATGATGTGACGGTGATTCATGGGTAACTCCGATCAGGCGATGGCGCTGCGGGCGGCTTTGAGGCCGGCCAGCACCACATCTGTTGCGTCGACGGGGAGGCCTGTTGCGCCGGTTTTGGCGAGCACATCGGCATAAAGCGCGCAAAGTGCGGCCGAGCCGATCAATGGCACAGGTTCGGCACCAATCAGATGACGATTGCTGCCGATCTCGGTGCCGATCAACAGGCCGGACAGGAAGCCGGCGCACCAATCGGGCGTGCGGCCGGAGAGGAGCGAGCCGGCGCGGACCTGAAACAATTGGCCGAGCAATTCCTGCGGGCGTTCGAGTCCGGCTGCGGCACCGGCCGCAAAGCCTTCGGCGCGGCCCGGGCCATCGAGGCTGCCAGCGAGGGAATGACGCAGCACCGAATGGGTGCTGAGGATTTCGAACAATTCGCCGGTCATGGCGGTAGCGAAATGATCGATGCGGGTGCCGTTGAGCTGCGCCCATTTGGAATGGGTGCCGGGCATGCAGACCACGCCGGTATAGCCGGGCCGCAGGGAGGCGAGCCCGAGCAACTGGGTTTCTTCGCCGCGCATGACATTGTCGGCGCCGTTTTTCTGGCAGACGCCGGGCAGAATCGAGACCGCGAAACGGGTGTTGGGCATGGCCGGCTGGACAGCACCCGCGAGCAGATGGCGCAGATCGGTGGGGGCTTCGAGATAGGGGGCTTCCAGCCACCCCTGGCGGGCGCCGGCCATACCGCAGACCAGCACCTCGATTGCGCCGGCGCGTGTGCCGGTGACCCCATCGAGCAATTCGCTCAGCGCGGCGGAATAGTCCTCGCGCGTGAGCTTGCCCATGCCCTTGGGGGAGTTGCGCGAGAACGTCACCGCGCCATCGGCAGCAATGCCCCAGGCGCGCAAGTTCGAGGTGCCCCAATCAACGGCGACCCAATCCACGATGTCAGTCAAAATCACTCCTCTGAGCCGCATGCCTTATCCCGGCGGGGCGACCCTAATAGTAGAGCGCCGGTGGAACCAGCCAGAATCTACGGATGCCGGCGAGACAGAACAAAGGCCCAAGGCCCATGGTTTCGTCTCCTCATTTGGTAAGCGAGCAGACGCGTTTCGGAACATTGCACAGGGCTTTTTTCTGCGCCTCTAAAAAGTATGATTTTTTGGCAGAATTCCGTTCACTACCGCTGTGGGCATGCTAGAAAGCTGCAATCGTTGAGGCACGATCCGCCAGCGCGGACAGTGAGGTATGAGGAAATGACTGCCAGCAAGCCCCAGAAGCTGCGTTCGCGCGCTTGGTTCGATAATCCTGACAATCCAGACATGACGGCGCTTTATCTCGAGCGTTACATGAACTTTGGCGTGTCGCGCGAAGAGCTTCAGTCGGACAAGCCGATCATTGGTATCGCGCAGACGGGGTCCGATCTTTCGCCGTGCAACCGCCACCACATCGTGCTGGCCGAACGCGTACGCGAAGGCATTCGGGAAGCGGGCGGCATTGCCATCGAATTCCCGGTGCATCCGATCCAGGAAACCGGCAAGCGCCCCACCGCCGGGCTCGATCGGAACCTCGCCTATCTGGGCCTGGTCGAAGTGCTTTATGGCTATCCCCTGGACGGCGTCGTGCTGACTATTGGCTGCGACAAGACCACGCCTGCCATGCTGATGGGCGCCGCCACGGTCAATATTCCCGCCATCGCGCTGTCGGTCGGGCCGATGCTCAATGGCTGGCACAAGGGCGAGCGCACTGGCTCGGGCACCATTGTATGGAAGGCCCGCCAGATGATGGCGGCTGGCGAGATCGATTATGCCCAGTTCATCGAACTGGTGGCGTCCTCGGCGCCGTCCACCGGCTTCTGCAACACGATGGGCACCGCAAGCACGATGAACTCGCTGGCCGAATCGCTGGGCATGCAATTGCCGGGCTCTGCCGCCATTCCCGCGCCGTATCGCGATCGCCAGGAAATGGCTTACCGCACTGGCAAGCGCATCGTGGACATGGTGCATGAGGATCTGAAGCCCTCCGACATCCTGACCAAGGACAATTTCATCAATACCATCGTGGTCAATTCCGCGATCGGTGGCTCGACCAATGCCCCGATCCATATCCAGGCCATTGCCAAGCACATTGGTGTCGAGCTGGAACTGCAGGATTTCCAGACCTATGGCCACAAGGTGCCGCTGCTGGTGAACATGCAGCCGGCGGGCGAATATCTGGGCGAGGACTTCTACCATGCTGGCGGCGTGCCGGCGGTGGTCCACGAACTGATGAGCCAGGGCCTGATCCGCGAGAATGCGCCGACCGTCAATGGCAAGACCATTGGCGAGAACTGCCGCAACAGCACGATCCAGGACGACAAGGTCATTCGCTCCTTCGACAATCCGCTCAAGGCCGAAGCCGGGTTCCTGGTGCTGCGGGGCAATCTGTTCGACAACGCCATCATGAAGACCAGCGTGATTTCTTCGGAATTCCGCGACCGCTATCTTAACAATCCGGCCAGCCCCGGCGCGTTCGAGGGCAAGGCTGTCGTGTTCGACGGGCCGGAGGATTACCACCACCGGATCGACGATCCCTCCCTCGAGATCGACGAACATACCCTGTTGTTCATGCGCGGCGCCGGGCCCATCGGCTATCCAGGCGCGGCGGAAGTCGTCAACATGCGGCCGCCTGATTACCTGATCAAGAAGGGTATCCATGCGCTGGCTTGTATCGGCGACGGCCGCCAGTCGGGCACGTCGGGTTCGCCCTCGATCCTCAACGCATCGCCCGAAGCGGCTGCCGGTGGCAATCTCGCCATCCTGCGGACCGGCGACCGGGTGCGCATCGATCTCAATACCGGCACGGCCAATATCCTGATTTCCGACGAGGAAATCGCCACGCGTCGGGCCGATCTGGAATCGATGGGCGGGTACAAATATCCCAAGCATCAGACCCCATGGCAGGAAATCCAGCGCGGCATCGTCGGCCAGCTCGGCGACGGCGCTATTTTGAAGCCAGCTGAAAAGTACCAGCGGATCGCTCAGACCAACGGGATTCCGCGGGATAATCACTAGGCGCGCTAAGTCTCAGAAACAGAAAGGCCCGCCAAACCAGCGGGCCTTTTTTACTCGGGAAAGGCGCTCAGATGCTCATGTGCTATGCGCCACTCGCCTCTTCGCTTGCCGAGAACGGTCGTTCCTCTGCCGCTGCCTTGCGCCAGTTGCCCTTCGATGACCGCTTGCCAATGAAAACTATAGATGCAGCTTGCCGCCGTATCCGCCTTGGCGATCCAGCGGACGTCTTCCAGCCAATATCTTTCGTTTGAAAACCGCTGCCAGGTCCGCTCGAAGGCGGCTCGCACTGACTCCATGCCATGGTAGGAGCCAGAGCTGAACCAAAAGGTCGCGTCGTCATCGATCAACGATGTCAGCAGCTCAAAATCATGCTGGTTGATGAGCTCGGCATAAGCTGCCATCACCGCCTCAGGCGTGGCGTGGTCCACTATCAGTACTTCCGCAGCAGCCCCACCAAGCGTCCCTGGACCTTGACCCGGTCAGGCGGGAAAATCCGGGTTTCATAGGCTGGGTTAGCAGCTTCGAGTGCGACGGTATTGCCCTTGCGGCGCAAGCGCTTGAGGGTGGCTTCCTCATCGTCGACCAGGGCGACGATGATTTCGCCGGTGCTGGCCGATTCCTGCTTCTTGATCAGGACGGTGTCGCCATCAAAAATACCGGCCTCGATCATGGAATCGCCGCGCACTTCCAGCGCGTAGTGTTCGCCGGCCCCCAGCATTTCGGGGGGCACCATGATGGTGTGGGAGTGGGTCTGGATAGCCTCAATGGGCGTGCCAGCCGCGATGCGGCCCATGACGGGGATCGAGATCGGACGGGCGTAATCGTCGCCAACAGATTGGCGCGCCGGCGGGTTGGATACCTTGCCCAGTGTGCCCTCGATGACCGATGGCTCGAAGCGCGCCTTGCGGCCGCCCAGCGAAGGATTCATCGAATCGGGAAGCTTGACCACTTCGAGGGCGCGGGCCCGGTTGGGCAGGCGGCGGATGAAGCCGCGCTCTTCCAGCGCGGTGATCAAGCGGTGAATGCCGGATTTGGACGCCAGATCGAGAGCGTCCTTCATTTCGTCGAATGAGGGAGGAATGCCGCTTTCCTTCATCCGTTCGTGGATGAACATCAGCAGCTCGTGTTGTTTGCGCGTCAGCATTGGCGGCCCTCCACAGGGATTCGGAACATAGGCAGAACGACTATACGTGTTCCAGTTATGTTCCGCAATATCCCCCGCGCCCGTATCGCGATTTTCTTGGCTCGACAGTCAAAATGCGTCGATCTCTATGGTTTCGACAATCGCACCTGCATGGGCGCCGGGGTCGAATTCTGGCTGGATGATCAGCATATCAGCATTTGACAGGGACGAGGTGTGGCCGCTGTCGGTCTGTGAGATCGGCATGAGCTCGGGGCCGGTTGGCGTGTGGACGAGCTGGGCGCGCATGAAGTGGCGGCGCGCCGAATTGGGCGGCGTGGGGCCAGCCAAAGGCAGGCGCCAACTGGGCTGTTCGACATAGCCGAGCCATTTGCGCAGGGCCGGCTTGATGAAGACGGTGGCAGTGACCATGGCCGAGACAGGATTGCCCGGCAGACCGAAAATCAGCGTCTTGCCGCGGGTGCCGAACATTAGTGGCTTGCCCGGGCGCATGTTGATGCGCCAGAAATCGAGCGTTACGCCGAGTTCGAGCAGAATTTCCTGGACGATATCGTGGTCACCCACGCTAGCGCCGCCGGTGGTGATCAAAATATCGGGCTCGGCCGCGAAGATCGATTCGAGCTTGGCGCGCAGGGCGGCGCGGTCATCACGGGCGATACCGTGATCGGTGACCTCGGCCGCATAGGGCGCGAACATGGGCGCAAGACCAAAACTGTTGGAGGCGACAATCTGGTCGGGCGCGAGTGGCGAGCCAGGCAGCGCCAACTCGTCGCCGGTGGCGAGAAGAGCAATGCGGGGGCGCGTGGCCACCGTAAGACTGGGCGCATTGGCGGCGGCAGCCACGGCCAGCTGCATCGGGCCCATGCGGACGCCAGCCTCGATCAGGGCATCGCCCGTGGCAAAGTCATTGCCAATGGCGCGGATGCTGCGACCGGGCTTGGGCTGCTCGGTAAAGCTCACCAGATTGCCGTTTACCGTCGCCTCTTCCTGCATGATGACGGCGTCGGCGCCAGCGGGAACCGGCGCGCCGGTGAAGATGCGGACGCACTGGCCTTCGGCGACGCTGCCAGAAAAACCTGCGCCGGCTTGGGACGTGCCGATCAGCGTCAGGCTATGGCCGGGAACGATGTCAGCGGCTCGGACGGCGTAGCCGTCCATGGCGCTGGCATTGAAGGGGGGCTGGTCGTGGGTGGCGAACAGTGTTTGCGCCAGCACGCGGCCATTGGCGTGGGCCAGGGCGACGCTTTCGGGCTGCACGGCGGGTACGCGAGCGAGAATGGCGGCGATGGCGTCTTCGACGGGCAAGAGGCTCATGGCGCGCGCGTAAAATCGCCGGACTTGCCGCCGGACTTTTCGAGGAGGCAGATGTCGGTGACCACCATGGCGCGGTCGATGGCCTTGGCCATGTCATAGAGCGTCAGCGCGGCGGTGGAGGCGGCGACCAGGGCTTCCATTTCGACACCGGTCTGGCCGGTGGTTTCGGCAGTGGCTTCAATGCGGATGGCGGTGTCGTTCTCGGCCGAGATGTCGACGCTGACCTTGGTGAGCGGGATCGGATGGCAGAGCGGGATCAGTTCGGCGGTTTTTTTTGCGGCCATGATGCCGGCAATGCGGGCTACGGCCAGGGCGTCGCCTTTTTTGAGGCTCCCGCCCATGATCGCGGTGATGGTGGCCGGCTGGGCGATGACCCGCGCTTGGGCGACGGCGCGGCGCTTGGTGGAGGCCTTGTCGCCGATATCGACGATATGGGCTTCGCCGCGCTCGTTCAGATGCGTAAGGCTGGCTTCAGCCATCAGCGGACGACCTCGGGGGCGCCCATCAGCAGGGTGCGGGTGGCGGCGGCAACATCGTCCTGGCGCATCAGGCTTTCGCCGACGAGGAAGGTGCCGATGCCGGCTTCCTGTTCGAGTTTGACCACATGGTCATGGCTCATAATGCCGCTTTCGCTGACCAGGAGGACGTTTTTCGGCACGCCGATGGCGAGATTGATCGAGGTGTCGAGCGTGGTCTCAAAGGTACGCAGATTGCGGTTGTTGATGCCGATGAACTCGGCGCCCAGAGCCAGCGCGCGGTCGAGTTCGAGCTGGTCGTGGACCTCAACGAGGGCGTCCATGCCCCATTCGGCGGCGGCGTCGAGCAGGTAGCGGGCCACGTCGTCGCCAATGGCGGCAAGAATGACCAGGATGCAATCGGCGCCCCAGGCGCGGGCTTCGGCGACCTGATAGGTTTCGAACAGGAAGTCCTTGCGCAAAACGGGCAAGCGCGTGGCGGCACGAGCCTCGATCAGGTAGCTGGGCGAGCCCTGGAAGGAAGGGCGGTCGGTCAGCACCGAGAGGCATGCGGCGCCGGCGGTTTCATAGGCGCGGGCTATTTCGGCCGGATTGAAATCGGGGCGGATCAGACCCTTGGAGGGACTGGCTTTTTTCACCTCGGCAATCAGGGCATATTGGCCCTGGCTGCGCTTGGCCTTGATGGCGCTGACGAAGCCGCGGGGCGCGGGCTGGTCGTGGGCCTGCGCCACGACCTCGGCCCAGGGGCGCATGGCTTTGGCCGCGGCGATTTCTTCGCGCTTATAGGCCTCGATCTGCTGCAGGATATCGCTCATTGGTCCTGTCCGTTGGAAACCGCCACGAGGCGGGCCAGAGTTTGTTTTGCTTTGCCGCTGTCGATTGCTTCGGCCGCCATGGCAGCGCCTTCGCGGAGGTCGGCGGCCTTGTCGGCCACGATGAGGGTTGCCGCCGTATTGAGCAATACAATGTCACGATAAGCGCCAGGAGCGCCGTCGAACAGCGCATGCATCGCCGCTGCATTATAGCTGGGATCGCCGCCGAGCAAATCCTTGGCGTCGTGACGCTTGAGGCCGGCCTGTTCGGGGGTGACTTCGAAGCTGCGCAGGTCGCCATTGGCGATCTGGGCGACGAAGCTTGGGCCGGTGACGGTGATTTCGTCGAGGCCATCGCTGCCATGCACGACCCAGGCCTTGATCGCCCGATTGGCGAGCAGGGCGGCAGCGACAGGCTCGACCCACTCCTCGGCATAGACGCCCAGCATGTAGCGGCGCACACCCGCCGGGTTGGATTGGGGGCCGAGCAGGTTGAACATGGTGCGCACGCCCATTTCGGCGCGCGAGGGGCCAACATGGCGCATCGCCGGATGGTGGCTAGGCGCGAACATGAAGCCGATGCCGGCTTTGACGATGCAGCGGGAGATTTCGGCCGGGGTCAGGTCGAGCTTGACGCCGAGGGCTTCGAGAACCTGCGAGGCGCCAGATTTGGAGGAAAGGGCGCGGTTGCCATGCTTGGCGACGGGGACACCGATGGAGGCGACGACGATGGCGCTGGCAGTGGAGATATTGAGCGTGCCCCCGCCATCGCCGCCGGTGCCGACAATATCGACGGCGTCTTCGGGAGCTTCGACAGGCACCATCTGTTCGCGCAGGATCGAGACGGCGGCGGCGATTTCACCGACACTTTCGCCCTTGATGCGCATACCCATCAGGAACGCACCGATCTGGCTGGGGGTGGCTTCGCCGGCCATGATGGTGCGCATGACGGCGCGCATTTCTTCGCCGGTCAGGTCGCGCCGGTCGGCAATCTTGTTGAGGGCGGCTTTGATATCCATCACGCAGCCCTCTGCCCGTTGAAGTCGCGGGCAATATTGAGGAAATTCTGCAGCAAAGCGTGGCCGTTTTCCGAGGCGATGCTTTCGGGGTGGAACTGCACGCCATGGACCGGGAGGGTCTTGTGCTGCATGCCCATGATCAGCCCATCATCGGTGGTGGCGGTGACATCAAGGGTTTGCGGCAGGGTTTCGGACTTGACGATCAGCGAGTGGTAGCGCGTGGCCTCGAAGTCATTGTTCAGGCCGCGAAACAGGCCCTTGCCAGTGTGATGGATCTTGCTGGTCTTGCCGTGCACGAGATGGGGCGCGCGGATCACGTCGCCACCCATGGCCTGGCCGATGGCCTGATGGCCCAGGCACACGCCCAGGATCGGGATCTGACTTTTGAAGCGGTCGATGACGGCGAGGCAAATGCCGGCTTCGTTGGGCGTGCAAGGGCCGGGGGACAGCACGATCGCCTCGGGCGCCATATCAGCGATTTCGTCCAGGGTGATCTTGTTGTTGCGGTAGACAGTGACGTCGGCGCCCAATTCTCCGAGGAAGTGGACGAGATTGTAGGTGAAGCTGTCGTAATTATCGATGACGAGAGTGCGGGTCATGTTCGGGACTTTCCACTAAAGACAAATTCCAACCACGGTGTCATTCCCGCGAAAGCGGGAACCTCCGTTTTCAGAACTCGTCCCGCCATCGATGAATTTCAGTAGACCTCATCCTGAGCCCGTCGAAGGACGAGGTCGTGGCACCGGCCTCCACTCGCCCGACCTCGTGGTTCGACAAGCTCACAATGAGGTCTTCAAAAGTTTCGCTCATTGCCCGATCCTTGCCTCGCCGGCATAGCGTAGCGCTTCCTCGGCGGCGCTGAAAAGGGCGCGGGCCTTGTTTTCGCATTCGAGCTGTTCGAGTTCGGGTTTGCTGTCCGCCACGATGCCGGCGCCGGCCTGGGCATAGAGCTTGCCATCCTTGACGATGGCGGTGCGCAGCACGATGCAGGTGTCCATGGTTCCATCGGCGCTGAAATAGCCGACGCAGCCGCCATAGATGCCGCGGCGGGACTTTTCCAGCTCATCGATGATTTCCATGGCGCGAACCTTGGGGGCGCCGGAGACCGTGCCCGCCGGGAAGCCGGCCGAGAGGGCATCGACGAAGTCGTATTTGGGATCGAGCACGCCAACCACGTTGGAAACGATGTGCATGACGTGGGAGTAGAATTCGAGGAAGAACTTGTCGGTGACCTTGACCGTGCCGGTCTTAGCGACGCGGCCGACATCATTGCGACCCAGATCGAGCAGCATCAGATGCTCGGCCAGTTCCTTGGGGTCGGCCAGCAGTTCGGCGGCCAGTTCCTGATCCCGCGTCGGGGTGGCGCCGCGTTTGCGGGTGCCGGCGATGGGGCGGATGGTGACTTGACCATCCTGCACACGCACCAGCACTTCAGGGCTCGAACCGGCAATGGCAAAGCCGCCGAAATCGAGGAAATACATATAGGGGCTGGGATTGGTGCGGCGCAGCGCGCGATAGAGTGCGGTGGCGGGCAGGGTGAATTCGGCTTCGAAGCGCTGGCTGAGCACGACCTGGAAGATATCGCCGGCTGTGATGTAATCCTTGGCCTTGGCCACCATCGCGAAATACTCTTCGCGGCTGGTGTTGCTGGTGACAGCGATGCTCTCAAGGTCGGGCAGAGCGGCTGTAGTGGGCAAAGCGCGGCCCAGGCGGGCGATGGCCTCCTCGATGCGGGCCTCGGCCGCCTCATGGGCCTGCCGGGCGCTGACGCCCTCCCGCACGAAGATCGGAGCGGTGAGATAAAGCTCGTCCTTGAGCGTATCGAAGATGGCCAGCAGCGACGGGCGCATCAAGGTCGCTTCGGGAAGCTCCAGATGGTCCGGATTGCTGTTGGGCAGCACTTCCATGTAGCGGACCATCTCATAGCCCAAAAAGCCATAAATGCCGGCCGACTGCGGCGGCAGGCCGGGCGGCACGTCGATCTTGCTGTCGGCCACAAGGGTGCGCAGCGCGTCGAGTGGGGCTTCGCTCAGCGGCTCGTAATGATCCGGATCAAGCTGGGCCGTGCGATTGATGGACGCCTGGCCGGCCTCGACCTTGAGGATGACATCGGGCAAGAGGCCAATGATCGAATAGCGGCCGCGAATGGCACCGTCCTGCACTGATTCGAGCAGGAAGGTGTTGGTGCGGTCCTGCGCCAGCTTCAGATAGGTGCCGATCGGCGTTTCGAGGTCGGCCACGATGCGACGCCAGACGATCTGCGATTTCCCGGCTTCGTATTGCTCGGCAAAGCGCTGGTAGGAATCGTCGCCCATCGTCAGGTGTTCCAGTTGAGTTGGGCCGGCGCTATTGCGCGCCGGTGAGGAGAGAAAGCGATTGCTGCAAGGCCTGCTCATTGACGCGCAAGCCGGCTTCGTCGCGCACGGCCGTTACGAAATCGCCATAGATGCCGATCCGCACTTCGTTTTCGAGGCTGGCATTGGCCTGTTCGGCCAGGCCGCCTTCGGCTGGCGTCACAGCGGTGACCTGGAAGACGATGTGCTCGCCGCTATTGCTGACCACGGCGCCGTGGTGGTCTTCGCCACCGGCAAAGGCCGCGGCTGCGACCGTCTGGTCAATCGTCTGGTCCTGCGAGCCAAAGCGGGTGAATTGGGTGCTTAGCTGCGGGAACACCCCGAGCGAGGCGGCCACATCGGCAATGGCTTCGCCGGCCTCGATGCGCTTTACAGCGGCATCCTGCGCGGTGGCGAGGGCCGCATTGGTACGTTCGGTGGTGATCGCGGTCGTCACCTGCTCGCGCACTTCATCAAGCGTCTGGTCGCGTGCCGGGTCGATCTTGACCAGGTCGAACCACAGATTGGCACTGCCGGCCAACTGGGTTGCCGGGGTCAGCTTGCCCTCTTCGGCCTTGAAAATAGCCTGGGCAACGCGGGGGCGGTCGGCATCGGTAAGGCCGGGAACGACGGAGAGTTCGCCGCCGCCGGCAGTCACATTGGCCTCGTAGAGATCGAGGTTGAAGCGGGCGGCAATGTCGGTCAGCGGCTGGAACGCAGCGCGCAATTCTTCGATTTGGTCGAGAACGTCGGACACCTCATTGCGCGCCTCGGCCAGAGCCAGATTCTGCGCAATCTGGTCACGGGCCTCAGCCAGAGTAGGCGCGCGGGCCGGCTGAATGGCCGAGACATGAATGGCGCGCTTGCCACCAATGCCATCGATGATGGCGAACCCGCCCTGCGGCAGCCCGAAGGCGGCGGTGGCGAGGGCGGCGTCGGTGATGTTGGACTGCGCCAAGGTGCCAAGCTCGGTCGGCGTCAAGCCGGCAGTGGTCACCAGCGTTTCGAAGGGCGTGCCAGCGGTCTGGCCGGCTTCGAAGGCGGTGACCTGCTCCGGATTGAGCGCGACCTGCTGAATGGTGCGGGTCTCGGGCGTATTGAGGCTGGCCTTGGTGCGCTCATATTCGGCGGCAATGGCGTCGTCGGAAATGGTCTTGGTTTTAGCCAGGCTCGCGGGCGACAGCTCGAGCATTTGCACCGTACGGGTTTCAACGGTGCGATAGTCGGCTTGATGCTCGGTGAGATAGGCGGCCAGTTCTGCCTCGGTCGGCGCTGGCGGTGTTTCGATATTGGTGTCGCCAATGACGAAATAATCCATGGTGCGCTGGTCGGCAGCGTAGCGATTGACCAGGTTGGAAGCCGTGGCGGAGAGCTTGGTATCGCCAAACAGCGAGAGCACCAGTTGCTGGCGCTCTGCGGCCTTGCTCTGGTCGGCAAAATATTCGGCCTCGGTCAGGCCGCTCTGCTGCAACACCTGGGTGAAGGCGGCGGGGTCGAACGTGCCGAGCGTGCCGGCGAAGGATGGGTCCTCGCGCAGCATTTCGCTGAGCTTCTGCTCGGAAACGCCGAGCCCGAAATTGTTTGCCATCTGGCTGAGGGCCGCATCCTGCGCCAGGCTCTGCAGCACCATAGAGGGAATGCCCAGGCTCACGGCTTCCTGCTGAGTGGGGACTGACCCCAGCCGCTGGGCGACCTGGTTCATCTGGTTCTGGTAGGCGCGCAGGAATTCCCGCGAATTGATTTCCTCATTGCCGACACGTGCTACGGTGTTGGTGCCCAGGTCGGTGATGACATTGTTGATGCCGAATCCGGCAATGCCCACCAAAAGAAAAGCACCCATGACCTTACCGGGCCAGGATTTTGCAAAACCGCGCAAACTATCGAGCATGTCAGACGTTCCATAACGCGTATCTAGGCTTTACCGCAGCAGCGGGTGGGCACTAGTAATCCAATTTGACGTTCGGGGTTAGGGCAAAGCCCGCTCTGGTGCAAGAGGCAGGAGTATTAAGAGTGACAACGACATTGACGCCGCTGATCGCGGGCAACTGGAAAATGAACGGCGTTCGCGCTTCGCTGGACGAACTCCAGAGCCTGGCAGAAATGCTGACAACCGGTGAAGCGCCCCGCGCCGTCGTGGTCATCTGTCCCCCCGCAACGATTCTGGCGGCCGTCGCCCGCCAGGGCGCCACATCAGGCATTCTGGCCGGCGGGCAGGATTGCCATCCCGCTGCCTCCGGCGCCCATACCGGGGATATCGCAGCCGGCATGCTGGCCGATGCGGGCGCGCAATATGTCATCGTCGGCCATTCCGAGCGCCGCGCATCCCATGCCGAAACCGATGCAACTGTTCGCGCCAAGGCTGAGGCCGCCATCGGCGCCGGGCTCAAGCCGATCATCTGCGTCGGCGAAACTGAGGCAGAGCGCGATGGCGGCAAGGCCGAAACCGTGGTCGCCACCCAGCTCGCCGGATCGATTCCCGATCATGCCGGTCAACATGAGGTGATCGTCGCCTATGAACCAGTCTGGGCGATCGGCACGGGACGCACGCCGACTAGCGAAGAAATCGCGCAGATGCACAATCGCATCCGCACCATTCTGGTCGACCGGTTCGCGGATAAGGGCCTCGCCATCCGCATTCTTTATGGTGGCTCGCTCAAGCCGCAGAATGCGCGCGAGATTTTGGCCATTGAAAACGTCAATGGCGGGCTTGTTGGGGGCGCCAGCCTCTTGGCAAAGGACTTCTACACCATTATCTCCGCCGTATAATAAGCGCGAGACGGCAGAGGCTGGTTGGAAATTCCGCCCGGCCTCTGGCAATTGCGGCACGAGGCGTGTAAGACGCGCCATCTTTTGACACGACCTGAAACTGAGACACGATGGCGAACGTCCTGATTGTTGCCTATCTGCTGATCGTCCTGGCGCTGATCGCGGTGATCCTGCTGCAGCGCTCCGAGGGCGGTGCGCTGGGCATTGGTGGTGGCAGCGGCGGCTTTATGACCGCTCGCGGCTCGGCCAACCTTTTGACCCGGACCACGGCGATTCTGGCGACGCTGTTTTTCGCAACGGCGATCGGGTTGACCGTGCTCAGCGAATTTGATCGTGGCACTTCGGGCATTCTCGAACGCGCCGTGCAGGGCACCGATCAGACCGCACCCACCAGCGTGCTTGATGCGCTCAATTCGCTGCAGGGCGGCACGACGTCCGATCTGCCGGTTCCTGCAAGTGATCCTGCAGCTCCGGCTGGCGCCGACCCGGTGACCGAGGATATCGGCACTGTGGCCCCAACCACCGATACGACGACGACTGCCCCGGCCGCCAATAGCGACCTGCCGGTGCCGCAGGCTCCGGCGGAGACGCCGACGCAAACACCGGCCGCTCCGGCGACCAACTAACCGCCGCAAGGCGTAGCGACAGAGGGGGATGGAAACATCCCCTTCTTCTTTTTGTGTAGAGCCGCACGCGGGCTCTACGAATCGACGACGATGTGATTAAGGTGAACGCCCATGGCTCGGTACGTATTCATCACCGGAGGCGTGGTCTCCTCATTGGGTAAAGGTCTTGCATCGGCGGCGCTTGGCGCAGTCCTGCAAGCGCGCGGCTACAAGGTGCGGTTGCGCAAGCTTGACCCCTATCTCAATGTGGACCCCGGCACGATGTCGCCCACCCAACACGGTGAGGTGTTCGTCACCGACGATGGTGCTGAGACCGACCTGGATCTGGGCCATTATGAGCGCTTCACCGGCCGAGCGGCCAACAAGCGCGACAACATCACCACCGGCCGCATCTATTCCGACATCCTGGCCAAGGAGCGCAAGGGCGAGTATCTCGGCGCGACCGTTCAGGTTATTCCGCACGTCACCGACGCAATTAAGAATTTCGTCATTGAAGGCAATGACGAGTTCGATTTCGTGCTGGTCGAAGTCGGCGGTACGGTCGGCGATATCGAGGGCCTGCCGTTCTTCGAGGCGATCCGTCAGTTGGGCAATGATCTGCCGCGCGGCCACGCCTGCTACCTGCATCTGACGCTGATGCCCTACATTCCCTCGGCCGGCGAGCTCAAGACCAAACCGACCCAGCACTCGGTGCGCGAGCTGCGCTCCATCGGCATTGCGCCGGATGTGCTGCTGGTGCGCTGCGATCGCCCAATCCCCGAGGGCGAGAAGAAAAAGCTCAGCCTGTTCTGCAACGTGCGCGAAAGCGCGGTTATTCAGGGGCTGGACGTTGCGTCCATATATGACGTGCCGCTGGCCTATCACAAGGAAGGGCTGGATCGCGAAATCCTGGCCGCCTTTGGCATCAGCGATGCGCCGGCGCCGGACCTCAAGGCCTGGGAAGATGTTTCGGCCCGCCTGCATAACCCGGAAGGCGAGGTCAATATCGCCATTGTCGGCAAATATACCGGCCTCAAGGATGCCTATAAATCGCTGAGCGAAGCCCTGGCCCATGGCGGCATTGCCAATAAGGTCAAGGTCAACCTGCAATGGATCGATAGCGAGGTCTTCGAGCGCGACGATCCGGCGCCCTATCTCGAGCATGTGCATGGCATTCTGGTGCCTGGCGGGTTTGGCGAGCGCGGTTCGGCCGGCAAGATCGAGGCGGCTCGCTTTGCCCGCGTCAAGGACGTGCCCTATTTCGGTATTTGCTTTGGCATGCAGATGGCTTGCGTCGAAGCGGCCCGCAACACGGCCGGCATCAAGAATGCCTCGTCCACCGAATTTGGCCCGACCAAGGAGCCGATCGTTGGCATGATGACCGAGTGGGTCAAGGGCAACGACACCGAAAAGCGCGCTTCCGAGGGCGATCTGGGCGGCACGATGCGGCTGGGCGCCTATCCGGCGCAGCTGACGCGCGGCAGCCGTGTGGCCGACATTTACGGCTCCACGCGCATTTCCGAGCGCCATCGCCACCGCTACGAAGTCAACATGGACTATCGCAAACTGCTCGAGAAGAACGGCCTGCTGTTCTCCGGCGTTTCGCCCGATGGCAAGCTGCCCGAGATTGTCGAGCGCACCGATCACCCTTGGTTTATCGGCGTACAGTTCCACCCGGAGCTGAAGTCCAAGCCGTTCGAGCCGCACCCGCTGTTCGCCAGCTTCATTGCGGCCGCGATGGAACAGAGCCGGCTGGTCTGATGGAATTGCGCAGTGAGCGGCTGCTATTGCGGCGGCCGCTCGCAAGCGACCTGGAAGCGATGTTCGCCATCATGTCGGACCCGCAGGCGATGCGGTATTGGTCGACATTGCCGCATGCCGACCGCGAGGTGACAAGGCGCTGGCTCGACAAGATGCTTGAGAGCACGGCCAATGGCGGCGAGGACTTCATCATGGTGCTGGATGGCGAGGCCATCGGCACGGTTGGAGCAGGGCGGCTGCCCGATTTCGGTTTCATGTTGCGGCGGGACTGTTGGGGGCGCGGGCTAGCGACCGAGGCCTCACGAGCATTCATCGCCTACGTCTTTGCCGATACCACAGCGACGCATCTGGATGCCGACGTGGACCCGCGCAATGCCGCCTCGCTGAGCGTGCTGGGCAAGCTCGGGTTTGTTGAGGCCGGGCGGGCCGAGAACACCTTCCTGCTGGGTGACGAATGGTGCCACAGCGTTTATCTTCGGCTGAACCGTCCGGAGGCGCGCTAGACATGGCTGAAATCATTTCGCTGTCCAAGGCCCGCAAGGCCAAGGCTCGGGCCGGCAAAGCCGCGCTGGCGGCCGAGAATCGCGTCAAGTTCGGGCGGACCAAGGCTGAGAAGACCTTGGCTGAGGCCGAGAAGGCGCTGGTGGATAAGCGGACCGATGCCCATAAGCGGGGCGAGGACGAGTAGGGCCTATTCCGCATCGCTTGTGGTGGCGATGATTTCGGCTAATAGGTCATGCAGATCGTCGCGGTGGCCGGTATTGGCGGCCCCGGTGGTTTCGTCCGAGGTCATTACGACGGTCAGGTCCAGCGCAGGCACGACGTAGAGCATCTGGCCGCCAAAACCCCAGGCAAAGCGGGTGTCTTCGCCACCGATATTGCGCAAGAACCAGCCATAACCATAGCTGTCGCCAGTGCGGATGGATCGCGTATGCGGGGACCAGGATTGGTCGATCCAGGCTTGCGAGATGACGCGTGTGCCATCGGGGGCGAGGCCGCCGCTACGGTAGAGCTCGCCAAAGGCCAGCAGCGAGCGTGGGGTCATGGCCATCTGGTTGCCGCCCAGATAGATGCCTTGTGGGTCGCGGTCCCAGCTGGCGATGGCGAAGCCTGGGACCGCGCCGAGCCATTCACGGGCGTTGGCCAGGGTTGAGCGGCCGGTTTGCTGGGTGAGGATGGCTGACAGCAAGTGGCTGGAGCCGGTGGAGTAGAGCATGCCGGCGCCTGGATCATCGACAAAGGGGCGGGTGAGGGCAGCGCGGACCCAATTGTCGCTGGCGACCCAGCGGCCGTAGTTGACGCCGGATGTGGGTTCGAGCCCGGCCCGCATGGTGAGCAGGTCGCCGACGGTGATGTCCTCGATGCGCGGATCGGCATTGGAGGGCAGGTCAGCGCGCAGGATTGGCGCGATCTTCTGGTCGGTGCTTTCGAGAATGCCCTTCTCGATGGCGATGCCGATCAGGGCGGAAATGATTGTTTTTGAAGCCGATTTTATGTTGGTCGGGGCGTCGAGCCGGTGGCCGTTATAGCCCCGCTCGGCGATGATTTCGCCGTTCTGCGAAACGATCACGGTTTCAAGCGGTTCGAGCCGTTCGGCATCCTCCAGCACTTCAGTCAGCGTGCGCGCGGGCGCTGCATCCTGCGCGAAGACGGGCGTGGCGAGGAGCATTGAGGAGGCGAGGGCGAGGCTGCGGAACATCATCGGCAATCCTTGGATGATGGGTGCGACGAAATCATGGGTTTGAGTGAAATTTCCAGGAATTTTGTTGTGATCGGAGGTGGGAAGCTGCCCGCGAGGCTGGTGTGCTGCAATCTGCCAACCAGTGGGCGTGGTTTTGCACATGCGGTAAGGTTTTGATTTTGATTGGGTTTTGGCAGGCGACCGACGTAGCGGCACAAAGTAATTGACTTGATTTGGATTCGCGGTAACGTTCCCATCAAGTGAGATGCCGGCAGAAGCCATTTTGGGATGGGTTTATGAACAGCAGCCGCAATCGTCGGCCGACCATCATTGATGTGGCAGAACGCGCTGGCGTGTCCAAGAGCACGGCGGCGCGCGCGCTTGCCGGTTCGGACAATATCAATGACGAGACGCGCGAACGGGTTTTGCGGGCGGCGGCGGCGACGGGCTATGAGCGCAACCACCTGGCGGTGGGCATGCGATCGGGCCGTTCGGGCATGCTGGGGCTGGTCATTCCCGATATCACCAACCCGTTCTGGGGTGAGGTAGCGCGCGGCGCACAGGACCGGGCGGCGGAGAGCGGTGCCTCGCTTTTGGTGTTCTCGTCGGACTGGGATGCGGCCAAGGAAGCCACCCATATCGGCACGCTGCGGCGGGCGCGGGTGGATGGCGCGATCATCAATCCGGTGGCCGATAATTTCGACGACCACCATCGTTTTGGGCTGCCATTCGTGTTCATCGGATCGAGCGCCGAGCGGTTTGCCGACATATCGAGCGTCGGTTCAGATATCACCCAGGCTGTGAGGCTTGGGATGGATCATCTTGTTTCCAAAGGGCATTCTGCGCCAAGCTTTATCGTCGGACCCAAGTCGAGACTGGCGCGGGCGCGGTTCTTGCGGGCGGTGCATGAGCATTGCGTGGAGCGCGACATCGACCCTGGCATATTGGCCATGGAAGATGGCGAATACACCGTCGAGGGCGGGCGCGAGGCAATGCGGCGACTGCTGGAGCGGCCGCATGTCGGGCATGTCTGCGTGTTTGCGGCCAATGACATGATGGCGCTGGGCGCCATGATGGCCGTGCGCGAGGCGGGGCTGAATTGCCCGGCCGATGTATCGATCATCGGCTTTGACGGCATTCCGTCGGGCGAATTTGCCTGGCCGGGACTGACCACGATTGCCAAGCCGGGCCGCGAAATCGGCGTGCGGGCAGTGGAACAGCTCTTCGACGAAATCGAACACCGGCCCGAACATGGCCGGATCTATATGCCGTGCCGGCTGATAGAGCGAGGTTCACTCGCCGATCTGTCGGTGCCAGCCCTCAAGCGCGTTGCGGCGGGGTAGGGAGGACTGACGATGGTTGCGAAGCCAGGGCTGCGCCGTGTTACGGCGCCTGACATTGGGAACGTTCCCGCTCGCGAGGGCGCCGAATCTGCTAACGGACTGTTAGCATCGACGGGCGGTTTCGGCGCAAAGGTGCGGCAATGGTGGCCCTATTACGCCATGATGGCGCCGGGCATCATTTTCTTCATCCTGTTTCACTATCTGCCGATCTGGGAAGCCAAGATCGCGTTTGAGCAGGTGCGGATCATCCCGCCCAATATCTGGGTGGGGCTGAAGCATTTTCAGGTGCTGTTCACCTCACCGGTGTTCTGGCAGGTGCTGGTCAACACGCTGATCATTTCCGGCATGAAAATGCTGTTCGTGTTTCCGGTGCCGATCATCGTGGCGCTGATGCTGAATGAAGTGCGGAGCGGTTCGCTGCGCAAGTTCATCCAGTCGGCAGTGTATCTGCCGCACTTCTTGAGCTGGGTGGTGATTGCCGGTGTTTTCATCGCGGCGCTGTCGCCAAGCGATGGCGTGGTCAATGACATTACCGGCTTCTTCGGCGGGCAGCCGAAATCCTACATGACCGATACCGGCGCGATCCGCTGGGTGCTGGTGTTTTCGGAAATGTGGCGCTCGGCGGGGTGGGACAGCCTGCTGTATCTGGCGGCGATCATCGCCATCGACCAGGCGCTGTATGACGCGGCGGAAATGGACGGGGCCAATCGCTGGCAGAAAATCCTCTACGTGACCATCCCGGGGATCGTGCCGACCATTGCTACGCTGTTCATTCTCAATGCCGGCATGTTCCTCAGCGCCGACCTCAACCAGGTGATCAACTTCTCCAACGACGTGGTGCGCAGCCAGATCGATATCGTTGACACCTATGTGTACCGCATCGGCTTGCAGACCGGGGAATACTCGCTGGCGACGGCGGCGGGCCTGTTCAAGGCCGTTCTGGGCATGTTGCTGATCCTGCTGGCGCATCTGTTTTCCAAACGACTGACCGGCAAGGGAGTCTGGTGATGGCCGCCAATAATCGCCGCACCCCGCTCGAGCGAGTGGAATATGCGATCATCATTTCGACGCTGCTGCTGTTGGTGGTCGTTACGGTGCAGCCGCTGCTGAACCTGTTGGCGGTGTCGCTGTCGGATCCGGCCAAGCTGCCGGGGATGAGCGGCATGGAAGTGTTGCCGCGTGGGCTGTCGTTCGATGTTTGGACGCTGTTGATCAACCATCCCAATGTGCGGGCCGGGTTGCTCAATTCGATCCTGATCACCGGGGTCGGCACGCTGCTCAACATCATCTTCACGGCGCTGATGGCCTGGGGCCTATCGCGGCCGGGCCTGCCGGGGCGGCGGATATTGTTCATCATGGTGCTGGTCACCATCGTGTTCGACCCCGGCATTATTCCCGATTATTTCGTCAACAAGCGGCTGGGGCTGCTGGACAGCTATTGGTCGGTGATCCTCTTCAAGCTGGTCAATGCCTGGTATCTGATCATCCTGATCCGGTTCTTCGAGGAAATCCCGCAGGAATTACTCGATGCGGCCGAGCTCGATGGCTCCAACGCATTCCAGACCTTTTGGTATGTGGTGCTGCCGCTGGCCAAGCCGGCGCTGGCGACGATCACCCTGTTCTACATCGTGTTCCACTGGAACGAGTTTTTCCGGGCGATGATCTACATCACCGACCAGGGCAAGTGGCCGCTGCAAGTGGTGCTCCGGCAATTCGTGATCGGCGGGGACAAGCTGGCCATTGTCGGGGTGGACGCGGCGAACAATTACACCGGGGCCAGCCAGATCGACCTGCGGGCGCTCAAGGCCGGGATGATCATCCTGACCATCGTGCCGATCCTGGTGATCTACCCGCTGATTCTAAAGTTCTTCACCAAGGGGACGATGTCGGGGGCGTTGAAGGGATGAGGCCACCGGTATTTCCACTCTCCGCGATGACACGGTGGGTGGGGAATTTTCGAGACACAACCAAAATCCCGCGCAAGCGGCTGAGTGGCTACCAAAAACACTAGGAGGAGACTGCAATGCTTATGAGGAAACTGTTGCTGGCGACGACTGCGCTGGCATTTGCCATTGCGCCGGCATTTGCCGAGCCGGTGGTGATCCGGATGGTCAGCAAGGATCTGGTGAGTACCAATCCGCCCGATGTGAAGCATATCGAGCGGATCGAGGCAGCGATGGCGGCCAAGGGCACCGAGATCGATATCCAGATCGTTGATCTGCCCAGCTCCGGCTATGCCGATGCGCTCAGCGTCATGCTGCTCTCGGGCGATATCCCGGACCTGATCTATTTCCAGGGTGGCGACGCCAAGATGGTGGAGCAGGGGATTCTGGAAGACCTGACGCCCTGGATCGAGAAATCGCCGAACCTGAAGGCGGCGCTTTATCCGCATAATGTGGAGCGGTTGGCCAATTATCCCTACCTGCTTTACGTCTATCCGCCGCGCATGCCGCAGCCGGTGATCCGCAAGGATTGGCTGGAAAAGTCAGGCCTGCCGGCGCCGCAGACGGTTGAGGATTATGTCGCCCTGTTCACCGCCATCAAGGATGGTGATTTTGACGGCGACGGGGTGGCCAATACCTATGGCGTGACCGCGGCCGACAACACCAATGAGCTGGATTCCATTTTCAACCAGGCGTTCGGGGTGACCGGGAGCTGGATGAAGAACGAGGCTGGCGAATGGGTCAATTCCCGCATCACCAGCCAGGAGAAGGACAAGATCGCCTTCTATGCCTCGCTGCGCGAGAAGGGCCTGTTTGACCCGGAATACATCACGTCCAAATTCGATGTGAAGGAAGACAAGTTCTATACCGGCAAGGCTGGCGTGATCTTCGGCTCGTCCGCGGAAGTCATCGACATTTATGGCGGCAAGATGCGCCAGGTGCATCCAGGCACTGAACTGGTGCTGCTGGCGCCGCCCAAGGGGCCGGCCGGGCAGGGCAATCAGGCCATCGATGTGTCCAAGGAAGCGCGCGGCTTTGCCATGTCTTCGCTCTCCGAGCACAAGGACACGGTGATGGCGCTGCTCGATTTCATGGCGAGCCCGGAAGGCCAATTGCTCGACCGCCTCGGCTTTGAAGGCGAGGAATATACCAAGTCGGGCGACACCTACACGATGACCGACAAGATCAGCACCTGGTATGCGCGCTTCTTCGCTTCCGCCAATTGGACGCCGCCGACCCCCTGGATGAGCGAAGCCGCACAAGCCTCGCTCAAGCAGGTGTCGGACAATTTCAAGCCGGACAATGCGTTCGTGTTCCCGGCTGATTATGCGGCGGACCTCGATGCCACCGAAAGCGTCTATCGCGCCTGGGTCTACAAGTTCATCTCCGGTGAAGCCGGAATGGACCAGTGGGATGCCTATGTCGCGGAATGGGAAGCGGCGGGCGGCAGCCGGCTGAATGAATATGCGCGGACTGTGCTGAAGTAGGCATCTGAGTAACGACACAGGGACCCCCTCCCTCGATCCCTCCCCCTTGAGGGGAGCGCCGGGGTGGGGGTCGACTGGTCAGAAGTGAAAGTCGAATACATGCCAAATTCCCTTCGCGGCCGGGTCCGCGCCATGTTGCACGGCATTGCCCTGGGCGATGCGCTCGGCGCGCCGGTGGAGAAGCTGTCGGCGGCCGATATCAGGGCGCGTTATGGCCGGGTGACCTCGCTCAAGACGCGCTGGCACAAGATGGATATGGCGCCCGAGGCGCGCAATAACCGGGTGCGCGGCGACGGCATTGTCACCGACGACACGCTGATGACGCTGGCGCTGATGGACATTTACGGCGATGTGCGCCGGCATCTGGATGCCTGGGACATGGCCGATGGCATGGTGCGGCAAATCGCCTGGAAGCCGCGCTGGGTGCCCGAATTGCAGCGCGAGGCGATGTTGATCGACCGACTGTTTTATCCGGAAAAGTGGATTTTCCAGCGGCATCAGCTGAGTTCGTGCGACCCGCGGCAGGGCGGGATCGGGAACATGGTCAATTGCGGGGCGGCTATGTATATCGCGCCGATTGGCGTGACTAATGCGGCGGACCCCAAGGCGGCCTATGACGAGGCGATCGCCTTTGCTTCGGGACACCAGGAGAGTTTTGGGCTGGAAGCGGCCGGGGTGATGGCGGCGGCGGTGGCGGCGGCTTTTGTGCCGGGTACCAGCATTGACGCCATTGTCGACGCGGCGATTGGCGTGGCCAAGGACGGGACACGCAACGCCATTGTGGAGATTGCCGCGATTGCGCGGGACTTGCGCGGCACCGGCGCGAGCCATGCGGCGGTATGCGACGCGTTCCATGCGGCCATCGCCAAATATTCGCCCATGGGGGACGATGTGAACCACAGCCCCGAGCGGGTGGGGCGGCTGACCGATGCTTATCGGCCATCGCGGCTCAATGCGATCGAGGAATTGCCGCTGGCGCTGGGCTTTTGCCTGCTCAATGACGGGGCGTTCCGCGTATCGATCGAAGACGGGATCAATTCGGGGCGGGATACGGATTCCATCGGCGTGATGGCCGGGGCGATCCTGGGCGCGCTGCATGGCGAAAGCGTCATACTCGCCGAGGACCGGGCGCTGCTCGATAGCGCCAATCGGCTCGACCTGACCGCATCGGCCGATGCCTTCACCGAAACGGCCAAGACCATTCTCACCGCCGATCACCAAGCCGCCGAAGCGCGCCAGCGCGCTCGCCTTACTCTTGTTTGAAAGACTTTTCTGATGCTCTCCGAAATCCAAATCCTTGAAAAAATCTATGCCGGCTTTATCGGCAAGGCCATTGGCGTGCGCCTGGGGGCGCCCGTGGAGCCGACCATCTGGAGCTATGAGCGCATCCAGAAGACCTATGGCGAGGTGACGCAATATCTGCGCGATTTCAAGAACTTCGCGGCAGATGATGACACCAATGGTCCGGTCTATTTCATCCGCGCGCTGCGCGATTATGGGCTGAACGCGACCGCGGCCGATGTCGGCAAGACCTGGCTCAATTATGCCGCCGAAGAGCATGGCATGTATTGGTGGGGCGGGTTTGGCGTTTCGACCGAGCACACGGCTTATCGGAACCTGCGGGCGGGCATTCCGGCGCCGCAATCTGGCTCGATCACGCAGAATGGCACGACTGTGGCCGAGCAGATCGGCGGGCAGATTTTCATCGATAGTTGGGGCTGGGTGAACCCGGGCAATCCGCAGAAGGCGGCCGATATGTCGGCCATGGCGGCATCGGTGGCGCATGACGGCGACGGGCTCAATGGCGCGCGGTTCTGCGCGGCGGCAATTGCGGCGGCGTTTGAGGCTAGCTCGATTGACGAGATCATCGCCACGGCGATGGAGACGATCGATGCCGGCTCGACCTATGCGCGGGTTTGCCAGGCGGTGATCGACTTCCACAAGGCTAACCCGGATGACTGGCGCGCTTGCCGCGACATGCTGACGGCCGAGTGGGGCTATGACCGCTACCCGGGCGTTTGCCACATCATTCCCAATGCGGGTGTGACCATCATGTCGATCCTTTATGGCAAGGGCGACCTGCCGCGCACGGTCGAGATTGCGACCATGGCGGGCTGGGATACGGACTGTAATGCGGGCAATGCGGGCGCGATTGTCGGCACGTTCGAGGGGTTGCAGCCGGGCTGGGACAAGTATCGCAAGCCGATCAACGATTTCCTGGTGGCGTCGGGCATTGTGGGCTCGATCAACATTGTCGATATCCCGAGCTTTGCGCGGGAATTGACGGTGCTGGCGCTGCAATTGGCGGGGCGTGATGTTCCGGCGCTGTGGCTGGAAGACATGACGCGGCGTGGGGTGCGGTTCGATTTCGATCTGCCGGGGGCGACACATGGTTTCCGCACCGAGGGGTTCAACCAGATCACGCTCAAGGGCGGGACGGAGCGGCATACCGAAGATTCGCGCGGGTCGCTGGAAATCCAGCTCGACCGGTTGGAGCGCGGGCAGGGCGGTCGGGTATTCTGGAAGCCATTCTACCGCCGGGCCGATTTTGACGATGAGCGTTATCGGCCGATGTTCTCGCCGGTGCTGGATGCCGGGCAGACGGTGAGCTTCAAGGTGTGGCTCGATCCGTGGAATGGTGACGGCAATCTGCGGATTGCGCCCTATATCCGCCGGACGATGAGCGGGGCCATCGAGGAGACGGGCGCCTGGCATGTGCCATCGGCCGAGGGCTGGCAGGAGATCAGCTTTGTGGTGCCGGAAGGCGATGAGGCGATCGACGAGGTGGGTATCTCCATCGAATATTTCGGTCGGCTGAAATTCCTGGGGCGGCTGTTCCTGGCTGATTTCCAGATCGGCGGGGCGGGCAAGACGGTGATCGAGCCGGCGCGGGAGGTGCAGGAGCTGGGCTCCATCACGCGCTTCACCTGGAACCGGGGGCACTGGACTAAGTCGGGTGACCGCATTCAGGGGCATACGGCGACGGACGCTGATCTGTGGACCGGGCATTATTATGCGCGGGACCTGAGCGTGACGGCCGATGTGCAGCGCCTGTCGGGCATTTCGCAGCTGGTGACGGCGCGGGTGCAGGGCACGGGGCGGTTCTATGCGGCCGGGTTCGACGGCGATGAGGTCGTGATCCTCAAGGAGGATTTCGGCAGCACCGTGCTGGCGCGGGCGCCGTTCAAGGTCGAGACCGGCAAGAGCTATTCGTTTGAGTTTACGCTCAAGGGTGACCAGCTGAGCTTTGCCGTCGATGGCAAGGCGCTGATCGAGGCGGTGGACGCGAGTTACGCTTATGGCATGACGGGCATTCGGCTCGCGAGCGCGGGGCGGATTGGCGTTGGCCGGATTGAGATCGTCGAGACGGCATAAGCCGCAAGTGAAACAGAGGTTCCCGCTTTCGCGGGAATGACATGGTGGGGGTGGAGCGCGTCGTGCGTTCCCCTCGGAGGAGACCAGAATGTCTGAAATCGAGCTCAAGCGCGTTGGAAAGTCTTATGGGCAAGTTACTGTGCTCAATGATATTTCTCTTGAAATGGGCAATGGCGAATTTGTTGTGCTGGTTGGTCCCTCGGGATGCGGGAAATCGACCTTGCTGCGCATGATTGCCGGGCTTGAGGACATCACCTCCGGACAGATCACCATTGGCGGCAAGGTGGTGAACAATATGCCGGCCAAGGAGCGGGACCTGGCCATGGTGTTCCAGAATTATGCGCTCTATCCGCATATGAAGGTGGCCGACAATATGAGCTTTGCGCTCAAGCTCGCCGGCACGCCAAAAGCTGAAATCAAGAAGCGGGTGGACGAGGCGGCGGAGATTCTGGGGCTGGAAAAGCTGATCGACCGGTTGCCGCGCGAGCTGTCCGGCGGGCAGCGCCAGCGTGTGGCCATGGGGCGGGCGATCGTGCGCAATCCGCGGGCGTTTTTGTTCGATGAGCCGCTATCGAACCTCGATGCCAAGCTGCGGGTGAAGATGCGCGGCGAGATCAAGCGGCTGCATCAGCGACTGGGCAAGACCACGATTTATGTGACACATGATCAGACCGAGGCCATGACCATGGCCGACAAGATCGTGGTGCTGAATGGCGGCAAGATCGAGCAGGCCGGGGCGCCGCTGGAGCTCTACAACAATCCGGTGAACCTGTTCGTGGCGAGCTTTATCGGCTCGCCCGAGATCAATCTGTTCGAGGCGGTTTATCAGGGCGGCACGGATGTGGCGCTGAAGAATGGCACGAAGCTGCCATTGGGGACGGCGCTGGATGTGCCGGTGGGAACGCAGATCGTTTATGGCGTGCGGCCGCAGCATATCACGCTGGCGGATGTTGGCGTGCCGGCCAATGTGGTGGTGGTGGAGCCGACTGGTGACGCGCAGGAAGTGCTGGCGCGGATTGGGGATGAGGATATTTCCATCGTGGTGCGGGATCATGGGCTGTTGAGCCCGGATGAGAAAATCCACCTCCATATTGATCCGCCGCGGCTGTTGATTTTTGACAAGAACAGCGGATTGCGGCTGCGCTGATGCACGGTCCGGCCAAAACATTCGATCCCGCGGCCATCGGGCCTCTCGACGGCATCCGCGTGCTTGATCTTTCACGCCTGATGGCGGGCAATATGCTGAGCCTGCAACTGGCGGATTTTGGGGCGGATGTCATCAAGATCGAGGGGCATGATGGCGATCCCCTGCGGGACTGGAAGGATGACGGGCATTCCCTGTTCTGGAAGACCTATGGGCGCAACAAGCGCTCGGTGGCGCTGAATTTGAGGCATGGGCCGGCCATGGCGGCGCTGTGGGCGCTGGTCGACGGGGCCGATGTGTTCATCGAGAATTATCGGCCGGGCACGCTTGAGGCGATGGGGCTGGCACCGGAGGCGCTGCTTGAACGCAATCCCGATCTGATCATTGCGCGGATTTCGGGCTTTGGGCAGACCGGGCCTTATGCCCAATTGCCGGGCTTTGGTACGATTGTCGAGGCGATGAGCGGGTTTGCGGATCGGACGGGATTTCCCGATCGGGAACCGGTGCTGCCACCGCTGGCGCTGGCCGATATGATTGCCGGGATTTATGGCGCGTCGGCCACGACCATGGCGCTTTATGCGCGGCAACAGGGGCGGGCGCGGGGCCAGGTGATCGATCTGTCGCTGCTGGAGCCGATGTTTTCGGTGTTGGGGCCGGAGGCGGCCATTCATGCGGTGACCGGCAAGATCAAGCAGCGGGTGGGGAGTGCGTCCAACACGGCCTCGCCGCGCAATGTTTATCGCTGTGCCGACGGGAAATATCTGGCGCTGTCGGGCTCGACGCCGGCGGTAGCGCGGCGGATTTTCGAGATTATCGGGCGCGGGGACATGAATGACGATCCGCGCTTTGCCAGTAATTCGGACCGGGTGAAGAACCGCGCGCTGGTGGACGAAGCGATTGGCGGATGGTTTGCTGGGCGGAACAGCGCCGAGGCGCTTGATATCATGCGCAAATCGGGGGCGACCGTGGGGCCGATCTTCAATATTGCCGATGCGATGGCGGACCCGCATTTCGATGAGCGCGAAATCATCGTTGATGTCGAGGATGCCGAATTCGGCACGCTGCCGATGCATAATGTCGTGCCGCGCATGTCGGGCACGCCGGGCATTTGGCGGCGACCGGCGCCGGGGCTGGGCGAGCATACGCGCGAGGTTTTGGGCGAGGCTGGGCTCGATGAAGGGCAGATCGCGGCGGCGATGGAGACGGGGGCATGATCCGCTCGCTGCTCTATGTGCCGGCGAGTTCGGAGCGGTTCATCGCCAAGGCGCATGAGCGCGGGGCTGATGCGGTTATTCTGGACCTCGAGGACGCGGTGGTGGCGGCTGACAAGGCTGCTGCGCGGACGCAGCTGGCTGAGGCGGTGCCGTCAGTGGGGCGCAAAGGGGCCAAGGTGTTCGTACGGATCAATGCCGATCCGGCGCTGATGCTGGGAGACGCGGAGGCGGCGTGCCGGGCGGGGGCGTTTGGGCTGTATGTGCCCAAGGTGGAGCACGCGGAGACGCTGCGCGAACTGGCGGCGCATTTGCATCCGCTGGAAGTAGCGCTGCGGCGGGAGGAGATGGTTTTTGTGCCGTTGATCGAGAGCCCGGCGGCGGTGCTGGATGCGCGGGCGATTGCGCGGGGACCACGGGTGATGGCGCTGAGTACGGGCGGGGAAGATTTGGCGTTTTTGCTGGGGGCTCAGCCCGTGCCGGAAGTGCTGAAATTTCCCAAGCTGATGGTGCATTACGCGGCCAAGGCCGAGGGGCGGCTGTCATTTGGGCTGCTGCGATCGACGGCGGATTATGCTGACACCGAGGCTTTGGCAGAGGCGGCGCGCGAGGCGCGGATGCATGGGTTTGATGGGGCGAGCTGTGTGCATCCGTCGGTGGTGGCGGCGCTCAATGCGGCATTTGCGCCGAGTGCGGATGAGCTGGATTGGGCGCGACGGGTAATTGCGGCCGCGGCGCGCAATGAGGGCGCGTTTGTGGTGGATGGAAAGATGGTGGATGCGCCGGTGATTGCGCGGGCGCGGGGGATTTTGGGGGGGTAGCGCCCGATCCAACTGTCCTCGTTGTCACAGAACCACCCCTATCGTCATTGCCCGGCTTGTCCGGGCAATCCATTTTCGTCGCGCTCGCTGAGGGATGGATCACCCGGACGAGCCGGGTGATAACGATGAATGGAGGCAGTTGCGTCAGCGGCGAAGTCCATCAACGGCAGCGCCGGGGCACGACCTCGTGGTTCGACGGGCTCACCATGAGGTCTACTCAAGCATTGCCTCCCAGTAGACCTCATCCTGAGCTTGTCGAAGGACGAGGTCGTGGCTGGTCGGCCTAGTGGCTGTCCTTCAGGCGCTTCTCGCCGGCTTCGATGCGGAACGGCAGCACGTTTTCCGGTGGGGGGAGCGGGCAGACGGCGTGTTCGGTGAAGGCGCAGGGTGGGTTGATGGCTTTGTTGAAGTCCAGCACGATGGTTTTGTCGGTGACCTCTTCGCCATAGAGGAAGCGCGAGGCGGGGTAGGTGGAATCCTTCGACGTTGGGTCGCGCAGCACGAATTGCGGCGATTGCGGCGTGCCGTGGGTGGCGATCAGCTCGTAGGTCTGGCCGTCATGGGTGAAGACGGCCTTGTGGGTGGCTTCGATATCGGTGGGGATGGATTTGGTCGTGTCCACCGTCATACCCTTGGGGATGGCGAAGGGCACCCAATCGGCCACGATGCGCCATTCGGGCTGGGCGGGGAAATAATCGATGCCGGGGAAGCGGGCGGGCTCGGGCGAGGTGGTGTCGCGGATGCGCAGGGCGTTTTCGCCATTGAGCGTGGTGATTTCGAGCAGCAGGGAGCCAGCGGTGAAGCGCGGCGGATGGTGCTTGTCGAGTTTGATGGTTTGCGGGGCACCGCCATCGGCAGGGGTATAGGTGACCTTGCCGTCAGGAGCTTGCGTGATCGCGCCGACATGGGCGGGGCCGGCCGAGAGGACGATGTCGTTATCCGCGGCGGTGCCGACGGTGACGGTGCCTTCGGCCAGCCAGAAGCGGCCGATAATGTTGAGCCAGCCATCGGAAGCGGTGAGATTGGCGAGGCGCTTGGCCTTCCAGGCGTCGAGGGCGGCGAGATAATCGGACATGGCAAAAAATTCCTTCAGGCGGGCATGCGCGGCACGCTGCTGAGCAGCCGCTGCGTATATGGGTGTTGCGGATTGGCAAGAATAGAGGCGGTGGCGCCGGCTTCGACGATCCGGCCTTTTTCGAGAATGACGATTCTTTCACAGAGGGCGGCGACGACGCCCAGATCGTGCGAGACGAAGACCAGCGTCATCTGCTCGCTGAGGCTTTTGAGCAGGTCGACGATGCGGATGCGGGTGGACAGATCAAGCGCGCTGACGGCTTCGTCGGCCAGCAGCAGGCTGGGCCCGGCGACGATGGCGCGCGCAATGGCGATGCGCTGGCGCTGGCCGCCGGAGAATTCGTGCGGGTAACGGCTCAGGATAGTGCGTTCGAGGCCGACCGAGGCGAGGGCATCTGACACCAGCTGGCGGTGATCGCCGGGAATGCGGAGGGCGCGCAGGGGCTCGGAGACGATGGAGAGCACGGTCTGGCGCGGGTCGAGGGAGGAATAGGGGTCTTGAAAGACCACCTGCACCTGGCGGCGATAGTCGCGCATGAAGCGGGCGCTGCGCGGATCGAGCGGGGTGTCGTTGAAGGTGATGCTGCCGGTTGAGGGGCGGGTCAGGCCGAGCAACAGGCGGAGCAGGGTGGTTTTGCCGGAGCCGGATTCCCCGACCAGGCCAATGCTGTCGCCGGGCTCGATGGTGAGGGAGACGCCGTCGAGCACGCGTTTGCTGGCATTGTAGCCGAAGGTGACGCCCTGGACGCTGAGGAGGCTCATGGCTGGGCTCCCAAAGCGGCGTCGAAGGCGTGGGCGGCGGCGACCAGGGTGGCGGTGTAATCGTGTTGCGGGCGGACGAAAATTTCGGCCACGGGGCCGGTTTCGACGATGACACCGCGGCGCAGCACGGCGACGCGGTCGACAATGCCGGCCACCACGGGGAGATCGTGGCTGATGAACAGCAGGGCCATGTTGCGCTGGCGCACCAGACCATCGAGCAGCCGCAGGATTTCGGCCTGAGTGGTGACATCGAGCGCGGTGGTGGGCTCGTCGGCAATCAGCAGATCGGGGCGGCAGGCGAGGGCCATGGCGATGGCGACGCGCTGGCGCTGGCCGCCGGAGATTTCGTGCGGATAGGCGTGAGCGATGTGCTGGGGATCGGGCAGGGCAACATCGGCCATGAGGTCGAGAATGGCTTTATCGAGGGCGGCGCCGGAGAGCGAATTGCCGTCGCGAGCGGCGCGGCGTTGCAGGGGCTCGGCGATCTGGCGGCCGATGCGCATGAGTGGGTCGAGGGCGGTCAGCGGCTCCTGAAAGACCACGGCGACGGCGGTGCCGCGCAGGTGATTGAGCTGGTGGTCGGGGGTGCCGATGATCTGCTGGCCGGCGAGGGTGATGGAGCCACTGGCTTTGATGCTGGGAGGCAGTAGGCCCGTGGCGGCCATGGCGGTGAGGGATTTGCCGGAGCCGGATTCGCCAATCAGGCCCAGCCGTTCGCCGGGGGCGATGATCAGGTTGAGGTTGTCGACCAGCGTGGTGGCGCTGGTTTTGAGGGTGAGGCCGGTGATGGCGAGAAGAGCGGTCATCGGGCGCGCCTTGTGGGGTCGATGCTGTCGCGCAGGCCATCCGCGAGGAGGTTGATGCCGATGACCAGGGAAACCAGCGCAATGCCGGGGGCGATGGCGCCGATGGGGGCGGTGTAGACAGTGCCCTGGGCTTCCTGCAGCAGGCGGCCCCAGGAGGCATTGGGCGGTGGCGCGCCGAGGCCGAGATAGGAGAGAGATGCTTCAGCGATGACGGCGAGGCCGAATTGTAGGGCGAAATTGACCGATAGGGTCGGCCAGATATTGGGCAGGATATGGCCGAAGACGATAGCGGGCCAGGAGGAGCCGGAGGTGCGGGCGGCGGTGATGTAATCCATCAGCAGGACGCGTTTGGCGAGAATGCGGGTCAGGCGGGCGACGATGGCCGAGAGCGCGATGCCGATGGCGATGATGGCGGAGGCCAGGTTCGCCGTGTCGCTGGCGGCGACCACCAGCATGGCGATCAGCAGGGTCGGGAAGGCGATGAGGATATCGAGCGTGGCGGCGAGGGCGTCGTCGAGCAGTTTGCTGGCGAAGGCGGCGAGAATGCCCAGAGTGACGCCGATGAGCACGCCGATGGCGACCGCGCCGGTGCCCACGATCAGGGCGATGCGCGAGCCGATCATGATCTGGGTGAGGAAATCGCGGCCGAGCCGGTCGGTGCCGGCCCAGTGCAGCCATGACGGGGCTTCGAGGCGCCCGCCGCTCATGCCGGTGGGGTCGTAGGGCGTCCAGACGAGGGTGAGCAGGCCGATGGCGATGTGGATGCCCACGAGCGCCAGGCCCGCCCAGAGGGTGAGTGAGCCATAGCTGCGGCGCTTGGGGGTGACGATGTCCAGCGTGGTCATGGCGTGCCGGCTCCACGGTCGCGCAGGCGCGGGTCGATGAAGCGCTGCAACAGGTCGGCGGCAAAGCCGATCAGCAGGACGAGGAGAGTGGAGATGAAGAGCACGCCCTGCACGTTGGGATAGTCGCGTTGCTGGATGGCGAGGAGGAGCATGGAGCCCAGGCCCGGCAAGCTGAAGACGCGTTCGATGACGACGGCGCCGAGGAATGTGCTGGCGAGTTCGATGCCCAGAATGGAGATGACCGGGACGGCGCCGTTGCGCAGGCCGTGGCGGATCAGGGCCTCGGGGAAGGACGAGCCGAGGGCGCGGGCGGTGCGCAAATAGTCGCTGCCGAGCACGTCGAGCGTGGCAGCACGGACATAGCGCAGGACCGAGGCGGCCATGACGAGGGCAATGGTGAGGACGGGCAGGATCATGGCGGTGGCGGCTTCGCCGAAATTGGTCCAGCCGCGCAGGGGGAAGCCGCCCGAGGGCAATAGGCGCAGATTGATGGCGAAGAGCGTCACCAGGAGGATGCCGACCCAGAAGACGGGGATGGCGACGCCGAGCTGGGAGACCACCGAAATCAGGCCGCCATACCAGCGATCGGAGCGGACGGCGGCGATGATGCCGAGGGGGATGGCGAGGGCCAAAGCGAGCAGGAAGCCGAGAAAGGTCAGCGGCAGGGTGACCGACATGCGGTTGCCGATTTCGCCGATGACGGAGGCGCGGCTGACGAAGGAGGTGCCGAGGTCAAAGCGGGCGAGATTGCCGATGAAGGAGATGAATTGGCTGTAAAGCGGCTGATCGGAGCCGACCTGGCTGCGGGCGGCGGCGATCTGGGCCTCGGTAGCGCCGACGCCGAGCAGGGCATTGGCTGGATCACCCGGCAGCAGGCGCAGCAGGACGAACAGCACGATTGCCGCGATCAGCAGGGACGCGATGAGAATGACCGAGCGGCGCAGTGTGTAAGCGAGAATGGGGATGGCCTCCGAGTCAGTTGGGGCAGGGTAGCGCATTGGGGGAAGGTGGGCCACACGCGTTCGTGGCGTTGACACATACCTGCTGCCAAGCCGATGCCCTGAAGCATCACCGCCCACCGCGTCTCCCTCGGGCCCGACCCGAGGGTCCTTCGTCGCTTGTGCCGAGTTGGGAATGGCCCTCGGGTCAAGCCCGAGGGAGACGCGGTGGTTTTTGCGTATTCAGCCGCTTAGTTCGCCTTCTTGATCCCATAGGCGAAGAACTGCGAGTTCAGTCCATTGATCGGATAGCCGGTGACATTGGCGGCGGAAACCACGATCTGCGGATAGAGGTAGAGCCAGTTGCTGGCAGCATCCTCGGCAATGATCTTGTTGGCTTCGGTGAGCTTGGCGGTCTGCTCGTCGATGGAGCTGGCGGCTTCGGAATCGGCGATCAGCTTGACCACTTCGGGGTTGTTGTAGCCCCAGTAGAAGTCGGGATTGCCGTAGAAGACGATGTCGCGGTGGTTGACGTGCTCTTGCAGCGTCGCCTCGAAATTGTGCTCCTGGTAGATCTTTGTGTACCACTCATTGGCGGTGATGATGTTGATGTTCACCGTGACGCCAACCTTGGCCAATTCGGTCTGCAGGAACTGGGCGACCAGCGGGTGCGGATCGTAATCGGGGGTGTCGAGGGTGAAGGTGAAGCCATCGGGATAGCCGGCTTCGGCCAGCAGAGCCTTGGCACTGTCGGGGTCATAGGCATCGACGCCCGTGAGATCGACATACCAGGGATCGGTGGGGGGCACGAAGGAGCCGATCAGCGTGCCGTAATCACCCCAGATCGAGTTGAGCAGCTTGGCCTTGTCAACGGCGCGGGCGAGGGCCTTGCGCACCTTGACGTTGTCGAAGGGGGCGACGCGGTCGTTATAGGCGAGCAGTTCCTTGGTGGTGGAGGCGCCTTCGGTGACGGTGTAGGCCGGGTTGCCGGCGAATTGGGCCAGCGAATCCGGGCTCTGCACCGAGGTGATGACGTCGACGGCATTGGTCAGTAGCGCATTGTTGAGCGCGGTGGCGTCGGTGAAATAGGTGTAGATCGCCTCGCCATTGCTGGGAGCCGTGCCCCAATAGCCGTCGAAACGGGCCAGCGCGAGGGCCGAACCGCGGCGCCACTCTTCGAGCGTATAGGGGCCGGTGCCGTCTTCGGTGGCGGTGATGTCTGCGGCTTTGTCGTTGACGATCCAGACATAGCTCAGATTGTAGGGCAGGGAGATCGAGCGAGCCGAGAGGGTGATCACCACGGTCTTGTCGTCGGGGGTGTCGATGGCGGTGATGGTCGAGAGGCTCTTCTTGCGTGAACTTTTCGAGGTTTCGGCGGTGACGCGCTCGATGGAGTATTTCACATCGGCAGCGGTGAGCGGATCGCCCGAATGGAAGGTGACGCCGTCCTTGAGGGTGAAGGTATAGGTCAAGCCATCGTCGCTGACGGTATAATCGGCGGCCAGGGCCGGCTCGACGCTACCGGCATCGGTGAGCTGGAACAGGGCTTCGTAGACATTGCCGTTGAAGGCTTCGTTGATGCCCTGGCCGGCGCCGGCCGTGTTGTCGAGGTTCTGCGGTTCGTAGAGCGAGCCGATGCGGATGGTGGCATTGGCATCGAAATCCTGGGCGAAAGCCGCCGGGGCAAAGGCAACGCTGGCGAGCAGGGTAGCGACCAGCAGAGTGCGGCGCGAAATAGGGGACATGGCTGGAAAGCTCCTTATGTGTCGGCCTGCCCTTGGGGTCAGCGCCATCTGGTAAAAGACATATCGCTTGGGGCCAGAAAACTCTATGAGATCAGTAGTCTATCCATGCTTGCTGCGCATTTGGATCGAAATGCCTTTCGGATAGCGGCCGCATTTCGGGAAAGCTATTCCAACACCGCGCCATTGGCGATGTAAACCGCTTCACTTGTCCTAGCGCCGTACGCCCAGCCGCGTCATCTTTTCGCTCAGCGTCCGGCGGGGGACGCCCAGCGCGTCGGCGGTGTCGGCGATGGAATTGTCGTGCTTGCGCAGTTCGGCCTCGATGATGCTGCGCTCATATTGCGCCAACCGATCGGCGAGGTTGAGGCTCTCGTCCGGTGTGCCGGGCTTGATGCCGATGGCGCTCTGGATGGAATAATTGGCGCTGGAGAGGCCGAGGGCAAATTTATCGGCCACGGTTTTCAGTTCCCGCACATTGCCCGGCCAGGCATAGCGCGACAGGGCCTCGATATCGGCGGGGTGGAGCGGCTGGGAGGGGCGGTTGAAGCGCTTCTGCGCCAACTCGAGGAAATAGTGGAACAGCAGCAAGGCATCTTCGCCGCGCTGGCGCAGCGGGGGGACGGCGATACTTGCGGTATTGAGGCGATAATGCAGATCGGCGCGGAAGCGGCCGGCTTCGGCTTCGTCGAGCAGATCGACCTTGGTGGCGGCGATGATGCGCAGATCGAGCGGGATCTGGCGGTTGGAGCCGACGCGTTCGACTGTGCGCTCCTGAATGACGCGCAGCACCTTGGCCTGGGCGAGCAGGGGCATGGATTCGATTTCGTCGAGCAATAGCGTGCCGCCATTGGCGAATTCGAACTTGCCGATGCGCGGGCCGGCGCTGCCGGTGAAGGCGCCGGCTTCGTGGCCGAACAATTCGCTTTCGATCAGCTCGGCGGGGATGGCGGCGCAATTGACGGCGACGAAGGGGGCGGCCGAGCGCGGAGAGAAATCGTGGAGGGCGCGGGCGACGACTTCCTTGCCGGTGCCGGTTTCGCCCAGAATGATGACGTCGGTGTCGATGGCGGCGACGTCGAGAATGAGCTGGCGCAAATCTTCCATCACGGGGGAGGAGCCGATGAAGCGATTGGACAATTCGGCTGCGCCACCATCGAGCCGGCGGCGCAGATTGACCAATTCACGGCGGACGCGGGCCTGTTCGGCGGCGCGCTCGATGACGCTGACGAGCTGTTCGGGCTCATAGGGCTTTTGCAGGAAATCATAGGCGCCGTCGCGGATCGCTTTGACGGCCATGGGCACGTCGCCATGGGCGGTGATCAGGATGACCGAGGTGGTGGGGTCCTTGTCGCGGATCTGGGCGAGCAGGTCGAGGCCCGAAACCGAGGGCATGCGCACGTCGGATATGACCACTTCGGGCTGGGCGTCGCCCAGGCGCGTCATGGCTTCGCGGGCGCTGCCGACAGTGGTAACGGCAAAGCCCGACAGATTGAGCCATTGATCGAGCGCGTTGCGGACAATGCCCTCGTCCTCGACGATCATCACCGATGTTTTGCTTGTCATGCGAAGTCTCTGATTTGGGGCGTGGTGATCTCAGCGAGGGGCAGGGTGATGGTGAAGGTCGCGCCCTCGCCTTGGCGGCTTTCAACCTCAAGCCGGCCGCCCATTTCGCGGATCAGGCCATAGGAAATGGAGAGGCCGAGGCCAAGGCCCCGGCCGGGTTCCTTGGTGGTGACGAAGGGGTCGAACAGGGTGTCGATGATGGCCGGATCGATGCCGGTGCCGTTGTCGGCAACGCTGATGACGGCGTTCTGGCCCATATCGCGCGCGGTGATCTTTATCGTGGCGTCTTCGAGCCCCGCCATGGCGTCGGCGGCATTGGAGATAAGATTGACCAGGACCTGCTCGATATGAACCGGGTTGCCGGTGACGATGAGGGCATGCGGCGGCGCGTCGAGGGTGATGGTGAGGCTGGGGTCTTCGCGGAAATGGTTGGCCAGCTCGATGGCATTGTGGGCGATGTGGACGACATCGCTCTGGATCGAGATTTCGGTTTCCTTGCGCGCGAAGGTCTTGAGGTGCCCGGTCAGCGCCACTAGCCGGCCGATCACGCCTTCCATGCTGCCGAACAGATCCGCAAGCTCGGGAACTTTCCCGCGCGCCAAGAGCTTGGCGCTGGCGGTCTGGGTGCGCAGGGCGGCGATGGGCTGACTGACTTCGTGGGCGACACCGGCCAGAGCCTGGCCGAGGGTGGCGAGCTTGGCGGCCTGCACCAGGCCTTGCTGGGCGGCCTGGCGGGCTTTTTCGGCTTCCTGACGTTCGACGATTTCGCCGGCGAGCCGGCTATTGGCTTCCTGCAATTCGCTGGTGCGCAGCAGCACACGCTGCTCGAGCTGGTCGTGATCCTCGAGGCGGGCGCGGATCAGGCGCTGGCGCTGCATGAACAACATGGCCGCCAGCAGGATGGCGCCGACCGCAACGCCGACAAAGAATGTCGCGGTCCAGGCCCAGTTGGAAATCGGCCCCAGCGGCACGAAGGACAGCAGGCGCCAGCCATGCAAAGGCATGCGCAGCCGATCGACCAGGAACTCGCCATTGATCTCGCTATCGCCGCTGCGCAGCACGGCCAGTTCGGTGCCGCGCCAAGGCTCGATCGATTGCACGATCCCCTGGCCATTGATGGCGACGCCGAGATAGCGCTGGTCGCGCGCCAGGGTTTCGAGGCCGGTAGGGTGGGTGTCGACCAGCGTGCGATAGCGCCAATCGGGGCGGGTGGAGAGAATGCCGACATCATTGCTGTCGAAAATGCCGATCAGCTCGCCCGAGCGCCACCACACGGCTTCGATCTCGCCCAGATTGATCTTGACCACGGCGACGCCCAGCGGACCATCGGGACCGTCAATGCGGTTGGCGATGAAATAGCCCGGCACGCCCGTGGTGATGCCGACGGCGTAGTATTTGGCGGCGCCGTCGAACATGGCCTCCTGGAAATAGGGGCGTTCGGCATAATGGCGGCCCACCATGGATTGGTGCGTCCACCAATTGCTGGCGGCGATGGAGCGGCCGTTCACATCGACGATGAACAGTTCCTCGGCTGCGGCGGTGCCGCCCATATTCGACAAAAAGCCATTGGCGCGGGCGCGCAGCGCGTCGTCTTCGGGGTGCGCCAGCACGTCGCGG
This sequence comes from Devosia sp. ZW T5_3, assembly GCF_044987315.1. Taxonomy (NCBI): domain Bacteria; kingdom Pseudomonadati; phylum Pseudomonadota; class Alphaproteobacteria; order Hyphomicrobiales; family Devosiaceae; genus Devosia; species Devosia sp. ZW T5_3. The sequence continues at coordinate 70,584 of NZ_JBJDRE010000002.1, forward strand.
ATTTCCGAGGCCTGGGCGAGCGTCGTGGGCAAAAAGTGATAGCGCTCTATATTGGCTTCGAGCATGCGATCGAAAATCTGCAGGCGCCGCTCGCTGGTATCGTGGGCCGCGGCGATGCCGCTTTGCAGCGCGATTTCATAGGCGACCAGGCACGAGGCCAGCAGCACAACGGCGCAGCCGACCGCGATCAACAGGCGCTGATAGGGCGACAAAGGCAGTGTCCGGCCAGCCATCGTGCAGATCCTCCACGATTGGTCCTATGCCATTGGCGGATTTTTGCCAAGTCGGCATCATCTGCTGGCAAGAAATTGCCTGAAATGCTTCATGCTACTGCGTTGCTGCATTGGTGATATGCTTGCAATGCAAGGGTTTGAACGATCTGGCACGGAAGCTGCTTAGGGAGGGATGCGCGAGGAGCGCTGATCTTTCGGGAGGAACCAAAATGAACAAGACAATGCTGTCCCTTGCCGCCGGCCTGATGCTGACGGGCGCGAGCCTGACGGGCACCGCCATGGCGCAGGACTACCCCACCAAGCCGATCACCGTCGTGGTGCCGTTCTCCGCCGGCGGTCCGACCGATACCGTCGCCCGCCTCGTTGCCGAAGTGATGAGCAATGATCTGGGCCAGCAGGTGGTGATCCAGAATGTGGGCGGCGCCGGTGGCACGCTCGGCGCCGGCCAGGTGGCGGTTGCCCCCAATGACGGCTACACGCTGCTGCTGCACCATATCGGCATGTCCACCGCGCCGAGCCTCTATCGCAGCCTGCCTTATGACCCGGTCACCGACTTTGCCCCGATCGGGCTGATCACCGCCGTGCCCATGACGCTGGTGGCCCGCAAGGATTTCGAGCCGAACACGCTGGCCGAGCTGACTGCCTATATCAAGGCCAATGGCGAGAACGTCACCTATGCCAATGCCGGCATCGGTTCGGCCAGCCAGCTCTGCGGCATGCTGCTGATGGATGCGCTCGATACCCAGATGACCACCGTGCCCTATCAGGGCGCCGGCCCGGCCATGACCGACATTATCGGCGGCCAGATCGACATGATCTGCGACCAGACCACCAATACGACCAGCCAGATCCAGGCCGGCGAGGTCAAGGCCTATGGCGTGACCACGCTGACCCGCCTGCAGAACCTGCCTGATCTGCCCACGCTCAAGGAAGGCGGCCTCGATATCGAGATCGGCGTGTGGCACGGGCTCTATGCCCCCGCCGGCACCGACGCGGCCATCATCGCCAAGCTTGAAGCCTCGCTGCAGAAGGCGCTGACCAATGAGACCGTGGTGAGCCGCTTTGCCGAACTGGGCACCGTGCCGGTGACCGCCGAAGAGGCCACTCCGGCCGCACTGACGCAGATGCTGGCCAGCCAGATCGAGCTGTGGCGCGCAGTCATCGAAGCTGCGGGCGTTTACGCCGACTAAACCGAGTGCGCGCCTCCGCGTCCTTCGGGCCGCGGAGGCGACAAAGAACAGGGGAGGAGGCAGCTATGGTTTCCAATTTTTCGACCAAGGACCTCGTGTCGGGCGGCATCTTTGTCGCGGCGGGCGCCTATTTCGCCATCGAGGCGCTCAATTACGAGACCGGCACGGCGTTTCGCATGGGGCCCGGTTTCATGCCGCTGCTGCTGGGCAGCGTGCTGGTGGCGCTGGGGCTCGGCGTTGCCGCCAGCGGCTGGAAAAAGCCCGATGCGGAAAAGCCATTGGCGCCAACTTGGCGGGGCATGGCGCTGATCATCGGCGTCATCGTGTTTTTCGGGCTGACCATTCGCGGGCTGGGCTTCGTGCCGGTGGTGCTGATCGGCTCGTTTGGCGCTGCCATGGCCAGCCGGCTCAATTCGCCGCTGTTTTCCATCATCCTGGCGGTGGCGCTGACGGTGATGTGCACGCTGATCTTCGTCGTCGGCCTCGGCATGAGCGTGCCGATGTTCGGACCCTGGCTCGGGCAGTAGGAACCCATCATGGACATTATTGCTTCACTTGGGCTCGGCTTTTCGGTCGCCCTCGACCCCATCAACATCTTCTACTGCTTCATCGGCGTGCTGCTGGGCACCCTGGTCGGCGTCTTGCCCGGCATCGGGCCGACGGCAACCATCGCCATGCTGCTGCCCATCACCTTTTCGCTGTCGCCTGCGACGGCGCTGATCATGCTGGCAGGCATCTATTACGGTGCGCAATATGGCGGCTCAACCACCGCAATCCTGATCAACCTGCCGGGTGAAAGCTCGTCGGCGGTCACCGCCATCGACGGCTACCAAATGGCCAAGCAGGGCCGGGCGGGCCCGGCTTTGGCGACCGCAGCGCTGGGCTCGTTCTTTGCCGGCACGGTTGGCACGTTGCTGCTCGCTTTCTTCGCGCCGCCCCTTGCGCGAGCTGCGCTCAATTTTGGGGCGCCGGAATATTTCGCCCTGATCGTGCTGGGTCTGCTGGTCTCCATCGCGCTGGCGCACGGCTCCATCCTCAAGGCGCTGGCGATGATCGTGCTGGGCCTGCTGCTGGGCATGGTGGGGCAGGACATCTATACCGGCCAACCGCGTTTCACCCTGGGCATTCGCGAACTCTATTCGGGGCTCAATTTCGTTTCGCTCGCCGTGGGCGTGTTCGGCGTCGCCGAAATCCTGCGCAATCTCGAAAACGAGAAGGGCCGCGACGTGATGGTCAAGGCCGTCAAGAACCTGTGGCTCAGCAAGGACGACTTCAAGCGCATTGCGGCGCCGGTCGTGCGCGGCACGGCCCTGGGTTCGGTGCTCGGCATCTTGCCGGGTGGTGGGCATATCCTTGCTTCGTTCGCCTCCTATTCGGCGGAAAAACGTCTCTCCAAGACGCCCGAGGAATTCGGACATGGCGCCATCGAAGGCGTGGCTGGTCCGGAATCGGCCAATAATGCCGCCGCGCAGACCTCGTTCATTCCGCTGATGACGCTGGGCATTCCGGCGCACCCGGTGATGGCGTTGATGGTGGGGGCGTTTATCCTGCAGGGCATCACGCCCGGCCCCAATGTCATCAACGACCAGCCGGCTTTGTTCTGGGGCATCATCGCCTCGATGTGGATCGGCAATGTGTTGCTGGTGCTGCTCAACCTGCCGCTGATCGGGCTGTGGGTGAAGATGCTCTCGATCCCATATCGGGCGCTGTTCCCCGCCATCGTGCTGTTCGCCTGTATCGGGTGTTTCTCGATCAACCAGAACATCTACGACGTGTTCGCCATCGGCTTTTTCGGGGTGGTCGGCTATGTGCTGATCCGCTTCGGCTGCGAGCCGGCGCCGCTGCTGCTCGGCTTCGTGCTGGGACCGCTGCTGGAAGAACATCTGCGCCGCGCCATGATCATTTCGCGCGGCGATCCGATGGTGTTCCTCGAGCGCCCGATTTCGGCAACCTTGCTGGGTCTGGCACTGCTCGCGGTGATCATCGCCGTGCTCCCCTCGATCCGGCGCAAGCGCAAGGAAGTGTTCGTCGAAGACGATTGAGGCGCGGCATCGCGGATTCGCTATTCAACCCGCCGGCCCAGCGCCGGCGGGTTTTATTCGTCCATGGCCTTGCCTTTACACGGAAAAGGGAACTGCCAGGCGCACGGCGCGTTGCTGATCACCTTCAACTAGGGACAGTCAGTCATGGGTATCATCTGGACGATCATTATCGGGTTCATCGCGGGCGTCATCGCCAAGTTCATCATGCCGGGCAGCAATGAGCCGTCGGGCTTCATTCTGACCACCATTTTGGGCATCGTCGGTGCCTTCGTTGCTTCCTATCTTGGGCAAGCCCTGGGCTGGTATGCGCCGGGCGAAGGCGCGGGGCTGATCGGTGCGGTCGTCGGCGCCATCATCGTGTTGTTTGTCTGGGGACTTGTCGCTCGGCGCCGCTAAGCGCTCAACATAAAGGAGGCCGCCATGGCCAAGGGAATGCCGTCAATGGTTGCGCTGCTAGGCCTGCTGGCCGTGGCAGGTTTTCAGAACAGGGACAAGCTGGGCGAATTGCTCGGCGGCTTGGGCAATGGCCAGACCGGCGCCGGTGATGGCGGGCGGCTCGGCAACGGGCAGACCGGTGTGGGAAATCCACAGGCCGGCACCACGCCCGGTGCAGGCGGCGGACTCGAGGGCATGCTGGGCAATCTGGGCGGTATGCTTGGCGGCGCGGCTGGCGCCGGTGGGCTGGGCAGCGTGCTCAGCGGCGGCCTGGGCGATCTCGTCGACCGCTTCAACAATAGCGGGCAGGGCGCCAAGGCGCAAAGCTGGGTGCAGGACGGCGATAATGAGGAGATTGACCCCAATAGACTCGAGCAGACGCTGGGCGCCGATACCATCGATACGCTGACCCGGCAAACCGGCCTCAGCAAGCAGGAATTGCTCGATCGCTTGGCCAAGACCCTGCCCGATGCGGTTAACAAGCTGACCCCGAACGGCCGGATCCCGACCGAGCAGGAAGCCAGCCACCTGGTTTGATGCATCGCGCATTGCAAGAGCGGCCGGGGTGGTAACGTCCCGGCCGCTCTGTTTTCAGGACCAGGCGGGAAACGGATCGCGCAAATCTTGCCAGGCGGTCGGGGTAAAACCCTTGGCCGGGATCAGGCAGGCGTCGAGGTCGCGCCTGATAGCGGCCTCGTCCATGTCGCCGGCGCCAATAAAGACGATTTCCTGCCGCCGGTCGCCCCATTCCGCATCGAGATAGGGCGCCATCGATGCGCGCCAGTCGGCATCGTCCGGCCAGCGGGTTTTCGGCACAGCCGCCCACCACATGCCGCGGCGGCTGGTGCGCACCAATGCGCCGGCCTGGCTGAGTTCGCCGACCAGATCGGGTCGCGTCGCCAGCCAGAAAAAGCCCTTGGAGCGAATAACGCCGGCCCAGCTTTTGGCGATGAAGCTGTTCAGCAGCATGGGGTTGAACGGCCGCCGCGCCCGATAGACGAATGAGCGTATGCCATATTCAAGCGTTTCCGGAATATGCTCGGTGAAGCCATTGAGTTCCTTGAACCAAAGCGGGTTCTGCTCGGCGGCTTCCAGGCTGAACAGTCCGGTATCGAGCACCTGATCCAGCGGCACATCGGAGAAATCAGTTTCGATCACCCGCGCCACCGGATTGAGCGCCTTGATGACGGTTCGCGCTGCAACGAGATCGTCGGCACTCGCGATCGACACCTTATTGAGCACGATGACATCGGCAAACTCGATCTGCTCGACCAATAGATCGACCAAAGCGCGCTCATCCTCCGGCCCCATGGTCTGCCCACGGTCACGCAGGAAATCCACCGAGCCGTAATCCCGCAGCAGATTGGCGCAATCGACCACGGTCACCATGGTGTCGAGCCGGGTGATGTCGGAGAGGCTGACGCCGTTTTCGTCGCGGAAATCGAAAGTGGCCGCAACCGGCAGCGGCTCGGAAATGCCGGTGGATTCGATCAGCAGGTAATCGAAGCGCCCGGCTTCGGCCAGCTTGGTGACTTCCTTGAGCAGGTCGCCGCGCAGCGTGCAGCAGATGCAGCCATTGCTCATTTCGACGAGTTGTTCATCGGTGCGCGACAGATTGGCGCCGCCCTCGCGCACAAGCGTGGCGTCGATATTGACCTCGCTCATGTCGTTGACGATGACGGCAACGCGCCGCCCTTCGCGATTGTTGAGGATGTGATTGAGAAGCGTCGTCTTGCCGGCGCCAAGAAAGCCGGACAGGACCGTTACGGAGAGGCGGTTCATTTGGGGTCACCTGAATGGAAACGGCCACCCCGCAAGGTGGCCGGGATTTTGGTCAGTGCGTCGCGCCCGAGCCGCCGATGGCGACGATATTGTAGGGCAGGCCCTCGACCGGAATGTCGCGATCCAGCTCGAACGTGCTGGCATCCACGATGTGCACCAGGCCCTTGAGCGGATCGGTGACCGCGATCTCATTGCCCGCCACCGCAATGCGGGGCCGCGGCAGGCTCCACTCGCCATCCATGGAATAGGGCTCGGTGAGCGTGATCGATTTGGCGATCTGGCCCGACAGCACATTGAGCTGATGCAGCTTGCCATCCTCGGTGAAGATGTAAGCAAATTTGGGCTGCTGCGGATCCACGGCAAAATGCACGCGGCGCGTCGGCAATTCGATCAGGCGGAAGGCGTCGGCCTCGGTCGGATCGATCAGCACGACCTTGTCGGGCCCGTAATTGCCCAGGAAATATTGCAGCCCAACCCCGCCCAGCAGCGTCGAAACATTGCCCTCGGGCAGGCTCGCCGGATAGGGCAGGTGCGTGATCTCGGGCGCGCCCGAGCCGGTGGCAATCAGTAGCCCCGTGGCGCAGGCAATGGCGGTGATATTGCCCGACGTCGCCTCTCCATGCAGCAGCGGGCATTCGTAGAGGTCGCCCACCTTGGCATTCTGCGCGTCATAGACAAAGACACCCTGCGGACGGGTGGTCTCACCATTGGGCGCAAAATCGGTGGCGAGCGTATACTTGCCCCACGGAATGGCGACGCCATGATGGGGTGCGCCGGTGTCGATTTCGCGGATAGCCAAATCGGCATTGCCGTCCAGCCAATCCTGCTCCGAAACCAGCCGCGCCACACCTTCGCCATCGTAGAACAGGGCGATCTCGCCATGATGCTCGACGAAATGCACCGGCTTTTCGCCCGGAACAGCGGCGGCAATGGCCGCTGGCGCCGCGACATGAATATCGCCGTGATCGCCATGATCTTCGATTTCGATGCCGCTGCTGATGGCCGACACCAGATTGGCCGCCCCTTGCACGGCATAGACCGCCTGGTTGCTGGGCGTGGTGTAGAGCACGCCGGGGCTTTCCAGCACAAAAGTGTCGAGCGTGGCGTGGGTGCCCAGATCGATCGCGGTGACCTTGGCTGCGGCATGGTCGGCGACAAACAGGCGCCAGGCGGTGACGTCGTCGGCAAAGCCTGGGCCGGCACCGGCCATCAAGGTCAGGGCCGTGCAGGCGAGAAGGGCAGGATAGCGCATGGGCGATATATCCATATGTTATTACATTACGTTTTGGACTCTAGATGTAATGTTATTACGTTAGCAAGCCGACTGGTGCAGATTTTTGGGGATTGTGCACCCAGGCATCCCCAAGAGCCCGCTCCTAATCCCCGGCACATTTGATCTTGATGTGAACCGTACCCTGCGGTACACCCCGGCTGTCCGGTTCTCTGCCGGGCTGGCAATGATCGTTCGGGCGCCCGCGAGATTTGCCGGCCGCCATGCTCGGCCCAGCATTCAAGCGCGCCAGGATATCGCCATGACTATCGCCACGGATGCCGCCAGCGGCATCGCCGTGCCACCGCCCAATTCCGCCCGCCGCATCCTCGCCGCGAGCATGATCGGCACGACCATCGAATTTTTCGACTTCTATATCTACGCCACCGCTGCGGTGATCGTATTCCCGCATCTGTTCTTCCCGGCGGGCGATGACACGTCGGCGCTGCTCTCCTCGCTCGCCACCTTCGCCATCGCCTTTTTCGCGCGCCCGATTGGCGCGGCGTTCTTCGGCCATTTCGGCGACAAGATCGGCCGCAAGGCCACGCTAGTCGCGGCTTTGCTGACCATGGGTATTTCGACCGTGCTGATCGGCGTGTTGCCGACTTACGGACAGATCGGCGTGATGGCGCCGCTGCTGCTGGCTTTGTGCCGGCTGGGGCAGGGGCTTGGCCTGGGCGGGGAATGGGGCGGCGCCGTGCTGCTCGCCACCGAGAATGCGCCTGAGGGCAAGAGGGCCTGGTATGGCATGTTCCCGCAATTGGGCGCGCCGGTCGGCTTCTTCTTCGCCACCACGATTTTCCTCGTGCTCGCCCATTTCATGGGTGAAGAGACCTTCATGAGCTGGGGTTGGCGCGTGCCGTTCCTCGCCAGCGCGCTGCTGGTGATTTTCGGCCTGTTCATCCGCCTCAAGATCACCGAGACGCCCGAATTCGCTCGCGCCGTCGAAAAGGCCGAACGCGTCGAAGTGCCGTTCCTCGATGTGTTCAAGCACCACAAGATGAGCCTGCTGCTCGGCACCATGGCGGCGCTCGCCACCTTCGTGCTGTTCTATCTGATGACGGTGTTCTCGCTGAGCTGGGGCACCTCGGCGCTGGGCTATAGCCGCGAAGAATTCCTCATCCTGCAGATGGTTGGCGTGGTGTTCTTCGGCCTGTTCATCCCGATCTCGGCCGTATTGGCCGATCGTTTCGGCATGCGCCGGGTCATGGTGGGCGTGTCGCTCTCGATCGCCATTTTCGGCCTGCTGATCGCGCCGCTGTTCGGCTCGGGCAATGTCGTAGGCGTGCTGGGCTTCCTGTGCATCGGTCTCGCGCTGATGGGCCTGACCTATGGCCCGCTGGGCACGGCCCTTGCCGCGCCATTCCCCACGGCCGTGCGCTATACCGGCGCGTCGCTGACCTTCAATCTGGGCGGTATTTTCGGCGCCTCGCTGGCGCCCTATGCCGCAACTTACCTGGCGACCAATTTCGGTCTGCATGCCGTGGGCTATTACATGATCCTGGCCGCGGTGATCACGCTGCTGGCTTTCGGCTTCATTCGGCAGACACCGGATTGATACGAGAGGCGAGGCTGGCACCCCAGCCTCGCCACACCCGCCGCACGATATTTTATGCGCGCCCCCTTTCCCTTGTCACACTCTGCGTCTAGGAAAGCGGCCATATCGAGCAAACCCAAACGGGAGAGGGCTTTCTATGTCGTCAATCATCCACGTCCAAGGCCGCCAGATCTATGACAGCCGCGGTAATCCGACCGTCGAAGTCGATGTGGTGCTCGACGATGGCAGCTTCGGCCGCGCTGCGGTCCCCTCGGGCGCTTCGACCGGCGCGCATGAAGCCGTCGAGCTGCGTGATGGCGGCAAGAAATACAATGGCAAGGGCGTGCTGCAGGCCGTCGAGAACGTCAACACCGCCATCTTTGACGAAATCCAGGGCATGGATGCGCTGGACCAGCTGGCTGTCGATCAGGCCATGATCGAGCTGGACGGCACCCCCAACAAGTCGCGCCTCGGCGCCAATGCCATCCTGGGCGTCTCGCTGGCCGTGGCCAAGGCCGCTGCCGAGTCGAGCGAGCTGCCGTTCTACCGCTATATCGGCGGCCCCAACGCTCATGTCCTGCCCGTGCCGATGATGAACATCATCAATGGCGGCGAGCATGCCGACAATCCGATCGACATGCAGGAATTCATGATCCTGCCCGCCGGCGCAGAAAACCTGGCCGATGCCGTCCGCATCGGTTCGGAAATCTTCCACACGCTCAAGAAGGGCCTATCGGCCGAAGGCCACAATACCAATGTGGGCGACGAGGGTGGTTTCGCGCCGAACCTCGGTTCTGCCGAAGACGCGCTGGGCTTCATCATGCGCTCGATCGAAAAGGCCGGCTATCGTCCGGGCGAGGACATTTTCCTTGGCCTCGATTGCGCTGCCACCGAATATTACAAGGGCGGCAAGTACGAGATGGTCGGCGAGGGCAAGTCGCTCTCCTCCGACGAAAACGTCGCTTTCCTCGCCGACCTGGCTGCGCGCTACCCCATCATCACCATCGAAGACGGCATGGCCGAAGACGATTGGGAGGGCTGGAAGGCCCTGACCGACGCCATCGGCAAAAAGGTGCAGCTGGTGGGCGACGATCTGTTCGTCACCAACACCGAGCGCCTCGTCTCGGGCATCAAGATGGGCGTTGCCAATTCCATCCTGGTCAAGGTCAACCAGATCGGCTCGCTCTCCGAAACGCTGAATGCCGTCGATACCGCGCATCGCGCCGGCTATACTTCGGTGATGTCGCATCGCTCGGGCGAAACCGAGGATTCCACCATTGCCGATCTGGCCGTGGCGCTGAACTGCGGGCAGATCAAGACCGGCTCGCTCAGCCGTTCGGATCGTCTGGCCAAGTACAACCAGCTTATTCGCATCGAAGAGCAGCTTGGCGCCTCCGCCAAGTATGCCGGCTTCTCGGTCGTCAAGGGCCGCTAAGCGACAAGACCAGACAAACAGGGGCCGGCGCGAGTACATCGCGCCGGCCCCTTGATTTTGTTCGATACTGACACCCAGAATCGCGAGTACCATTCTCACAGGATTGATGAGGAGGGCTCAAAATGATCCAGCGACTTTCTGCAGAAGCATTCGGTACATTCTGGCTGGTTTTCGGCGGCTGCGGGGCGGCCGTGCTTGCAGCAGGGTTTCCGGAGGTTGGTATTGGCTTTGTTGGCGTGTCTCTGGCCTTTGGTCTGACAGTATTGACCATGGCTTATGCCGTCGGGGGGATTTCCGGCGGCCATTTTAACCCGGCCGTATCGCTCGGTTTGGCAATAGCCGGTCGGTTCGACTACAAGGACCTGGTGCCGTACTGGATCGCCCAATTGGTTGGCGGGATCCTCGGCGCAGCGGTGTTGTTCGTTATCGCCAGCGGCGCGCCCGGCTTTGTCGCCGGCGGCTTCGCTTCCAATGGCTATGATGCCCTGTCACCAGGCGGCTATGGCTTGCTCGCGGCGCTGGTGGCAGAGGTGGTGCTGACCGCCTTCTTCCTCATCGTCATCCTGGGTTCCACGTCCAAACTGGCCCCGGCCGGCTTCGCGCCGATCGCTATCGGCCTGGCCCTGACGCTGATCCACCTGATCTCGATCCCGGTGACCAATACCTCGGTCAATCCCGCCCGCTCCATCGCGGCTGCCATCTTCGCGCAAAGCGGGGCATTGAGCCAGGTATGGCTATTCATCGTCGCGCCGCTGGCGGGCGCCGCGCTGGGCGCGATCATCTGGAAGACCCTGCTCAGCCCATCCGAAGCAACGGCAAGTGCCACGCTCAAGGCGAAGGCTGTCTAGCTAACTATTTGCCCGGCTCGCCGGGCAATCCAAATGAAAAAAGCCCGGCAGCGATGCCGGGCTTTTTTGTTTCCACGATATCATTCCACCTACCGAGTCTTTCCGGCGCGGGCCGGAATCCATGCTGAAGACCATCCCGCCGCTGGATGGATGCGGCCCGCCACGAACATGGATTTCCGGCCTGCGCCGGAATGACACCGTGGTGGTGGCGAGATGAAGCGCGAGCGCGCCCCTACTGAAACGCCGTCTCCGCGAAACTGCGCAGCTTGCGCGAATGCAACCGTTCCGCCGGCTGATCCCGCAAGATCTCCATCGCCCGCAGCCCGATCTGCAAATGCCGGTTCACCTGCGTGCGGTAGAAGTCCGACGCCATGCCGGGCAGCTTCAGTTCCCCATGCAGCGGCTTATCCGACACACACAACAGCGTCCCATAAGGCACGCGGAACCGGAAGCCATTGGCGGCAATGGTCGCGCTCTCCATGTCCAGTGCCACGGCACGCGACTGGCTCAACTGCCGGGTGATTTCCACCTGGTCACGCAATTCCCAATTGCGGTTGTCGAAGGTCGCGACGGTGCCGGTGCGCATGATGCGCTTGGTCTCGAGGCCTTCGGTCTGGGTGATCTCTTCCACCGCCTGCTCAAGCGCCACCTGCACTTCGGCCAGCGCGGGAATGGGCACCGAAACCGGCAGATCGGCATCGAGCACGTGATCCTCACGCACATAGGCATGCGCCAGCACATAATCGCCAAGTTCCTGAGAATTGCGCAGGCCCGCGCAATGCCCCAGCATGATCCAGGCATGAGGCCGCAGCACGGCAATATGATCAGTGATGGTTTTGGCATTCGATGGGCCGACGCCGATATTGACCATGGTGATGCCGCGGCCGCGCGCCGCCGTCAGGTGATAGGCCGGCATCTGGGGCGAGCGGACCGGGGCCGTGCCATTGATGCCGCCGCCGCGCAAGGCATTGTCGGTAATCACATTGCCCGGCTCGATAAAGCTCTCGTAATGGGCGTGGCCACTCCGCATATGCTCTTTGGCCACGCGGCAGAATTCGTCGATATAGAACTGGTAATTAGTGAAAATCACGAAGTTCTGGAAATGCGCGGCATCGGTGCCCGTATAATGGCTCAGCCGGAACAGCGAATAATCGACTCGCGGCGCGGTAAACGCCGATAGCGGGTAGGGTCCGCCCTTGGGCGGCACGAAAGTGCCATTGGCGATTTCGTCGTCGGTATTGTTCAGGTCCGGCGCGTCGAACACATCGCGCAGCGGAATATTGAGCGCGTTGAGCGCTTCCCCATCGATCCGCTCATTGGCGGCGACCGCGAAATGCAGCGGGATCGGCGTATCCGACTCCCCGATATCGATCGTGCCGCCATGGTTCTTGAGGATGACGGTGAACTGCTCCTGGAAATAGGTGCGGAACAGGTCCGGCGCCGTCACCGTCGTACGATAGATACCGGGTGTATGCAGATAACCATAGGGCAGGGTGCTCTCGCCCTTGCCGAAGCTGGTGGAGCGCACTTCCACCTGCGGATAGCACGCGCGCACGCGCCCCTCCGGCACCACGCCCTTGGCCAGCGCGCTCAAATGCTCGCGGATGAAGCTGGTATTGCGGTGATAGATTTCCGCCAGATGAGCCCAGGCTTTTTCCGGGTCGGTAAAGGACTGCTTTTCGAGGCGGGGCGGGCTGATCGTGGTCATCTGCGTCTCTCGGTTTGCCGGCCCCGGATTGGGCCGAGCCGTCTAGCGGAATCGCTGTTTGGTCGTGCAATGCCTAGTCTTCTGGCATGACAGCTTCGCGGCCATGGGGCAACCGGTGGCCCGTTCCACAAATATTCTCACAACCGAGTGAAGGGGGCTTTTCTTGCCGCATTTGGCTCCCATCTTTTACCCAGTTCATCGGCACGGCAAACGACCCATGCAAAACCGGTGAGCGAGGAATGTTGCGCAGGCCGCTTGTCCCCCAAGCCCTCAACAGCGCGGCAGGCTGACGTTCCATAGGGCTGCGATGACAGAGATGTCGTCGCAGCCCAAATTTTTGTGGCTCAGCTATAGCGCCGCGCGGTGAAGGTCACCGGCCGGTATTGCGGCACGGTGGGGCTATAGGTGCAGCGCAGCGTCCCGATGTTAGGAATGCCCGGCACGATGACGAAGCCGATGATCCCGCCCAGCAGGCCAGCACTGCGGCACGTCATACGATCGGCACTCCAGGCCACGCCATTGCCGCACGAGGTGCGCCGCAATTGCACATTGATATCGCGTCCCGACACGCGCCAGTCGAGCCGCCCATTGCAGGTCACGCCGCCGCCGGTAATCTGGTAGACGCCGCGCTGCTGCAGGCAGAATGTCAGCCGATATGGGCCATAGAGCCGCGTATTGACGCGATAGCAGCCGCCAAACGCAGCTCCGCCCGGATGGTCGGGCACGATGACGCGCGGTTCGGCCTGGGCGAAAGCACCGCCGCTCGGCGCGAACATGGTCAGACAAAGCAGAATAGCTACGACAATACGTTTCAACATGCTCATCCCTCCTGAGGCGCACGCCGAAAATGGCGTCGAGTCTCGCGCCTGAGCCCAGCATGGCTACGGCGAGTGCTCCCCGTCAAGCTCGGGCGGCTGCGGGGGATGGACGAAGCGGGCGGCATTTCCTATTGCAGTGAACCAAACGTGCAGGCCCAGCCGATTATTTCACGAGGAGCGACCATGACCGCCAAGATCATCGACGGAAAAAGCTATGCCGAAGGCCTGCGCGCCCGCATTGCCGGTCACGTGGCGCGCCTCAAGGCCGAACACGGCATTACCCCGGGTCTGGCCGTCGTCATTGTTGGCTACGACCCCGGCAGCCAGGTCTATGTGGCCCAAAAGGCCAAGCAGACCGTCGAAATGGGCATGCATTCGGAAAAATACGAGCTGCCCGAAACCGCCAGCGAAGCCGAAGTGCTGGCGCTGGTGCGTAAGCTCAATGCCGATCCGGCCATTCACGGCATTCTCGTGCAATTGCCGGTGCCCGACCAGATCGATCCCAAGAAGATCATCGAGACCATCGATCCGGCCAAGGATGTCGATTGCTTCACCCCCGCCAGCGTCGGCAAGCTGGCCATCGGCCTGCCCGGACCCGTCTCCTGCACGCCGCTGGGCTGCCTGATGCTGCTGCGCGACACGTTGGGCGACCTGTCGGGCCTCCACGCCGTGGTGGTTGGACGCTCCAACCTGGTCGGCAAGCCGGTCGCGCAATTGCTGCTGCGCGAGAACTGCACCGTCACCATGGCCCATTCCCGCACCCGCGACCTGCCGGGCATCGTGCGCCAGGCCGATATCGTCATCGCTGCCGTCGGTCGTCCGGAGATGATCAAGGGCGACTGGATCAAGCCGGGCGCTACCGTCATCGATGTCGGCATCAACCGCATTCCCGCGCCGGAGCGCGGCGAAGGCAAGACGCGCTTGCTCGGCGACGTCGCCTATGCCGAAGCCGCCGCACTGGCCGGTGCGATCACGCCCGTTCCCGGCGGCGTCGGCCCGATGACCATTGCGTGCCTGCTCGCCAACACCGTCACCACGGCCTCGCTGATCAATGGCCTCGTGCCTCCGAGCGATCTGACCGCATGAGTGACGGAGCCGGTCACGATCCCGGCGGCAAGGTACGCCTGCCGCTGATGGCTGGCGTCAAGGGCGACGCCACCTTCAGCGCCGACGGCCGCTATCGCCAACTGATGCGCCGCTGGACCGGGGAGACCTTCCCCAAGCGCTATATCCTGTTCATCGGCATGAATCCGAGCACCGCCGACGCCACGGTCAACGATCCCACCTGCGCCCGCGAATGGACCTTCGCCCAGCGCGAGGGCTATTCGGCCATGGCGAAAGCCAATGTCGGCGATTACCGCGCCACCGATCCCAAAATGCTGCTGGCGCCGGGCGTTGTGGCGGTGTCGGACGCGAACCTGCCCGCCATCCGCGCGGCGGCAGCAGAGGCCGATTTCGTCGTGCTCTGCCACGGCAAGCTCAACAAGGCACTGGCGCCGGCCGGCAAGGCAATTGTCGAGGCGCTGAAGGCCGACGGCACCGAACTCTGGTGCTTCGGCACCAATGCCGATGGCAGCCCCAAACATCCGTTATATTTGCGACTGGACACGCCACTGGTGCGGTTCGAGGGGTAGGGAGCGCTTCGTCCTGGCACCAATCCTTATCCCCACCGTGTCACTCTGGCAAACTACGACGTCGCGGGCCGGGCGTTCTGATACGTCACATTCCCCCGCCCGCCCACTCATGCTAGTGAGCCGCCATGCGTGTTTCCGATTTTGACTTCGAGCTGCCCGAGCAGCTGATTGCCCTGCATCCGGCCGAGCCGCGTGATAGTGCGCGCCTGCTGGTGGTCGATCCAATCCATGGCCTCAGCGATCGCCATATTCCTGACCTGTTGACGCTGCTGCATCCCGGCGACGTGCTGGTGGTCAACGACACCCGCGTGCTGCCCGCCGAGCTGCGCGGCAGCCGCATCCGCGGCGAAAACCGCGCCTCGGTGTCCTTTAATCTCCATAAGCGCGTTGACGCCCACACTTGGCGCGCCTTCGCTCGCCCGGCCAAGCGCCTTGCTGTGCTCGACCAGCTTGAACTGGGCAATGGCCAGGCCGATGCGCTCACCGCCCGCGTCGCCGGCAAGGGCGATACCGGCGAGGTAACGCTCGAATTCGATCTCGGCGGCGCCCAGCTCGACGAAGCCATCAAAGCCCACGGCGCCATGCCGCTGCCGCCCTATATCGGGGCCAAGCGCGGCATCGAAGAACGCGACAAGGTCGATTACCAGACCGTCTATGCCGCCGAAGATGGTGCGGTCGCGGCGCCCACGGCTGGGCTGCATTTCACTGAAAGCCTGCTCCAGCAATTGAGCGACCACGGCGTCACCATCGAGCGCGTGACGCTGCATGTGGGGGCAGGGACCTTCCTCCCCATGAAGGCGGACGACACCGACGATCACGTCATGCATGCCGAATGGGGCGAGATCGATTCTGCGACGGTCGAACGCATTCTGGCCAAAAAAGCCCTGGGCGGGCGCATCGTCGCCGTCGGCACCACGAGCCTGCGCCTGCTCGAAACCGCCGCCCGCGCCGCCGGCACGCTGCGCCCTTTCAGCGGCGACACCGATATCTTCATCACCCCCGGCTTCCGCTTCGCCGCCGTGGACGTGCTGATGACCAATTTCCACCTGCCCAAATCCACCCTCTTCATGCTGGTCAGCGCCTTTGCCGGCATGGACACGATGCGCCGCGCCTATGAGCATGCCATCGCCAACGGATATCGGTTTTATTCGTACGGGGATTCGTCCCTGCTGATCCGGGCGGAGTGAATGCGTCCTGGCATCATGCTCCCTAGCCAGAGGCGTCGCCACCCTGTGGATTCGGCGGTATTGGCGTTCATCGGAGCTCGCTAAGTCCCACTGCCGCCACATTGGCGCGGCTTGCTCCCGACGCTCAAATCTGTCCGTCCGGGAGAAAGTAAATTGTTTATTACCAATAGGATAGCCGCGCCTCTCGCGCTGGCCGCCGTCACGACCTGCCTCTCGTCTATCGCCGTGTTCGCTGCGGAACCACCCGCCGCCATCGCGGCGGCAGTGGATGCAGCGTTCCGGCCGCTGCTTGAGCAGCACGGCGTTCCCGGCATTGCCGTCGGCGTGAGTGTCGGTGGCCAACAATATTTCTTCAATTACGGTGCGGCGGCCAAGGATACCGGCGCGCCGGTGACGGAGAACACGCTGTTCGAGCTTGGTTCGGTCAGCAAGACTTTTACGGCAACGCTGGGCGCCTATGCCGACGCTCTTGACCGGCTCGCGCTGGACGATCACCCATCCAAATACCTGCCCGAGCTTGACGGCGCAGCGATCGACAAGGCGAGCCTGCTGCATCTGGCGACCTATACGGCCGGCGGATTGCCGTTGCAGTTCCCCAATGGGGCCGGCGGGATGGAAAGCTATTTTCAGCAATGGACGGCCGACGCTACGCCGGGCGAGCAACGGCGCTATTCCAATCCCAGTATCGGGCTGTTCGGCCATCTCACCGCGTTGGCGCTGAACGACGACTTTGCCCATTTGATGGAAACCGAGATGTTTCCGCGACTGGGCCTGGAGGATACCTACATCGAGGTGCCCGAGGCAGCGATGGCGCGCTACGCCTGGGGCTATAACAAGGACGGCAAGCCCACACGCGTTAATCCGGGCTGGCTGGCGGCGGAGGCTTATGGAGTGAAATCTTCGACAGCCGATATGATGCGCTTCGTCGAGGCCAATATTGCGCCCGACACCTTGGCGCCGCTGGTGCAGCGCGCCGTCGAAGGCACGCATATTGGTTATTTCCAGGTCGGGGAGATGGTGCAGGGGTTAGGCTGGGAGCAGTATCCGTTCCCGGTGTCGCTTGAGCGCCTGTTGGCCGGGAACTCGTCCGACATGGCCATGAAGCCAAATCCAGCCGAGGCCCTTGTTCCGCCGGCCGCTCCGGAGGGGCCGGCGCTGTTCAACAAGACCGGCTCCACCAACGGCTTCGGCGCCTATGTGGCGTTCGTCCCTGACAGCAAGATCGGCGTGGTCATGCTTGCCAACAAGAACTTCCCCATTCCTGCGCGAATTACCGCGACCCATGCCGTGCTTGAGCAATTGGCTGAGGCGGTGGACTAGGCGATTGGTGCGTTGGCCTAGCGCCAGCGCACCATCAGCTTCTCCAAGCCGTGGAAGTGAAAGACATTGTTATATTGCGGCTGCTGCGCGATCCGCAGTTTCGGCAGCCGCCGGAACAGTTCGCTGAACGCGACCTGAAGTTCGATGCGGGCTAGTGGCGCGCCGATGCAGAAATGAATGCCGGCGCCGAAGCTGACATTGGCGCCGTCTGTACGGAAGGGATCGAAGCTATTGGCATTGGCGAAGCGGGCAGGGTCCCGGTTGGCGGCGCCCAGCATCAGGCCGATCACATCGCCCTTGCGCAGATGGACGCCCTCATATTCGAGGTCGCTCAGCGCATAGCGCGTGAACATATGGAGCGGCGCGTCAAAGCGCAGGCACTCCTCCGCCGTCGCCGCAGCCTGCTCGTCGCTGGTGAACAGTGTCGCCGGGTCGATGCCGCTTTCAAGGATCGATTTCACGCCGTTGCCGGTGGTGTGAACGGTGGCTTCATGTCCGGCATTGAGTAGCAGAATGGCGGTCGACATCACCTCCTCGTCGCTCAGTCGCTCGCCATTTTGCTCGGCGGTCAGCATATGGGTCAGCAGGTCTTCGCGCGGCTGCTTGCGGCGCTCGGCAATCGCCAGCTGCAGATAATCCATGAAGTCCTGCGCGGCATCATTGGCATCGAGCTCGGTGTCGTGGCTGACACCGAACATATACATGGCCACCATGCGGTTGGACCAATTGAGCAGTTTCGGCGGCGCCTCGGCAGAGAGCCCCAGCATCTCGGCAATGATGATGGCAGGCATCGGCGCAGCAAAGGCCTTGATCAGATCAACCTCATCCTGACCTTCAAAACCATCGATCAATTCATTGGCCAGTTTGATAATTCTGGGGCGCAACTGCTCGACATGGCGCGACACGAAGGCCCGGTTGACCAAGGTGCGCAGGCGGGTATGGCCGGGCGGCTCCAGGTTCAGCAGCGAGTATTTCTCAGTCAGATCGAACGCCTGCGTATGCAGCTTGGGATCTGGCATCCCAAGCTCTTCGCGCGTCGCCACATGCAGGATTTCGCGGCCGAACCGTTTGTCGCGCAGCAATGCGCTGACCTGCTTGAAACCGGCGAAGCACCAATGGCCATATTCGTCCCAGAAGAAGGTTGGGTCGCTCGCATGCAGGCGATCATAGAAGGCATAGGGATTCTGATAAAACGCGGGATCGCGGGGATCGGCACCGCTTCGACGATGCTGGGGGACGTTTTCGACAGGCTTGAGCTGGACAATGGCGGCCATGAATGCGGTAACCGGGTAGGGGAAATCAATGCCGGATATAACGGACTGACAATCGTGCGGTAACAAGCAGAAAAATAGTCGAGTTGACGATTTGCCGCTCGTCGGGGTGATGTTCAATCACGGGAGACCGATCATGAAATTTCTCTGCCTTGTCTATTTTGCCCCCGATGCCTTTGCCGATCTCACCCCGGATGAGATGCGTCGCGTCGACGACGCCACTATCGAGCACGACCACAAGCTGCGGAGCGGGGGCCACCTGCTGATCGCCTCGCCCCTGGCCGAAGCTGGAGAAGCCAGTATCGACCGGCGCCAGCGCATGACGATGTCGGTGATGGATGGACCTTATGCCGAGGCCAAGGAGGTCATCGGCGGCTTCCTGCTGATCGAGGCCAAGGATATGGCCGAGGCCGTGTCCCTGTTCGACGATGATCCCATCGCCGCCCATTCCCGGGTCGTCATCCGGCCGCTGATGGAGGCGCATCGTCACAGCGAAACAGGTCAGGCCCGGCCCGATTTCAACCCTGCCTAGGCCCGGAACGCCGCGGGAGTGGGCGATCATTTGGCTTGCCCACTCCTCAAAATGCGCCGAAAAGGCTTGGCAAGCGGGCGCTAATCATGTCTTGAAAGCACAAAAGCGACCAAGGACCTTGCCGTGAGCGACCTGACCCTGAGCCAAGCCATCGAGAATATCTACACCTCGATCAAGAACAACAATGACGAGCTGGACGCCCACATCGCGGCGCTCAAAGCAGCCATGGCGGCCGAAGGCGCCAAGGAAGCCGTGTTCGAGCCCGCCAAGCTGGCGCAATCCAACCGGCAGGGCCGCAAGATCATGCAGTCCTACTTCAAGAAGAAGGGCGTGGCGGTCAGTTTCTCGGCCTGATGGTCGTCCGCCCATTCACCTTGCCGTCACAAGCTGGGCGCGCCCTATTGAAGCGCGCCCCATTGCCGCCTATCTCTGGCTTTACCGCACATTAAGGCGGCATCGTCTGCAATCGGCCAGTCGCGCTGATTCGAAATTTCGACATTTCCGCCGGGCCCTGGATGTCCTGGTCCGGCAGAAATGTTCCAACCGAAGATGGCATGCCCGGTATCCACGCGACCCGGCGCAGCAAAGGGGCATCACATGCGAGATCCGCACGATATCTACATGAATACGCTCGTTCCCATGGTGGTCGAGCAGTCCAATCGAGGCGAGCGCGCCTTCGATATCTATTCGCGCCTCCTGCGCGAGCGCATCATTTTCGTGACCGGCGTGGTCGAGGACAACATGGCGAGCCTGATCGTGGCCCAGCTTTTGTTCCTCGAATCAGAGAACCCGAAAAAGGAAATTGCGCTCTATATCAATTCGCCTGGCGGCGTGGTGACGGCTGGCCTGTCGATCTACGACACCATGCAATTCATCCGTCCGGCCGTCGCCACGATGGTGATGGGGCAGGCCGCGTCCATGGGTTCGCTCCTGCTTGCAGCCGGTGAAGCGGGTATGCGTACCAGCCTGCCAAACTCGCGCATCATGGTCCACCAGCCTTCCGGCGGCTATCAGGGTCAGGTTACCGACATCATGATTCATGCCAAGGAAGTCGAGGGCTTGAAGCGTCGTCTTAATCAGATTTATGAGAAGCACACTGGCCGCACTTATGAAGAAGTTGAGAGCGCTCTGGAGCGCGATCGCTTCCTCAGCCCCGAAGAAGCCAAGACCTTTGGCCTCATCGATAGCGTGTTTGAAAAGCGCGCCGTTCCGGAAGGCAGCTGAGTTCCCGCTGTTAACAGCGTTTGGTGACACTGCGTTGACTGTGACGTGAGTGCAATTGCACACAGCCGGATCGGCCTTTAAGGTCGGTTCGGCTTAGACTTTCTTTAGGCCTCGGGCGTTACCGTCGTTGGTACCGCTGAATTTTGGGGGTTTCGCGCCCCCGGGAGTAACTAGATGTCCAAAGAGACAACGAACGGCGAATCCTCCAAGAACACGCTTTACTGCTCGTTCTGCGGGAAATCCCAGCATGAGGTTCGCAAGCTGATCGCCGGGCCGACCGTGTTCATCTGCGATGAATGCGTCGAGCTCTGCATGGACATCATCCGCGAAGAGAACAAGACCTCCATGGTCAAGTCCTCCGATGGCGTGCCGACACCCGCAGAAATCTGCAAGGTGCTCGACGACTACGTTATCGGCCAGTATCGCGCCAAGCGCGTGCTCTCCGTGGCCGTCCACAATCACTACAAGCGCCTGCACCATTCCAGCAAGAACCAGGATATCGAGCTTTCCAAGTCGAACATCCTGCTGATCGGGCCAACCGGTTCGGGCAAGACCCTGCTGGCCCAGACGCTGGCGCGCATCCTCGACGTACCCTTCACCATGGCCGACGCGACCACGTTGACCGAGGCGGGCTATGTCGGCGAGGACGTCGAGAACATTATCCTCAAGCTGCTGCAGTCGGCCGATTACAATGTCGAAAAGGCGCAGCGCGGCATCGTCTATATCGACGAAGTCGACAAGATCAGCCGTAAGTCCGACAACCCGTCCATCACTCGTGACGTTTCGGGTGAAGGCGTGCAGCAGGCACTGCTGAAGATCATGGAAGGCACCGTGGCTTCGGTTCCGCCCCAGGGCGGCCGCAAGCATCCGCAGCAGGAATTCCTGCAGGTGGACACGACCAATATCCTGTTCATCTGCGGCGGCGCCTTTGCCGGGCTTGAGAAGATCATCTCGGCGCGTGGCGAAGGCTCGGGCATCGGCTTTGCGGCCACCGTCAAGGACCCCAATGACCGTCGCGTCGGCCAGGTTCTTGCCGATGTGGCCCCGGAAGATCTGGTGCGGTTCGGGCTGATCCCCGAATTCATCGGCCGTCTGCCGGTGCTGGCGACGCTCGAAGACCTCGACATCGCCGCTCTGATCGAAATCCTGACCGCGCCCAAGAACGCACTGGTCCGCCAGTATCAGCGCCTGTTCCAGATGGAAGAGGTCGAACTGACCTTCCACGAGGATGCCCTCAAGGCCATCGCCGAGAAGGCAATCGAGCGCAAGACCGGCGCCCGCGGCCTGCGCTCGATCATGGAAGCCATTCTGCTCGACACCATGTACGACCTGCCTTCGCTCGAAGGCGTGGAAGAAGTGGTGATTTCGGAAGATGTTGTGCGCGGCAAGGACGTCCGTCCGCTCTACATCTATTCCGAGCGCAAGAAGGACGAAGCGCCCGCAACGGCGTGAGTTTTTCCAGTCTGAATTGAAAACGCCGGGCACTGAGCCCGGCGTTTTTGTTTGGGGCTTACCCCTCGATCTCGCCCTCGGTGACGAATGCTACCGGTCCCGGCTCTTCGCCCATGATCTGCCGGCCGAACAGGCTCGCAACAAGGTCCACCAGCAGGGTTGCGCTCTTGCCGCCATGGTCGAGGAAGGGATTGAGTTCCACCACGTCCAGCGAGCCTACAGTGCCGCTATCGTGCAGCATCTCCATGATCAGGTGCGCCTCGCGATAGCTGAGCCCGCCAGGGACCAGCGTGCCACCGCCTGGGGCGATGGAGGGGTCCATGGCGTCGACATCAAGGCTGACATGCAAATGCCCGCCAGCGGCCTTTACCTTGTCGAGGAAACCACGCATCAGCGCGACCACGCCCATTTCGTCGATCCGCCGCATGTCGATGGTGTCGACACCCCGCGCCGCCAATAGCCGGCGTTCCTCGCGATCGATGGAGCGGGCGCCGATCACCGCGACGTTTTTCGGATCGATCCGGCCCAGCCAAGGCCCGCGATACTCCGCGTCGAATTCTTCCTCACCACAGAGCAGAGCCAGCGGCATGCCATGCAAATTGCCGCTGGGGGAGGTGATGGGCGTGTTGAAATCGGCATGCGCATCGATCCACAACACAAAGACCGGCTTGCCGCTATCAGCGCAATGGCGCGCTACGGCGGACACGGTACCCATGGCAATCGAGTGATCGCCGCCCAGGAACACCGGAAAGTGACCCGCCTTCAGAATATCGAGTCCTTGGTCGCTGGAGCGTGCAGCCAGGTCGAGCACATCGGCGCGCCGCTCGTCCGGCAGGCGCCAGCTGGCAGGGCTGGTGCCGGGCAGGGTGTGCGGACGGCGCAGGTCGCCGAAATCAGCCACGTCATGGCCCAGATCCACGAGCGCCTCGATCAGCCCGGCCACCCGCAAGGCCTCAGGTCCCATGCCGGCGCCGCGCACCGAAGCGCCGGCGGCCGTGGCTATGCCCAGAAGATCGATGCGGCGCGGGCGTGTGGTCATGCTGGGGTCCTTGTGTACAGGGATCATGATGCCGATATGGGGTGCGGACAAGGTGGTCTGCCACCGCAATTTAAACAACCTCGATGTCATTCCGGCGCAGGCCGGAATCCATGCTGAAGGTCACCCCGACGCTCGATGCGTGTTGGGCACCACGGACCCCGGATTCCGGCCTGCGCCGGAATGCCCCCGTGGGTGGGAAAGCATAGGAACCGCTTCGCCACACCCACCTTGCAGCCAAGGCACACCGGTGTTTCCGGGGCCAGCCGCATATCTCCTGTGCGTTCACAAGTTAACCGTGACATTTCTGCAAAGGTTGACTTGCGGCCTCCATAGGCGAACCTATTTATTAACGGGAATCAGCCCAACATCGATGTTGGAGCTGTCTATAACGGGCGCGCATCCTCTCCTTCCTCCCGCGCGCCCCGGAAAGGATACGAGATGACGGACGTCAATCCCGCCACTGGCGATGCGAGCCGGGACCGGGTGTACCCAGTTCTGCCCCTGCGCGACATCGTCGTTTTCCCCGGCATGATCGTGCCGCTATTCGTCGGCCGCGAGAAATCGGTCAAGGCGCTCGAAGAAGTCATGCGTGACGACAAGCACATTCTGGTGGTGACCCAGAAGAATGCGCAGGACGATGATCCGACCCCGGACCAGATTTTCGAGACCGGCACCATTGCCACCGTGCTGCAATTGCTCAAGCTCCCCGACGGCACCGTCAAGGTGCTGGTTGAGGGCCTGAACCGCGCGACCATCGATCGCTACCTGCAGACCGTGGACTATTTTGAAGCCGAGGCTTCCGTGCTGCCCGAGCCGGTCGAAGACCCGACCGAGGTCGAGGCCATGGCGCGTTCGGCCCAGACCGAGTTCGAGAGCTATGTGAAGCTCAACAAGAAGATCTCGGCCGAGGTCGTGGCCGCCGTCGGGCAGATCGAAAATCACTCCAAGCTCGCTGACACCATTGCCAGCCACCTGGTCATCAAGATCAACGAGAAGGAAGATCTGCTCTCGACCGTTTCGGTCATCGAGCGTTTCCAGAAGATTCTTGGCCTGATGGAAGGCGAAATCGGTGTCCTGCAGGTGGAAAAGCGCATCCGCAGCCGCGTCAAGCGGCAGATGGAGAAGACGCAGCGCGAGTACTATCTCAACGAGCAGATGAAGGCGATCCAGAAGGAACTGGGCGACGGCGAAGAAGGCTCCAACGAGATCGCAGAGATCGAGGAGCGCATCGCCAAGACCAAGCTTTCCAAGGAAGCCAAGCTCAAGGCCGAGGGCGAACTCAAGAAGCTCAAGACCATGAGCCCGATGTCGGCGGAAGCCACTGTGGTTCGGAACTATCTCGATACGCTGCTCGGCCTGCCCTGGGGCAAGAAGAGCAAGGTCAAGCGTGACCTGGCCCTGGCCGAAAAGGTTCTGGACGAGGATCACTATGGCCTTGAGAAGGTCAAGGAACGCATCCTTGAATATCTGGCTGTGCAGGGCCGTACCGGCTCGCTCAAAGGCCCGATCCTGTGCCTCGTCGGCCCTCCGGGTGTCGGCAAGACCTCGCTCGGCAAGTCGATCGCCAAGGCGACTGGCCGTGAGTTCGTGCGCATGGCGCTCGGCGGCGTCCGTGACGAAGCCGAAATCCGCGGTCACCGCCGCACCTATATCGGCTCCATGCCCGGCAAGGTGATCCAGTCGCTCAAGAAGGTCGGCAAGTCCAACCCGCTCTTCCTGCTCGATGAAATCGACAAGATGGGCCAGGACTTCCGTGGCGATCCGAGCTCGGCACTTCTCGAAGTGCTCGACCCCGAGCAGAACCACACCTTTGCCGATCACTATCTCGAGGTCGATTATGACCTTAGCGACGTGATGTTCGTGACGACCTCGAACACCCTGAACATCCCCGGCCCGCTGATGGACCGCATGGAGATCATTCGCCTGTCGGGTTACACCGAGCAGGAGAAGCATGCGATCGCCAAGCAGCACCTGATCCCGGAGACGCTCAAGGAAAACGGGCTTGCCCATGGCGAGTTCGTCTTGTCCGACGAGATGCTGACCGCCTTGATCCAGCGCTACACCCGTGAAGCGGGCGTGCGTAACCTCAAGCGCGAAATCAGCAAGCTGATGCGCAAGGCTGTGGCCGAGATCGTCAAGACCAAGGTCAAGTCGATCGTGATCGACGAAGACAAGCTGACCAAGTATCTCGGCGCCGACATCTATAAGCACGGCGAGATCGAGGCCGAATCCCAGGTTGGTCTGGTGACCGGTCTGGCTTGGACCTCGGTTGGTGGCGAGCTGCTGACCATTGAAGGCGTGATGACGCCGGGCAAGGGCCGCATGACGGTCACCGGCAACATCAAGGAAGTGATGAAGGAATCGCTGACGGCTGCGACCGCCTATGTGCGCTCGCGTTCGATCGATTTCGGCATTAAGCCGCCGATGTTCGACACGCGTGACATCCACGTCCACCTGCCCGAAGGCGCCACCCCCAAGGATGGCCCGTCGGCCGGTATCGGTCTGGCCACTGCTATCGTCTCGGTGATGACGGGCATTCCGGTGCGCAACGATGTCGCCATGACGGGCGAGATCACGCTGCGGGGCAGGGTGCTGCCCATCGGCGGCCTCAAGGAGAAGCTGCTTGCGGCCCTCCGTGGTGGCATCAAGACTGTGCTGATCCCCGAAGAAAATGTGCGCGATCTCGCTGAGATCCCGGACATCGTCAAGGAAGGCATGGAAATCGTGCCGGTCTCCAAGATGGACCAGGTGATCAAGCGCGCCCTGGTGCGCCAGCCTGAGCCGATCGAGTGGAACTTCGATGAGGCCACTCCCGCCGTCTCGACCACGGTGGAAGCCGTGGAAGACGCAACGACCGGCCTGCCGCACTAAGCGGCTTCGCGAGCGATAAAAATGAACGGCGGTCCGCGAGGGCCGCCGTTTTTTATTGCTTACGAGGCAACTGCAACGCGGCGCCGGCCGAGCAGCGCCAATGCCATGGCCAGCGCTACGAGGCCCGCAGAAATGAGAAAGCTCGCGGTGAATGCCGTGCCGATGCTGGCGGGCGCTGCCTGCGCGATCTGGCCGGTGCCCACCAGAGCGGTGAATATCGTCGCCATCAGCGACGCGCCGGTCAACAGGCCCAAATTGCGGGACAGGCCAAGCAGCCCCGACAATACACCGCGCTGGGCAGCGGGCGCCGCAACCATGACCGCGGCATTGTTTGCCGCCAGAAACAGCTGGAAGCCGGGCGTCAACACGATCAACGCGCCGACATAGCCCGCCATGCCCGTCCATCGCGGCAGGAAAGCAAGCAGCAGAAAGCCCACAATCGTCTCGGCGAGCCCGAGCAGCAGCCCGCGCCTTGTACCCAGGCGGTCGACGATGCGCCCCGCCGGCGCACCGGCAAGTGCTGCAGTCGCCGGGCCCACGGCCATGACCAGGCCGGTCAGTGTTCCATCCAATCCCAGCGCGAAACTCAAAAAGAACGGCCCGACCACGAGAGTGGACATCATGACGGTGCCCAACAGCACGTTCATGCCCAGACCCACCCCGATCGCCCGATCACGCAACAGCGCCAGCGGCACCAGGGGATAGGGCGAGCGCTGCTGAACGCGGATAAAGGCGAACAATGCCACGGCCGCGGGCACGAGCAGCACAGCGCCATTCCATGGCGCGGCAAGGCCCGCTCCGGTAGCGGCAAGAGCATAAAGCCCCAGCGTCAAGCTCAGGAGCATGGCGCCGGCCCAGTCCATCTGCGGCCTTGGCATGCGAGGCAGGCTTGCCGGCAGCGCCCGCAGTGCCAGGAGCAGGATCGCCGCGCCCCCCAGCCCCAACAGGCCGAATGCTGCCTGCCAGCCAAGGCTTGCCATTACTATGCCGCCCAGCGAGGGGCCGAGCGCCGTGCCGACCGCCGACATGGCGGCCAGCAGCCCCATAGCCGCGCCCATACGGTCTTCGCGCACCACGTCGCGCGCAATGGACATCGGCAAGGCGGTGATGATGGCGCCGCCCACGCCCTGCAGGGCACGCGCCGCGATCAGCAGCCCAAGGTTCGGACTGGCGGCACACAGCGCCGACGCAAGAGCGAACACCGCCAGCCCCGCCAGCAGCACACGGCGGTGACCAAGCAGATCGCCGAAGCGGCCGGCGGACACGATCGTCACGGTCATCGAGAGCAGGTAGGCCAGGATCACCCATTGCAGCTCCCCCAGGGTGGACGGGAAGCTCAGCGCCAGCGTCGGCAAGGCAATGGTGGCGATGCTGATGCCCAGCGACGCGAGCAATGTGGCGCCGGCCAGGGTGATCAGCGTGGCAGGTGTAGCGGTTCGGTGGGGCCCGGATTGCATAGGTTCCTCTTGAGGCAGGGTGAAGCGGGCGCTACAATCCCACTTCAAGTCAACTTGAGGTCAAGAGTGAAACTGCTCGACATCGGCGTTTTGTCGGAACGCAGCGGCGTGCCGGCCTCGGCCCTCCGCTATTACGAGGAAGTCGGCCTCATCGCGCCGGTGTCGCGGCGCGGCCTGCGTCGCCAGTACGAGCCGGAAACCGTAACGCAACTGTCGTTGATTGCCCTTGGGAAAGCGGCCGGCTTCTCGCTCGATGAGATCAAGGGCATGTTCAACGCCAATGGCGCTCCAGAGCTGCCGCGCGCGGAGCTGCAGCAGCGCGCGGAGGCTATCGACAGGCAGATCCGTGGCCTGGCGACGTTGAGGGATGCGCTGCGGCACGTTGCCGAGTGCCCGGCGGAAAATCACATGGCCTGTCCCAAGTTCCAGCAATTGCTGCGCCTGGCATCCGCGCACAAGAGGGGTGGGCGCCACCGCGCGTGAAGTGGCGGGCTTTGCTGCTGCCAAACTCTGTCAGCACGGACGCGCAGAATTGCTGGCCGCTCGGACACCCAAGAACAAAGCATGTACGCGCTCTTGTAACGTCCTCGTGAAGCAGTTACATCAATGTGCCTGCCCGGAGGGCCGGACCCCTGTGGTCCCGGCGCGGTGGGTGAAGCCATGGAGCCAAGACCTTGAACAAGGCACTCGTCGTCATTCTTGCCGCCGTCACTTTGGATGCGGTCGGCATCGGGCTGATTTTCCCGATCCTGCCGGCGCTGCTGCGCGATGTCGGCCATGTCAGCGAGGTGGCGACGCTGCTTGGCTTGATGCTGGCGCTTTATGCGGCGTGCCAGTTCCTGTTTTCGCCGGTCCTGGGCGTATTGAGCGACCGCTTTGGTCGCCGCCCGGTCCTGCTGGTCTCATTGGCGGGTGCCGCGATCGATTACCTGATCATGGCCTTTGCGCCGCAGCTGTGGATGCTGGTCCTGGGGCGGGCCATTTCGGGCATTACCAGCGCCAATATGGCCGTGGCGACCGCCTATATCACCGACATTTCCAGCGAAGAGGAGCGCGCCAGGCGGTTCGGCCTGTTTCATGCCATGTTCGGCATCGGCTTCATCATCGGTCCGGTGCTGGGTGGCGTACTCGGCGATTTCTGGGTGCGGGCGCCCTTCATTGCGGCGGCGCTGCTGAATGGGGTGAACTTCGCGCTGGCGCTGTTCGTGCTGCCCGAATCGCGGCCCGGCACGCCCGGCGCCAGGTTCGATCTCGATACGCTCAATCCATTCAAGCCGCTGAAATGGGCGCTGACCTTCAAGGCACTGATTCCGCTGATGGCCATCTTCGTCATCATGAATTTCGTCGGCACCATGTACGGCACGATCTGGGCGCTGTTCGGCGAGGACAGCTTCAAGTGGAACGGCATGATGATCGGCCTGTCGCTGGGTGCGTTCGGCGTGTTCCACGCCGGCGCACAGGCCTTCCTCACCGGCCCGGCAGTGGCTCGCCTAGGCGAGCGCTGGGCGCTGGTGGTCGGCATGGCATGCGAGCTGACGGCGCTGGTGATTCTGGGCATGGCCACCCAGGGCTGGGTGCTCTTCGCGCTGGCGCCGCTCTTTGCGCTGGGCGGCATCGGCATGCCGGCACTGCAATCGCTGGCCACGACCCAGGTCGGCCCGGACAAGCAAGGGCAGTTGCAGGGCGTTTTGGCGAGCCTGGTGAGCCTGGCTGCGGTATTCGGCCCGCTGTTTTTCAGCTTCGTCTATTTCCAGCTGCGCGGCGGCTGGCCGGGCCTCACCTGGATTGTCGGCGCGGGCATCTATCTGTTGGCGCTGCCATTGATGCTTGGAATCCGGCGCACGCACCGGCCGGTTCCACTAAGCGCGGAATAGGGCGGAAAACCGCCGGCAAAGCCCGGAAAACGGGGCAAAACCGGGTAAACCGGACTTGCCGGGGCGATTTTTCCGGTCCAATAACGGTTTTGCACCGTCTGGCACGTCAAAACGCCCGGAATTCCTTGCCTTTCATGCAGAATCGCAAAAGGGTTGCGGCGATTGGTTCGCCACAGAGGGCGGGCATTCACTGTGAGGAAACGCTATGAACAAAAACGATCTGGTTGGCGTTGTTGCCGACAAGGCGACGATCACCAAGGCACAGGCCGCCGAAGCGGTTGACGCAGTGTTCGAGGCAATCACCGGCTCGCTCAAGGCTGGCGAAGAAGTCCGCCTCGTCGGCTTCGGCACCTTTGCGGTGTCGCAGCGCAAGGCATCCACGGGCCGCAACCCTGCGACCGGTGCAGAGATCAGCATCCCGGCCTCCAACCAGGCCAAGTTCAAGCCCGGCAAGGGCCTGAAGGACGCGATCAACTAATAAGAACGAAAGTTCGCTTTAGTGATCGGCCCCGTGCGCATTGCGCCGGGGCCAATTCTTTTGCTGCTGCCAGTTGACGGGCGGCACATCCCGCCCTAATCAGGGCGCCTTACGCCGGCCCAGTGGGCCAGCGGGCGATTAGCTCAGTTGGTAGAGCGCCTCGTTTACACCGAGGATGTCGGCGGTTCGAGTCCGTCATCGCCCACCATTCCCCTTACCATTTTAGTTGCAGCCCGACCCGTGCGGTGACGCCGGAGCGATCGCCGCCGGCCACGTCGAACGAATAGCTGGCATTGGCGAAATAGCTGAACTTGTCGTTGAGCTCCCCGGTCACCCCCGCGCCGATTTCAAGCACGGTCGAATCGCCCGAGGTGGCCAGCACGTCATTGTCGAGCCGCGTGGTGAAGTCACCCAGGTTCTGCCAGAGATTGGCGGTCAGTTCGGGCTGGATGAAGCCATTTTCGGTCTCGATGCGGTTATAGAGCCGTGCGCCGAGCCGCCCCGTCAGCATGGTGCTGCTGTCAAAGCTGATATCGGCGAACGGATCGCTGGCATCGCCGAAATTGGCATAGTGCACGATGGCCTGTGCCTGCGGCTCGATAGCCCAGCCGCCGCCCAGGGCAATGGGATAGCCCGCCTCGATGGAGCCCGTGAGGCCGTAGCCATCGACATCGATGCCCACGCCGCGCGTCGAGGTGACGTCGCCGGTGTAATAGGACGCCATCAGCACGCCATCGAGGTAGAAGCCGTCTTCATTGAGCCGGGTGGCATAGGCGCCAACCGACGCCGCGCCCAGGCCCAGCGTGCCCGTGTCATAATTGGCCCAGCCCAGGGCAAAGCCCCGCAGATCCCCGCTCATATGCGAATAACCCGCAAAGACGCCGGCCTGCGTGGTCGAGCCATCCTCGCCCACCACCGAATAGAGATCAGTGCCGGCCTGGAAGCCGCCAATGGTGCCATCGAAGCTCGGCGCCACGGTGCCCGACCAGCCCGCCGTCACCGAGCTGCCCAGCGCCCGGAACCAGGCATTGCGCTTTTCGCTATCCGCATTGGGCAGATAGGCCTGCTCGCCGCGGCGATTATGGAAGGTGGACAGCGATTCGATCGCCAGCAGATAGGCCGATGGCTGCAGCGCCGCGTAATTGGCCGCCTCGATGCGGTAGAGCGGCACGACACCACCCGCCAGGAGCAGCGAGGCGTCCGGCAAGGTCGCGTGGCTGGTTGGTGCAACGATGGCGTATCCTGCCGACGTCAGAGCCGGCATTGTCGGCGTTGCCGGCGGCGGCGAGCCCGGAGGCAGCGGGCCGTCCTCAGGCGCTGTCGGCAAAGGCTCGGGTGTGGCCGCAGGCGGCGGCACCACAGCGGGAGCTTCCGGATCCGGCGCCGGATCGACCGGGGCCGTGGGCAGCACAGGGGCTACCGGGGTCTCGCCTGGGTTGATCGCGCCGGGCGCTACGGGCGCCACGGGCTCAGGCGGCGGAGGAGGGGGCACGGGAACCGGCAGCAGTTGCGAGCGCAGATACCAGTTCTGCTCTTCGCCTGCCGCAACGCCACCGCGGAACAGGAAATATTCGTAGGCGCCCGCCGCAACGGCGCGGTCGAGCACGAAGGCGTTGACGGCCGTGCTACCGCCATTCGTCGCCTGCACGACCATGATGCCGCTGCCCGTGGTGCCGCCACCGGGCCCGCCGGCATTGACGATGCCAATACCGGTAAGACCGTTAGCCAGCCCACCGGAGATGATGAGTTTATCCGAGGGCGCCCCATCCACACCCAGATAGGTATCGAGCAATATCGAGCCGCCGATGCCGGTGTAATTGCCCTGGATCGTCAGGGTATCGGTCGGGCTGGGCGCGCCAAGCTGCGTCATCTGGATGACGCCGGCATTGTTGACCTGAACCCGCGAACCGGCCACGGCGGGGGCGATATTGGCGGCGCCGCTGGCAATCAGATAGCTGCTCGAATCAATGTCGAGCCGGCCGGTCAGGCTGGTCGCATCGCCGAGCACCAGATTGTCGCTCAGGCTGAGGCGCGAGCCATTGTTGAGCTGGATGGTCTCCCAATTGATGAACTGACCGTCATTGATGGCGGAGCTGTTCTCGAATTTGAGCGTGTCGCTGGCAACAGGCGCGCCGGCTGCGGCGCCTTCGCCGCCATCGATGTTGCCGGCAGCCGCAATGGTGGCCGCGCTCAGATTGCCAAGCGTCGCCACATCGGAATCGGCGCCCATCAATACGTTGTTGAAAATAGCGCCGCCGGTCCAGTCGAAGGTATCATTGCCGAAACTGGCGCGAATCTCTCCCTCAATGGAGCCGCCCGACACTCGGATCACGTCATTGCCACCGCTGGTGCTGATATTGCCCCCGATAGCGCCGCCGGACACCACGATAGTGTCGAGGCCAAAGCCGGTGACCAGATTGCCCAGAATCTGCCCGCCGCTGAGATAATAAAAGTTGTCAGCAAGCTTCATGTCGACACGGCCAATGGTGCCGCCGCTCTGCTCGGCATAGTCGCCGTCGACAAAAGCGCCCGTGATCGTGCCGCCGGTCATCAGGAAGGTGTCGTAGCCATCGCCTTGCTGCAGGGCCGCAACCGTGCCGCCGCTCATTTCAAAATGGTCAATGCCGCTGCCCTGTTCGATGCTCGCAGTCGTGCCCGAGCGGATCGTCACGGAGTCGGCGCCCGCACCGAAGGAAACCGTACTGGTAATGACGCCAGTGCCGCCGGCGGGCAGCGTCAAACTATTATTGCCACCGGGATCGAAGAAGCCGGCAGAGGTACCGGAGTCGCACACATAGGTGTCGTCTCCCGCTGTGACGACAAATACGCAGGCCGCCGTGGCGCTGCCGGCGCTGCCCAGCAGTAGTGAGCTAGAAATTGTTGAAAATACAATGAGTTGGTGCTTGAAATTCGGCTTGAAAAACAATGCTGGCCTCCGCAGTTTTAACGCCGGGAACTTTGAATCGTCTCGCAGGAGCCATCATAGGCTCACTTCCGCGTGAGTGACTACCTGGAGTTTGCGCTGCGTTAATAATTAGTACTGCCAAGGCCATAGGTAGCGGGGAGGCCCGGCCTGGCCGCGAAACGCCCCGGTTTGAAAGTTTCCCACAGGCCACTGAAACTTCTTCAAGAAAGGCGGTTTTCGCCGCTTGACTTCACATGGGGGGCTGGGTACATCGACCCCACGTTGCGCAGACAAGTCGAGTTTGCCGCTGCGGGAGTAGCTCAGTTGGTTAGAGCGCCGGCCTGTCACGCCGGAGGTCGCGGGTTCGAGCCCCGTCTCTCGCGCCACCCTTTCCCCTTCATATGATTGAAGACCTTGGAATGGTGGCGCCGGGCTTGATGGCCAGTTCCCACTCGTTTCCGCGGCGTGTTCCCACTTTTGGTCGTGATGCGTTCTGTTGCCGCAGTTTGGTCCGGCCCCGCCTGCGCGCCTCGATGACGGAACGAATCGTCTCGGCATTAACGGGCACGTATGTTGCAAACAGCGTATTAGATGCACTCAGGGTGTTCCCACAGTGTGAGACAGAGCCTCGGCAGTTCTGCCACCGACAATGGCCTCAACTGCTTCTTAGCGGCGGAAGTCGAGGCCAAGGGTTTCGCCGTTCGCCAAATTCTGCGTAACGAACATCTCGGAAATCATCGACCGACGTGCCTTTGCTATATGGCTGGCCCGAACGATTCCGAAAATCGGCGCATCACCGTGGAGCTCCACGCCAAGCTGAGCCAAGTATGCCCTGAAGCACGAACGCTGACCGCCTGCTCAGAGCTCCTCCGACGGTCGATGCTGACATTGCCGGACTTTCAGCCTCGAGCGGCGCCACAGCACAGCTTGGCATTGCGTGCGAGGGCCGGAGCGGGCAGACCAGAGCTGCTGAAGATCGCTCGTTTGCATATCGCTGGTGCGTGGCAAGAGGGCTACCGAGAATTGACGTTTTGCTCAGGCTCGCCGTCAGGTTCCTGGGGGAATGATGCGGAAGTCGGGGAGTTCCCTCAGCGCGCGTTCGGGACCGGACGGCGAGTAGACCACGAAAAGCTGCATGGGGCCGCCGCCGGTGTTCTTGGTGGAATGAAAGCGGCTTTCAGGCACATATATGGTGCAGCCGGGCCGAACCTCGGCAATGATCGGATTGCCAAGCTCGTCTTCCACCATCTGCTGGCCTTCGCCCGCTATGACGAAAATGATCTCTTCGGCCCCCGGATGATTGTGACGCGTGTGCCCCTGACCGCTCGGCAGGTTTACAACGCCGCCCGAGAAACGCGACGCGCCATTGGTATCGGGGCCGATCGTCAGCGACAGCTGCCCCCAATCGAAGCCAAAGGCCTCGACGTCCTTGGGGTAGACGAAATAGTTCGGCTTGGTCATGGGTGATCCTTCCGTTCAGGCTGGTGTTCCAGTCCGCAGGTTCTTGAAGGCCTCTGCCTGCGCCTTTATTGCGGTCTCTGCCGGCAGGCGTTCCATCGAACTGGCGCCATAAAAGCCGTGGCAGGTTGGGCAGCGTTCCAGAATATAGCGGGCGTCCTCCGGCATCGAGATCGGCCCGCCATGGCACAGCACGATGATGTCGCTGCGCGCCCTGCGTGCCGCATCGGCGATGGCCTGGATCTCGCCGACGCAATCGTCGAGCGACTTGGCCGACGTTGCGCCGATGGTGCCGCCGGTGGTCACGCCCATATGGGCCACGATGATGTCGGCGCCGGCATTGACCA
This sequence comes from Devosia sp. ZW T5_3, assembly GCF_044987315.1. Taxonomy (NCBI): domain Bacteria; kingdom Pseudomonadati; phylum Pseudomonadota; class Alphaproteobacteria; order Hyphomicrobiales; family Devosiaceae; genus Devosia; species Devosia sp. ZW T5_3. Next base: position 104,931 of record NZ_JBJDRE010000002.1, read on the forward strand.
TGGCTGTGGCCTCGGCAGGGTTGAACACATAGGGCGTGGTCAGCAGGTCCAGCTTGTGCGCTTCAGCAATCATGTCGACTTCGAGCTGGTAGCTCATGCCGGTTTCTTCAAAACTCTGCCGCATCAACCCGTCGAATAGCCCGATGGTGGGGAAGTTCTGCACGCCCGAGAAACCCATCTCCTTGAGTTCGGCAAGGAAGCGGGGGATCAGGATGAACGGGTCGGTGCCGTTGACCCCGGCAAGCACGGGCGTGGTCTTGACGACCGGGAGCACTTCGACCGCCATCTCCTTGACGATCTCATTGGCATTGCCATAGGCGAGCAGTCCGGCTGCGGAGCCTCGGCCCGCCATGCGATATCGGCCCGAATTATAGATGATGATGAGATCGATGCCGCCGGCTTCCTCCGCCTTGGCGGAAATGCCCGTTCCCGCGCCACCACCGATGATGGGCACACCGGCCTCGATCATCGAGCGGAAATTGGCAAGGATGGTTTTGCGGTCGATGACGGGCATAAAGGCTCTCTTAGTTGGGGGAAATCTCGCGAAACGAGCGAACGGCCGCATCGGCAAATTCAGGGGCATTGATGTGGAACGGCAGACGCGTAACGCGGCGGCTCGCTGTGTGGTGGACGGTCTGCTCCAGCGCATCAAACAGGGCCGCATCCGCCGCCGGGTCCCAGAACGCGCCGCCTTCGATATCGAGCGTCGACACACCATTCTGGGGTAGCAGCATATGCACCGGGCCCTGGCACTGGTTCAGCCTGTCGCCGATCCAGCGGCCAATTTCGACGTTCTCTTCCACCGTCGTGCGCATCAGCGTGACATTGGGATTGTGCCGGTAGATGCGCCGGCCGGCATAGTGGGCCGGCATTGTCTCGGGTGCCCAGAAATTGATCATATCCACGGCGCCGACCGACATCACGCAGGGCAGTCTGGTGCGGGCGATGGCACCGAACCGGTCCTCGGTCGCCGGTAGGACGCCGCCGAACAACAGGTCGCAGACCTCAGTCGTGGTAATGTCCAGCATGCCATGCAGCAGGCCACTATCGGCGAGCTTTTCCACTGTGCGTCCGCCGGTGCCGGTGGCATGAAAGATCAGGCAGTCGTAATCGTCGCGCAACTGCGCGGCGATGGCAGTCACGCAAGGCGTGGTGACGCCGAACATCGTGAGCCCCAAAGCCGGCTTGTTTTGGGCCTGCTCAACTGGGTGAGCCACCATCGCCGCGATCGCCTGGCCCGCATTGTTGAGAATGCTGCGGCTTAGTCGGTTGAGGCCAGCCATATCCGTGATAGCCGGCATCATGACGATGTCCGACACGCCGACAAAGCCCGAAACGTCGCCCGACGCGAGCGTCGATACCATCAGCTTTGGAATGCCGAGCGGCAATTGCCGCATACCCTGCGTCACGATCGATGTGCCGCCGCCGCCGCCGATGCCCACCATGCCCGCAATGTCGGAACGGCCCGCAACATAGCGCGCGAAAGCCTCGCCCATGGCCGCCACCGCGGTGCCCCGGTCGTCGCTCCCCAAAACGGCGGTTATGCCTTGCGGATGGGCAGCGGCGACGGTGGTTGCTGCAATATCGACCGCGATGGTTGGAGCCCGCGTACCAACATTGATGACCAGTGCATGCCCGCCTGCGGAGCGCACGCATGACGCCAGATAGGCGAGCTCTTCGCCTTTCGTGTCGGCGGTGCCCACCACCAAGATATGGCCCATTCGTTCCCCCGCCCTGGCCCTCTTGATGGAGCGTCGTGCCGTTATTGTTCCTGCAAGTTTTCGGCTATTGCTCAAAAATGAGATGCATGTATCATATTGGTATGCCAGTCTTACGTCAACGAGCCAAAACGGCCGACGCGAAAAAGGGGGAGGCGACGGAGCGCGGGCCAAGGGCACGCACTCGCCGGCTCATGCTCCAATCCGCCACGGCCCTCATGCAATCGGGCGCCACGCCTTCGGTCAGTGAAGTGGCCGAGGCGGCAGGGGTCTCACGCGCAACGGCCTATCGGTATTTCCCGAGCCAGGCCGTGCTTGTCCACGCAGTTGTCGATGAGGCCCTCGGGCCGATCCTTGACTGGAAAACGGACGAGAACGACGCCCGCGCCAGGGTGAAGGATCTGCTGGCCTCATCGATGCCGCGGATCAACGAATTCGAGGCAACGTTTAAGGCCGCCCTCAAGCTCTCGCTGGACCAGTGGGCGCGGCGGCAGGTGGGGACGCTGGGCGCCGAGCCGCAGTTTACGCGTGGCCATCGTGTCGACCTGTTGATGCGGGCCACCAAGCCGATGGAGGACGCGCTGTCGCGCGCACAGCGGCTGCGGCTGTCACAGGCCTTGTCGCTGGTCTTTGGCGTCGAGGTGATCATCGTCCTGCGGGATATCTGGGGGCTGGCCGCAGCGGAGGCAGAGGCTGTCGCGCAATGGGCGGCCCTGGCTCTGGTCAACGCGGCCGAAGCAGAGGCCGCGGGAGAAAAGAAGCCGCGCTGAGCCAATGACCGCCAAAGGCGGCGTGGCCAGTGCGAAGGGCGGGGGAGAGGCAACCGACAATAATAGTCGGGCTTCGACGCCGCCGGAGACTGAGGAGGCGGAAGCACGACTTAGGGAGGGGTCGTCTTGTCGTAGTGCCTGATCATTACGCAGCAAAATTCTCGCTAGCAGCGAGACAGTGCATCCCGAGGGAGGAGATGAAACTATGCGCAAGACCATTGCCGGTCTGTTGGCCGGTGCAAGCTTGATGACGATAGGTGCGGTTTCCGCACAGGCTCAGGAACTCACCATTCTGTGGGCCGAATGGGACCCTGCAAATTATCTGCAGGAACTCGTGAATGAATATCAGGCCGAGACCGGCGTGACGGTTACCGTCGATACGGTTCCCTGGCCAGACTTTCAGACCAAGCTGTTCACTGAACTCAACGCTCAGGGCTCGGCCTATGATCTCGTGGTCGGCGACAGCCAATTCCTAGGGGCGGCCTCGACCGGTGGCCATTATGTGGAACTCACCGACTTCGTCAAAAAGCACAACCTGACCGAAGCCATGGCTCCGGCGACCATGAAGTTCTATTCCGAATACCCAGATAGCTCGGGCCATTACTGGTCGGTGCCGCTCGAAGGCGACGCCGTCGGTTGGGCCTATCGCAAGGATTGGTTCGAAGACCCCACCGAGATGAGCAACTTCAAGGCCAAGTACCGCTACGACCTTGCCGTGCCCACCACCATGAAGCAGATTTTGGACATCGCGGAGTTCTTCAACCGCCCCGCCGAGAACCGTTACGGCGCCGCGATTTATACCCAGCCCACGGGCGATGCTCTCATGATGGGCGTCGAGAACTTCATCTTCTCCTATGGCGGCTCGCTCGGCGACTATGCCAGCTACAAGGTGAGCGGACTGCTGAACTCGCCGGAATCCGTTGAGGGCCTTGAGGACTACCGCAAGCTCTTCGGTTTCGGCCCTCCGGGCTGGGGCAATGCGTTCTTCGCCGAAGTGAACACGGCGATTGCGCAGGGCCAGGTGGCAATGGGCATGAACTTCTTTGCGTTCTTCCCCTCGCTACTTAACGAAGCGACCAATCCACATGCCGCCAATATGGGCTTCTTCGCCAACCCGCCCGGCCCGCGTGGGGATGACTTTGCCGCTCTCGGTGGCCAGGGCATTTCGCTCATCTCGTATAGCCAGAACCAGGACGAGGCGATGAAGTTCCTCGACTGGCTGGTCAAGGACGAGACCCAGAAGCGCTGGGCCGAACTTGGCGGCTACACGGCTTCGGCCGCGATCCTGAAGTCGGACGAGTTCCAGAATGCCACCCCCTACAACAAGGCATTCTACGAGACGATGTTCAAGGTCCGCGACTTCTGGGCTTTGCCTGAATATGCCGAGCTGCTCGATGAGGGCCAGCAGGGGCTGTTCGAATATGTCGTGAACGGCAACGGCACGGCGCAGGAAACCCTCGACAAGCTCGCGGCGACCTGGGTCGAAACCCTCAAGACAGCCGGCTATCCAGCCGAATAGTCACAAATTTTTGCCCGGGGAGGCACTGCCTCCCCGGGCATTTTAACCGGGGGATCGTGCATTGAATCACATGATGACACCGCTCAGTTCGAACTCACGCGCCGCCGCGCGGGGGTGGAGCGACATCACCATCAGAAACCTGTTCGTCATTCCGACCGTAGCGTTTCTTATCATCTTCAACGTCTTTCCATTGCTCTATTCGCTTGGATTTTCGTTCACCGATTTTCGCGCCTCAAGCAAGGATCCGGTCAATTTCGTCGGGCTCAAGAACTATGTGGACGTGCTGGCCGATCCGGTGATCTGGCGCAGTTTTGCGACAACGCTCTGGTATGTGGTCGTCTCCGTGACCGGCCAGTTTATCGTCGGCTTTGGTCTGGCGCTTTTGCTCAACCGGCCCATTCCGGGCAAGGGGCTGCTGACAACCCTGCTATTGCTGCCGATGATGCTGTCGCCGGTGGTCGTGGGCCTGTTCTGGAAGCTGATCTACGATCCGTCCTGGGGCATTCTCAACCATGCGCTGGGCCTGGGCAAGGTTGCCTGGCTGACCGATCCGAACCTGGCACTCTATTCGGTGGCCATTACCGATATCTGGATGTGGTCACCCTTTGTCATGCTGCTGTCGCTGGCGGGCCTCAGCGCCGTGCCCAAGCACCTCTATGAGGCAGCTTCGATCGACCGTGCCGGGCGGTTCTACACCTTCTTCCGCGTCACGCTGCCGCTGGTCGCGCCGATCCTGCTTATTGCAGTGATCTTTCGCACCATGGAGGCCTTCAAGACGTTCGACATCGCCTTCGTCATGACCGGCCAGCCGCAGGCCGAGCTGATTTCGTCGCGCCTTTACAAGATGGCCTTCCAGCAGTGGCAGACCGGCCCCGCATCGGCCCTCGCCTATATCATCCTGATCATGGTGCTGTGCATCACCAATATCTACGTCAAGTATCTCAACAAGGCGAAGGAGCGCTAGAATGGCCATCGTTTCAACGCGCGCCGGGCGTCTGGGCAACCGCATCGCCATCGGCGCGGTCATCGTTATCACGCTGATCTTCCTGTCGCCGATCTATTGGATCACCACGACGGCGTTCAAGCCACTGGTGCTGGCGACGTCGGTGCCGCCCACCGTGGTGTTCGAGCCGCAGATCACCCCGTTCGTCAAACTATTCACCAAGCGCGCACAACTGACCGCGCCGGTGACGCCCGAGGTCTATGAAGCTGCTCCCTGGTGGGAAAAGCTGGTTCTCGATGGCGGCGAGCGGCTCGCCCGCGACGGCAATGGCGACGTGGTGTTCTCGGCCTATCCCAGTCGCTTCGCGAACTCGCTGATCATCGCGATCACCTCGACGCTTCTCGCGGTGTCCCTCGGCACGATCACTGCCTACGGCTTCTCGCGTTTCAGGGTCAAGGGAGAGGCCGATCTGCTGTTCTTCATTCTCTCGACCCGCATGCTGCCGCCGGTGGTCGTCGCCATCCCGATGTTCCTGATGTACCGGGCGGTCGGGCTCAACGACACCCATATCGGCCTCATCATCCTCTACACCGCGTTCAACGTGTCTTTTGCCGTGTGGCTGATGAAGGGGTTCATCGACGAGATTCCCAAGGAATACGAGGAAGCCGCGCTGGTCGACGGTTACACGCGCATGCAGGCCTTCTTCAAGATCGTCCTGCCCGAAGCGGCAACCGGCATCGCCGCAACGGCTGTGTTCTGCTTCATCACGGCCTGGAACGAATACGCCTTCGCGCTGATCCTTTCCAATCGCCGGGCGCAGACCGCCCCGCCGTTCATTCCCAGCCAGGTCGGGACCGGACTGCAGGACTGGACCGTCATCGCCGCCGGCACGGTGCTGTTCCTGCTGCCTGTCGCCATATTTACCTTCCTGCTCCGCAACCATCTGCTGCGCGGCATGAGCTTTGGTGCAATCCGCAAATGAACATTGCTGTATTCAATCAGAAGTTCCTCGGGCCGGCCTCGATCGTGGTCAGCATTTTGGGCATCCTGTTCCTCTGTCAGCCGTGGGTGGCGTTCCTGCACAGCTGGAGCGTTCTCGTCATGCTGATAGGGCTCATTGCCTTCAACGTGTCCGTGCATATTGCGCCGCCAGTCGAGCGCATGGATGAGGACGACACCGGACCGGTGACCCTGTCGCAGACCGTAAAGACGGGGGCCGGTCATGGCTGAGATAGAACTTCGTAACGTCGACAAGCATTTCGGGCCGGTGCACGTCATTCGCGATGTCAGCCTGACCGTCAAGGACAAGGAGTTCGTCGTGTTCCTGGGCCCATCGGGCTGCGGCAAGACGACGACCCTGCGGGCCATTGCGGGTCTTGAGGACATCGATTCAGGTGATATCCTGATCGATGGCAAGCCGGTGCAGACCCTGCGTGCGGCGGAACGCGACGTGGCCTTCGTGTTCCAGAACTACGCCCTCTACCCGCATTTGACCGTATATGAGAACATGGCCTTCCCATTGCGAGCCGTGCGGATGAACCGCGCGGAAATCGACACCACGGTGAAGTCGGTGGCCGGATCGCTCGGGATCAACCACCTGCTCAAGCGCCGCCCATCGGCATTGTCGGGTGGAGACATGCAGCGCGTGGCGATTGGCCGGTCGCTGGTCCGCCGCCCCAAAGGCATCCTGCTCGACGAGCCGATCGGCTCGCTCGATGCCAAGCTGCGCGAGACCATGCGCGTCGAGCTGAAGCGGCTTCACGTCGAGAACGGCTCCACATCGATCTATGTGACGCATGATCAGGTGGAGGCCATGGCGCTCGCCGACCGCATCGTGGTTATGCATGAAGGCATCCTGCAGCAATTGGGCACGCCGGCCGATGTCTACGAATACCCGGCGAACATGTTTGTCGCGCAATTCGTGGGCAGTCCGGTGATGAACATGAAAACCGCCGATATCCGCGAAGCGGCAGGGCGGGTGCAGGTCGGCCTCGACGGCACCGCCGTTGCCTTCGATTTCCCCGCCGAACTCTCCGGAAAACTGAGTGCAGCCAACGCCCAGAAAGACAAGTTGATGCTCGGCGTGCGGCCCGAGGGCGTCCTGATTTCGCGCGATGCCAAGGACGGCTATGTCGAACTGGTTGCCGGCATTATCGAGCCGCTTGGCTCCCATGACATTGTCGACCTCAAGGTTGGCGACGGCATTCTGCGTGCGCGCACCAAGAGCGCTTTTGTCAGTGCGCCCGGCCAGAAGGTATGGGCACGCATCGATCCCGCGCAGGCGCACTTCTTTGACGTAACATCCGGCAGCTCGTTGGGAGTGAGGTTCTGATGGCCAATATTCAGCTCAGGAATATCACCAAGACTTTTGGCACCCATACCGCCCTCAAGGACCTCAGCCTCGAGGTCGCCGATGGCGAGTTCTTCGTGCTGCTCGGCCAAACCGGTGCGGGCAAGACGACCACGTTGCGTGTCGTCGCTGGTCTCGAGAAACCCGATTCCGGTCAGGTGTTCATCGACGGAGTGGAAGTGAACGACTGGGGTGCCGCCGAACGCGACGTCGCTCTGGTCCTCCAGCAATATTCGCTCTACCCACGCTATACCGTGCGGGAAAACCTGGCTTTTCCCCTCAAGTCGCCGATCCGCAAAACCCCGCAAGTCGAGATCGATGCGCAAATCGCCCGTGTCGCAAAAACGCTGCGCATCGAGCATCTTCTGGATCGCAAGACGGATCGCCTGTCAGGTGGCGAGATGCAGCGCGTCTCTATTGGCCGCGCGATCGTGCGCAAGCCGCGGCTGTTCCTGATGGACGAGCCGCTTTCGGCACTCGACGCCAAGCTGCGCGAAGTCCTTCGCACCGAGCTGAAGAGCCTGCAGGTCAATCTGGGCGCCACCTTCCTGTTCGTGACGCATGACCAGGTCGAGGCCATGTCCATGGGCGACAAGATCGGCGTGCTCACCGACGGCCAGCTCATCCAGGTCGGCACCCCCTATGAAATCTACAACAACCCGGTCAACACATTCGTCGCCCGGGCTGTCGGCTCGCCGCCGATGAATCTCATCGATGGTCAGGTTTCAGGCGACGCGGCCAGCGCTATCGGAGCCCGCCTGCCGCTCGGGGTCGCCAAGGCGGGCGCCGGGGAAGGACGGCCGCTGCTGTTTGGCGTGCGCCCGGAGGACCTGCATCTCGAAAGCGGGGCACCCGTGGCGGCGCGCGTACAGGACATCGAGAACCACGGCGTGGAAAAGATCATCACGCTGCGTGTCGACGACAAGTTCTTCCATGCAACGGTGCCCAAGCAGGCCCATCTTCAGGTCAATGAAGATGTGCGCTTCACCTGGGACCCGGAAAAGGTCATCTTCTTTGATGCAAGCTCGGGCATGAACCTGGCGCACAACGCTGCCTGAAAAGGGTGGCCGCACATACTCTGGGAGGAGTAGCATGGCATCCAATAACAGCTATCCCAAGCTGCACAATGCAACTTGGCCCGGCGTGGTCGGCAAGGGCGCCCCGGATTCAGAGCCGATCATTGCTCTCGACGCACTCCTCAAGCTGACCGCCGGCGCCGAAGCCGGCGGCCAGAAGTTTGACGGTGTCGACCTGTGGCTTGCCGATCCGCATATCTCGATCGATTCCAGCCGGGACGACATCAAGCGCGTCTCCGACCATATTGCCAGCTTCGGCCTCGAGGTCGGCTCATTCGTCGCTCCCATCTGGGGCGGGGCTGGCGGCGGCTCGGCAATGGGGGATGCCGACGAGGTGAAGCGTTTCCTCAGTCAGGTGGAAAAAGCCTGCCAGATCGGGCAGTGGATGCGTGAAATCGGCATTCGCCCGAGTGGCGGCATCCGCGTCGACAGTTCGACCGGCGTCGAGGCATGGGACCAGGACCCCGAGGGCAATACACGCAAGATCGCCGACACTTTCCGGGAAGCGGGCAGGATTGCGCAGGCCCATGGCGAATTCATCGTTGCCGAAGGTGAGATTTGCTGGGGCGGCATGCATTCGTGGCGCGAGAATGTGAAGCTGCTCGAAATGGTCGGCATGCCCGGCGTCGTCGGCTACCAGGCCGACATGGCGCATTCGATGCTGTTCGTGCTCGGTGCCAACGCCGAGAAGGATCGTATTCTGCCGCCCGATTTCGACTGGGCCGACAAGGCGGCCCTCGACGCGGCCTACAAGAAGGTCGCCGACGCGCTCCGTCCATGGACGCTCGATTTCCACGTCGCCCAGAATGACGGCACCACGTTCGGGTCGGGCGATCATGAAAAGACCGGCCGCCATTGCCAGGTCGACGACCCCAATGGTCGGCTCGATGTCGTCAAGCATGCCGGCTACTGGCTGCGGGACGAAAAGGGTGAACTGACCAAGACGATGCGTCACATCTGCTGGGATGGCTGCATGTTCCCCAACGCCGTGATGGAGTCGCAGGAAACCTGGAACAAAATCCTGGGCCAGATGGTGCAGGTGCGTGACTCGCACGGCTGGCGCGAATAGGAGGGCGACCTGATGACCAAGCAACTCAATGTGGGCATGGTGGGCTATGGCTTCATGGCCCGCGCCCATTCCAATGCCTGGGCCAATGTCTCGCACTTCTTCGACACTGGCTATCGCCCGGTGCTGAAGGCGGCCGCGGCCCGTAACGTCTCCAAGCTCCGCCATTTTGCCGAACAATGGGGCTATGAGAGCCAGGAGAGCGACTGGCGGGCGATGATCGAGCGCCGGGATATCGACGCGATCGATATCTGCGTGCCCAACGACCTGCACGCTGAAATCGCCATCGCCGCTGCCAAGGCTGGCAAGATGGTGCTCTGCGAAAAGCCGCTGGCGCGCACAGAGGCCGAAGGCAAGCCGATGGTGGATGCGGTGGAGCAGGCCAGCGTGCCCAATATGGTCTGGTACAATTACCGCCGCGTGCCGGCGGTGAGCCTGATCAAGAACATGGTCGAGGCCGGCAGGCTCGGCCAGATATTCCACTACCGCGCGAAATTCCTCCAGGACTGGACCATCTCACCGGACGTGCCGCAGGGCGGTGCCGCGACATGGCGGCTCGATGTCGAGGCGGCAGGGTCCGGCGTTACCGGCGATCTGCTGGCGCATTGCCTCGATACTGCGATCTGGATCAATGGCGGCATCACCTCGCTGACCGCCATGACCGAGACCTTCATCAAGGAGCGCATGCACGCCGAGACCGGCAAGAAGCAAGCGGTGGGCATCGACGATGCGGCGGCAGTGCTGGCGCGCTTCGGCAATGGCTCGCTTGGCACGTTTGAATCGACGCGCTATGCCCGCGGCCACAAGGCAGGCTACACGCTCGAGATCAATGGCGAGAAGGGCTCGCTGGCCTGGGATCTGCACGACCTGAACCGCGTGCAATTTTTCGACCACAGCGTCGAAGGCGCGCAGCGGGGCTGGACCAATATTCTGGTGACCGATGGCGATCACCCCTATCTGGGCAAGTGGTGGGTGCCGGGCCTCATCATCGGCTATGAGCACAGCTTCACCCACCAGGTGGCCGATTTCCTCGACGGGCTGAGGACCAGCAAGCCGGCCGCGCCGACCTTCCGCGACGCGCTCGAAACCAACCGCATCTGTGACGCGATCATCGCCTCGGGCACGTCGGGCAAGTGGGTGCAGCTTTGAGCGTCAAGCTCGGCTTCAACCTGCTGCTATGGGCCACGCACGTCACCGATGAGCACATGGCCATCATCGAAGACCTCAAGGCCACCGGCTATGACGGGGTCGAGGTTCCGATGTTCGAGGGGGATCCAGAGCATTTCCGCAAGCTGGGGCAACGCCTGAGGGATATCGGTCTGGTCGGGCAGGGCGTCGGCATCATGCCGGGTAGCGGCAAAAGCGCGGTCAGCGCCGATGCAGCCGAGCGGGAAGGGGCCCTGGGCCACCTTAAATGGCTGACTGACTGCACCGAGGCGCTCGGGGGCACGATGTTTGCCGGCCCCTTTCATCAGCCGCTCGGCCAGTTCACCGGCCGGGGTCCGCAGCCCGGGGAGATCGATCGCGTCGCCGAGGTGTTGAAACGGGCCGGCGTCTATGCGGCCAAATCCGGCATCGAGATATCGGTCGAGCCGCTCAACCGCTTCGAGTGCTATTTCCTCAACACGGCCGCCCAGGCCGCGGACCTCATCAAGCGGGTCGGCGCCGCCAATGTCGGCTACCTCTACGACACGTTCCATTTCAATATCGAAGAAGATTCGATAGTCGATGTCATCCCCACGACGTTCGGGCAGATCAATCACGTCCACATTTCGGAGAACAATCGCGGGGTTCCGGGCGCCGGCCACATCGACTTCGCGTCGGTATTCAAGGCGCTCAAGTCAGCCGGCTACGATCGCTGGATGACCATCGAATCCTTCGGTTCGGCGCTGCCCGATCTTGCCGCGGCGACGAAAATCTGGCGTCCGCTCTTCGAGACACCCGAGGACGTTTATCGCAAAGGCTATCGCCTTATGCGCGATGGTTGGGACGCGGCCTGACCCAAACTGGTCGCACCCTCCGTCCGGTGGCTACATGACAAAACTCCCCACATTGTGGGGGAGCTTTTCTTTGAGAGCACAGCTCAGAGTTTGATCTCGGTGCCCAGAACCTTGAGGCAATCGCGCATGAAGGCGCCTAGGGCCGTCCAGCCCTTGGCCGACACCATGGTCCCGTCGATCAGCGAGTCGGTGGGCGACAGGTCGACATAGGTGCCACCCGCAAGCGTCACTTCGGGTTCGCACGCCGCCAGGGCCGCCACGCGCTTGCCCCGCACCACGCCGTCGACGGCGATGAGGATTTGAACGCCATGGCAGATCGTGAAGATCGGCTTGTTCGTCTCATGGAAATGGCGAACAAGCGCCTGGATGCGCTTGTCGGTACGGATATATTCCGGGCCACGGCCGCCGGCGCAGTAGACGGCGTCATACTGGGCCACCTGGGCCTCGGCTTCCGAGAACGTCTTATTGATGTCGGCATAGTGACCGGGCTTTTCGGTATAGGTCTGGTCACCCTCGAAATCGTGCAGGGAGGTCTTGATGCGATCACCTGCCTTCTTGTCGGGGCAAACGACATGGACCGTGTGGCCCACCGCCTCCATGCCCTTCTGATAGACAAAGATTTCGTATTCCTCGGTGAACTCACCGGTGAGCATCAAGATTTTCTTGGCGGGCATAACAATTCCTCCTTGTTGTCCCAGCGAGTACCACTCGCTTGTCTTGTTCATCCGCAGATTTGAATTAGTCGAAGGCCGGCAACAGCCGAGCCCTTGAATTGATGATGTGCCGACGCATCGCTTCGCGCGCCGCCTCTGGCGAACGCTGCTCGAACGCGGTCATGATCGCATCGTGTTCGTCGAGCGCCTCAGCGGTCACCCGCCAGTGAAACATCAGCCTGAAGATGTGGAAGTGGGCATGCTGCAGGCGCAGCGTCTCGCGGATCAGGCCGTTACCGGCAAACTGGAGAACGCGATCATGAAACTCGGCATCCTGCCGCGCGAAATCCGAATAGCGCAATTGCTCGTCAGCGCCAGCGTTCCCAGCCATGCCGCTTGCCAGGGTTCGCATTGCTGACAGGCGGGCATCGTCCATGCCGGCTGCAGTCTTGGCGGCGGCGTCCGGCTCGAGCGCGAGCCTGAGTTCATAAAGTTCGTCGAAACCGTTGCGGGTGATCTGCGGCGTCGCGCGGTATCCCACGAGGTGGGTTCTGAGCACGAGGCCCTCACCCTCAAGGCGCCCCAACGCCTCGCGGATCGGGGTTTGCGACACGTTCATTTCGCGCACCAGACTATCGACGGTGATGCGCGCTCCCGGCGCAATCTTCAGTGACATCAGTTGCGCGAAAATAGCTTCGTATACCCCGCCCGCCAGGCTCGCGGGGCGCGCCAGTGCAGTGTTTTCGCCGTGTATGTCGCTCGTAGCCATCAGATGGAAATACCGCCGTTCATCGAAAAAACTGCTAGCACGAGACTCGACAGCAAGCAATGCTATATCCTATAGGATTTGATGTATGGGTCACCGGGGAGGGGATCTTGGGCTGGTTTCAGGGGCAGTTTGTGCAGGCGGAAATCGCCAGATGTAGACGCGAGGAGCGGCTGTGATGTCCCTCTACGGCGTCCTGCGTATTCCGCGCGAAGTCCTGTTCGGCAAAGGCCAGCGCTCTGCCCTTGCCAGTGTTGCGGCGCGCACCGGCAGACGAGCGTTGGTCTGTACCGATGAACGCTTTGCCGCCACGCCGGTGTTCACCGTGATGATGGACAGCCTGCGCGCCGCCTCCATCGAAATTCTTGTCCAAGACACGATTTTGCCGGACGTACCGCGCGACAGCGTAGCTGAAGGCGCCGAGCAGGCGAGGGAGTTCGCCCCCGATATGGTCATCGGCATCGGCGGCGGTTCATGCCTCGACTTTGCCAAATGCTCGGCCCTGTTGCTCACGCATGGCGGCCGGCTCCAGGACTATTACGGGGAGTTCAAGGTTCCGGGACCGGTGTTGCCAGTCATCCTGGTGCCGACGACTGCCGGAACTGGCTCGGAGGTGACGCCCGTCGCCGTGATCTCTGACCCCGAGCGGACGCTGAAGGTGGGGATATCGAGCCCATACCTGATCTCGACAGCCGCAATCTGCGATCCTGAACTGACCTATTCCTGCCCCGCGGGGCTGACCGCCATCGCCGGCGCCGACGCGCTGACGCACGCGATCGAGGCCTTTACCGCGCTCCGTCGTGAGCCCGCTGCGGACTTGGCGCAACGCCATGTCTTTGTCGGCAAATCCGCATTCACCGATCATTTCGCGCTTCTGGCGATCAAGCTGCTCGGCCGGAGCCTGGTCACGGCGTTCACCGATGGCGGCAATGAGGACGTGCGGGCCGATGTGATGATGGCGGCAACCGCGGCAGGCTGCGCATTCGGTACGGCCGGCACGGCGGCGGCGCATGCCATCCAGTATCCACTCGGCGCATTGACGCACACCGCGCATGGCCTGGGGGTAGCGGCGCTGCTGCCCTATGTGATGACCTACAATAGACCTGCATGCACACCAGAACTGGCTCAAGTGGCGTCTGCACTCGGGCTGGCCACCCAAGGCAGGAGCGACGGCGAGAACGCCCAGGCTGCTATTGACGCGGTGACGCGGATATTTGCCGCCATCAAGATTCCGCGCACGCTGTCGGAACTCGGGCTGCAAAGCGATAAAATCGAGTGGACGGCTCAGCAGGCGATCGGCATCGAGCGGCTCATAAAGAACAATCCCCGCCCCATTGATCTTGCCGCCATGACCGGCCTGATCCAGGCCGCATATGACGGCGATTTCGCAGCCGCGGCGGCCCAGCAGAACGGAACTGCACCATGACTACCGCGCCCGATATCCAGGCCTGCGCAAAGGGGCTTTACATCAACGGTCAATGGCGGCCCGCCCAAGGCGGCAAGGTTATCGACGTTGTCGATCCGTCCACGGAGATGGTCCTCGCCTCCGTTCCCGACGCCACGCTTGAAGACGCAAGCGCGGCGGTCGAAGCGGCCGCGCTCGCCGCCGAGGGCTGGCGCAATACCGCCCCGCGCAAACGTTCCGAAATCCTGCGTCGCTGTTTCGAACTGATGACCGAGCGAGCCGAGATGCTCGCCACGCTCATTTCGATGGAAAATGGCAAGGCGCTCCGCGACGCTCGCGGCGAGGTTGCTTATGCGGCCGAGTTCTTCCGCTGGAATGCGGAAGAGGCCGTCCGCATCACTGGCGAGTTTGGAACCGCCCCGGCCGGAACCAACAGGATCATTGTCGACTACCAGCCCATCGGCATCTGCCTGCTCATCACGCCGTGGAACTTCCCCGCTGCCATGGCAACGCGCAAGATCGCGCCGGCGCTCGCAGCGGGATGTACGGTCATCCTCAAACCGGCGTCCGAGACGCCACTGACGGCTTTCGCCCTTGCCGCCATCTACGAAGAAGCGGGGGTGCCACCCGGCGTCGTCAACGTCATCACCACAACTACACCCGGCCCGCTAACCGCCGCTATCCTTGCCGACCCCCGTGTACGCAAGCTGTCGTTCACCGGCTCGACCGGTGTCGGCCGTGCGCTCCTCGCCGAAGCCTCCAAGCACGTCATTTCCTGCGCCATGGAATTGGGCGGTAATGCGCCATTCATCGTGTTCGACGACGCGGACCTGAACGCCGCCCTTGATGGCGCGATGATCGCCAAGATGCGCAATGCGGGGGAGGCCTGCACCGCCGCGAACCGCATCTATGTGCAATCGGGCATCCATGACGCATTTGTCGCCGGGCTTGCCGGACGCATGCAGGCCCTCAAGATCGGCGCCGGCTATGACGCGGCGACCGATTGCGGCCCGATGATCACCAAAAAAGCCGTCGACAAGATCGACCGCCTGGTCGCGGACGCGGTCAAGCGTGGCGCCCAAATCATATGCGGTGGCCAGATCCCGAACCAGCGCGGCTTTTTCTATCAACCCACGGTGCTGACCGAGGTGCCGCAGGATGCTGACATGGCATCGGAGGAAATCTTTGGCCCGGTGGCGCCGGTCTCGCGCTTTGAGACCGAGGACGAGGTCATCGCCCGCGCCAATGACACCGAATACGGCCTTGCGGCCTACATCTACACCGGCGATGTCGGCCGCGGTCTGCGGGTTGCGGGCAGGGTCGAGGCCGGCATGATCGGCCTTAACCGGGGACTGGTTTCCGACCCTGCCGCGCCGTTCGGAGGTGTCAAGCAGAGTGGCCTGGGCCGCGAAGGCGGACAGCATCATGGCATCGCCGAGTTTATGGAGGCGAAATACATCGCCACGAGCTTCTAGAGAGGCCGAGATGGAGAAAGATCCCTTCCGAATACGTGGACATCAGCCAGATTTCGACCTGGTCGTCGCCGATATCGTGTCGCGCAGTGCTGCGGCGCGTGAGCGCCTGCCGATGAGCGAAGCGGGTTATGGCAACGGCCTCTCAGAAACGCTGGATATCTTCGTGCCGCCCGGAGCGAGCGGTCCTCTGCCGGTCCACATGTTCATTCATGGTGGCTATTGGCGCATGTTTTCCAAGCGGGACTATTCGCTCGTCGCCGAGACGGTGACCGAGGCGGGCGCTATCGCGGTCATCGTGGACTATGGGCTGATGCCGGGCGTGCGGATGGCCACGATCGTTGATCAGGTTGGCCGGGCCAAGCAATGGGTCCTGGACAATATCGGCGGCTTCGGCGGCGATCCGTCCCGCTTCACGGTCAGCGGCCATTCGGCCGGGGCCCAGCTTGCTTCCATGTTGTTCCGCTCCGGCGCCCCATCGGGCATCCAGGCCGCGCTGCTGCTGGGCGGGCTCTATGACCTGGCGCCGTTGCAGAAGTCATTCCTGCAAGCCGAGATCGCCCTCACCGACGAGGAAGTGCGCCGCTTCTCGCCGCTGCGCCAGACCTATGATACCAGGACGAGCGTTTCAGTATTGGTCGGCTCACGCGAAACACCACCCTTTCACGATCAGGCCGGCGCGTTCACCAGGCGCCTCGGCCGCCAAGGGCTCGACGTCTCGTTCCGCCTGATCGTGGGGCGGCATCACATGGACAGCGTTCGCGATCTGGGCGATTCAAATTCGCTGGCCGGTATCGAGTTGACCAAAATAGTTGCCAGCAAATCCTGACGCCGCGCCCCCTCGCCTGCGTTCCTTCCTGCAAACGCATTTGGGAACTCGAGTGCGCCAATCAACGCAAGCCGTCATGCCGCCGCCGCAGGATTCGTTTCTACGGCTGGACGATTTCTTGGCCGGTAAGCTTGGTGCGTGGCATGGTTTCCTCGGCGAAAGCGAAAGATTGAGACTTCCACAAACTCCGTCTGGGTTGGGAAAACGCCCGGCCCCTTTGCCAGACGAAATTGTGATCATAGGGATGCCGGACCGGTGGATAGGCCGAGTCCGGCAAAATGCGTATAGCACGTTGATACAGCCGTGCATCCCTAGGCTTCGCACAGGGCGTTGTCGGGCAAATAGGTGAAGTAATCAGCCTCGCACCTTGGGGGAGGTCGGTCGAGCGAGGGGCTTCGCTGTACGCTGAGGCCTGCGATGTCTGAATACGTGGTTCAGCAGCCTCCCCGGCATGATGCTGGCCGATTAGCGCGCAGAGGCCCGGATTTTGTCGCAGGTTAGGCCGGGTAGGGCAGGCCGTAGCGGTCGCGGATGGTCTTGCCCTCATAGCTGCGCGGATAAACGCCGCGGTCCTGCAAGATCGGTATGACCTTTTCGACGAATTCGGCAATATCGTCCGGCGCGCGGGGCGGCTGCAGGGTGTAGCCATCCACCGTGCCGTCGGCCCAGAAATCGATGATCGCGTCGGCGACTTCCTCCGGCGTGCCCAACAGCAGGCGATGGTGCCCCTCCGAACGCCGCACGGCCTGGCGGGCGGTGAGCTTTTCGTGGGTCAGCAATTCCGACAGACCCAGACCCATGCCGACTGCCATCAGGCGGTTCTGGTCGGGGATGAAATTTGCCCCATCAAGCACCGCATCGGGATCAAAATCGGCCGGATCAATGCCGTTCTCCTTGGCAAAGCGCGCCAGCAGCCCGTCCTCGGAGCCGGCGCCGCTGAACAATTCGTGTTTGCGCAGGGCCTCCTCACGCGTTTCGCCCAAGATAACGACGAGCCCGGGCACAATGCGGATACCGGCGGGGTCGCGACCCAAAGCGATCGCCCGGTCCTTCACCTTCTTGCCGAAGGCGCGTCCGGCTGGACGCGACAGTATGTTGCAATAGATGATCTCGCCGTGCCGGGCCGCCAGGTCGATGCCGCCCTCGGAGGCGCCGGCCTGGGCGATTACCGGATGGCCCTGCGGCCCGCGCGGCACATTGAGGGGGCCCTTGATGGTGAAATACTCGCCCTCATGATCGATGGCATGGGCGCTCGACGCATCCCAGAAGCGCTCGGGCGGCACCTCGCCCTCGCCCGCCGGATCCCAACTGGCCCAGAGTTTTTTGGCTACGTCGAGGAATTCCGAAGCTCTGGCGTAGCGCGCAGCCCGGGGCGGCAGCGGCTCGCTACCGAAATTGGCGGCGACGGCCGGATTGAACGAGGAGACGATATTGATGATCAGGCGACCGCCGGAAATAATGTCGGTCGACTGCGTCCGCCGCGCCAGATTGAACGGCGAATTGTAGCTTGACGACATAGTCACGACGAAGCCGATATCGGGCACTTGCGCAGCCAGCGCCGTGCTCAGGATCAGCGGGTCGATAGTGTGGAAGGGTCGCCCGTTCGGATCGGTGGCGAGCGCCGGATGATCGGAAAAGAACACCGCATCGAACACACCCTGATGGGCGAGTTCGGTGAGCCGCCGGTAATAGTCCGGGTCGTTGATGTCGTGCTTGGTACCGGTCCGATATTTCCAGGCATTGCCGAGATAGCCGGTAGTGTTGATGCCGACATTGAGATTGAGCCGGCGTGTCGTCGTGGTCATGCGATTGCTTTCGCTTGCTGCGTGGTATCGGCCACGCCGATGCCGCCATGCGGGGCGGGCGTGGTGCCATTGACGGCGAAGTCGCCGACAACGCGATCGTGGTAGATGCGGGGATTGTGCGAGGCGATGGTGCGTGCATTGCGCCAGTGTCGGTCCAGCCCGTGGCTGCGCTTGGCCGCCGAGGCGCCCAATGCATCGAACAGGATGGTGCTGGCGTCGAGAATGAGACTGGTGACCACCGTCACCGATTGGCTGACCTCGAGATCGGCATTGCGGTCGGCCTCGGCTCTCGCATCGGCGTCGCCGGATTGGTGGGCTTGATAGGAGCGCTGCAACGCTTCGGCCGCCTTAAGGGTAATGGCTCCAACGGCATAGGCCGCACCGCGCACCTTGCCGACCACTTGCAGCGCCTGCGGGTCCTGGGCTGTCCGTGCAGCATTCCCCCGGCCATAAACGCGCTTGCGTTCAGCCACGTGGCGCGACAGGTCGCCCGCCGCTGCCCGGCCAATTCCGGCCAGGCTCGCCAGATGCACGAGTTGGAAGAAGCCGCCGGAATAGGGAAAGCGCAGGGCGGTGGGTTTCAACAGGTCATCGCTGATGGCCACGTCCTTGAACCGCGCCGTGCCGCTGGCGCTGAGCGCCTGCCCGAACCCATCCCAGTCATCGAGGATTTCGACGCCCTCCGCGCCGGTCGGCACCAGCGCGCCGATAGGATTGCCCTCACCATCGGCCGCGCCCAGCGTGATCCAGTCGGCATAAAGCGAGCCGGTGGTGTAATATTTCTCGCCATTGAGCAACCAGCCGTTGCCGTGGCGCACCAGCCGCGTCGACCAGGTGCCGATCTTGCCTTCGCCAAGCTCGGAAAAGCCGCTGCCGATAATCTCGCGGTTGCCCAGATGCTTGAGCCAGGCATCGCGCCACGGGCTGGCGGGCGCGTTCAGCACGTCCTCGGTGAAGCCGAGATGGCTGCGAAAGGCATTGGTGATGTTGGGGTCGGCTTCGGAAAGCTCGATCAGCAGGCCAAAAAGTTCCGGTAGCGTGAAACCCAGGCCGTCATGCTCCACGGGCAGGCGGAGCGTTGAAAATCCGGCATCGCGCAGCCAGCCGATCTCCTCGTGCGGCAGGATGCGTTCGACATCGCGGGTCACCGCCCGCTCGCGAATACGCGCGAAGATGGGGCGGAATGGCGCGGCGAGGGTTTCGAAGCGGTCGGATGGGCCGGCGCCCCAGGCTTGGCTGATATTGGTCATGGCAATGATCCGGGATGCGCCGGCGGCAAGCCGCGCGGCTGGTAAACAATGTCAGGCTTTGCGCGACGCGCGAGAAAGAATTCCTTTGCGCTGGGCAAAGGAATTCTTCCCGCCTGAGTCAGGCGGTGAAGTGGGCGTAGGCGAGGCCCCCAGCGATGCCTTCGGCGCCGGTCGTATGGTCGGCGACGCGCTTGTCGTAGAGGGTGAGGTCAGGGGAACTGACGACGTTGATGTCGGGCAGATCTTCGAGGATTTGTGCCTGGAAATCGGCAAATTGCTGGAAGCGGGTGGCCGGATCGGTTTCTATGGCGGCGGCTTCCAGCAGGGCATCGGCGGCGGGGCTGTTGTAGCCGGAGCCGTTGGTGAAGGGGATGCCGGGCTTGAAGTTCTTGCTCCAGTAGAGGCGCTGCACGCCCACGGTGGGATCGAACAGATTGCTCATGCCGTGATAGGTGAAATCGAAATCGCGATCGGTATAGACGCGCTTGATATAGGTGGCGAAATCCTGCGAGCGCAGCGAGACCTCGACGCCAACCTTGGCCAGGGCCTGCTTGATATATTCGCCGCCGCGTTTGTAGAGGTCCTGCCCGCCGAGCGGATCGAGCGTGATGCGCTGGCGGATGCCGTCGGCGCCGCGCGGGAAGCCTGCGGCATCAAGCAGGGTTTCGGCCTTGGCCGTGTCGATGGCGTAGGTCTTGAGGTTGGGGACGAAATATTTGGCGAGTGAGGGGACGATGGGGCCCTCGATCACCGAGCCATAGCCGTAATTGACGGTCTGGTGGATGACCGATTTGTCGATGGTATGCGCGAAGGCCTGGCGAACGCGCACATCCTTGAAGAAGGGGTGTTCGAAGTTGAATTCGATGCGCGAGAGGTTGTTCTTGTAACCATAGCCGCGCCGCTCGATGGCGATATTGGGCAGGGTTTCGAAGCGGGCCAGATCGCTGAGCGGAATAGGTGTGCTGGCGCCGATATGGACCTCGCCGGTTTCCAGCGCGATGGCGCGAGCGGCCGGGTCAGTGATGAAGCGGATGATCAGGCGATCGAGATAGGGCCTTGGCGCATCCCAATAATTTTCGTTGCGGACGAACTCGACATGGCTGCCGCGCACCCATTCCTTGAAGATAAAGGGGCCGGTGCCGACCGGGGCATTGTTATGCGGATTTTCATCGACCTTGGTGCCTTCGTAGAGGTGGCGTGGCACGATGGGGGTTTCCGACGAACCCAAGGCGGTCAGCAGGTATGGGGCTGGCTTGGCGAGCTTGAGGATGACGGTCAGATCGTCGGGAGTCTGGATATCGGAGACGGCGGCGAAGGTGACGCGGCCGCGCGGGTGGCCGTCCTTGATCGCAGCGAGCGAGAAGGCAACGTCGGCGGCGGCGAAGGGTTGGCCGTCATGCCATTTGACATTGGGGCGCAGGCCGAATGTGTAGGTCAGCCCGTCGGGCGCGACATCCCAGCTCGTGGCCAGCAGCGGCAATGGGTTGAGATCGAAATCATAGGTCAGCAGGCCTTCGCTGTGCTTGCCGGTGAAATCGGTGACGCCCGTATGCACGATGCCGGTGAGGGTCGGCGGCTCGCTGCCGGATAGCAGCACGAGCGTGCCGCCATGCTGGGGCGATTGGGCGAGGGTGGGGCGGGCCAGCAGGCCGGCGCCGAGGGCGGCTGCGGATAGGCCGAGGAAATGGCGCCGGCGGGGTGTCCAGAGCGAGGACATGGGGAAATCTCCGGGAGGGACGTAAGGGTAGCGGCCGACGCGCGAGGAAGAATTGCTTTGCGGTTGGGCAAAGCAATTCTTGCGGCAGGGGTCAGGCGACGGCGCTGAGTTTGGCTTCTTTGAAATCGTGCAGCAGGATGGCGATTTCGTAGCCGCGGCGTTGGAGCCAATGGGCGACGGTCTTGGCGCGGACGCCGAGCAGGTCATCGACCAGGATGACGCGGGCGCCGCGCACGGCGATGGTGCGATAGGCGACGCCGAGCAATTGGCCGCCTTCGGAGGAAATCGAGCGCGGCAGATGGGCGGCGGCGAACTCTTCGGGGGTGCGGACATCGAGGAAGTAGGTGGTGCGGTTCTTGTCGCTCACCCAGGCGTCGGCATTGGCCTGATCGATATAGAGCAGGCTATCGTGCTTGGAGAGGGTTTCGATATGCCCGGCGGCGAATTGCCTGGCCGTGTCGCTGGCCTCGCCATAGGCGGCGGTTTTGCCGATTTCGAGCTTGAGGCCCGCATTGGTCCAGCCCTTGGTGCCGTCATCGAGATAGGCGACGAAATTGGGCACGCCGGCATCGATCAGCGTCTGGGCGCCGAGGATGGCGCGGGGCAGGCCGGCACAGGAGACCAGAACTTTGGTGCTGGCCGAGGGGACCAGATCCTTGAAGCGCAGGACCAGTTCGGCGCCGGGGACGCTGACGGCGCCGGGGACGTGCTCCCTGGTGTATTCGGGCAGCGTGCGGCTATCGAGCACGATTACGTCTTCGCCCTTGTCGCGCAGGGCCTGGAGTTCGGTGGCGGTGACGACCGGGGTGCCCTTTTCGTCGCGGACCTTGGTGACGAAGGGGACGCCGGGAATGTCGAAAGTTGGCAGATTGTCGAGGCCACCTTCGATCCAGGCGGGAATGCCGCCTTCAAGGGCCTGGATATTGCTCCATCCGGCAGCGGCGAGGCGGGCGACGGCGGCTTGGGCCGTGCCCTTGCCGTCATCGACCAGTACCGTGCGCACGACGCGGCGCGGGATGAAGCGGTCGATTTCGGCGTCGAGCCGGTCGGCCGGTAGATTGGTGGCGAAAAGCGGCGAGGCGTAACCGACATCAGCGGCGGGGCGAATGTCGAGGACTGCCAATTCGGCGCCATCGTCGAGCCAGTCGATAAGGGTCTGCTTGCTGATCGTGCGATGGGTCATGCCGGAGCTCCTGTGGTCAAATGCTGCCTCGAGCATCCGGCTACTTGACGGAATTCAAAAGAATGATTTTCTGTCAGTCACGGAAAGCAAGCCTTTCGGCGCAACGTGCATTTCGTCATTGACCCGGAAAGTCCCGATCAATTGCGCTAGACCTACGCTTAATACGCCGCGGTAAAACGCTGGCGGATGAAGGTGTTCTGCTCCAGCGCATCGAGCACGGCGATGGCGAAGTCGGCTTCCGAAATCCGGCTTTCGCCGTCATCGTCGCGCAGCAATTGATCGCCGCCGAGCCGAAAGCGCCCGGTGCGCGCGCCAGGTTTGATGGTGAGCGGCGGCGACACATAGGTCCAGTCCAGGTCATGCTCGCCCCGCTTGAGGCTGCGCAGGATTTCGCGATTGCGCAAAGTATGCGCCTTGTGGCCGGCCGGGTAGAAATCGCTATCGACCACATCGACGCCCGGACTGGCCTCGAGGCTCCCCACGCCACCCACGATGATCAGTCGCTTGACGCCTGCCTGCTTGACGCCCGCGAACAAGCCATCATGCGCCTTGCGGATCAACTCGGCTGCGTCTTCCGCAGAATAGTTGCGCAGGCCCGGGCTATAGGCACTGACCACCGCGTCGTGGCCGGCGGCGATCTTCGCAACATCGTCGGCACTGGCGATATCGGCCGAAAGCGCCGTCAGGTTAGGCTCCGGCGCCAGCTTGGCCGAGCGGGTAACCGCGGTAACGCGATGGCCTCGCGACAACGCCTCCTTGCGGATATTGCTGCCGATATTGCCGGATGCGCCGAAGACGACGATGGACATGATGGGTCTTTCTCTAATTCGGCCGCGAACCGCTAGCCTGCAAGCGCCGCGTCGGCGGCGAAATGTTCGGTGATGAAGGCTTTGACCGTGCGTGGCGCATGGCCGAGCAGTTCGGGCACTACGCGGGTTACCGTGGCCGCCCGACCAGCGGCGATCAGCGTACCGAACTGGGCAACGGCGCGATGCTCGAACCCATCACCCAGCAGCGGTGCGACGCTTCCCGAAGTCTCGGCAACTCCGATCGGCCGGTGCAAAACGCGCGCCAGAATCCCGGCGATATCGCGGATCGAAACGGCTTCGCTGCCGGTGATGATCAGCGGCTTGTCCGCGACTCGTGGCGCCAGCAATTGATGCACGGCCACATCGGCAATGTCGCGGGCGTCGATATAGGCGACGCGGGCTGTGCCATGTCGCGCATTGAGCACCTGGCGGGTCATAGCCTGCCTGATCGTGTTGAGGAGTGCGACCTGCATCCAGGCATTGGGACGGATGCAGACATGTTCGATATTGAGGCCGCGTAGATGCCATTCGACCGCCGCATGGGCGTCGCCCGAAATCGAGACGCCGGGCGGATCGATGGTCCAGTCGGACCCCGAAATCTTGACGATGCGCGAGCCGCCCTCAATGGCGGCGGCGCCGGCCGCGGCGATCTGTTCCTCGGCCAACCTTTCGCTGATCGGGGACAGCAGGAAAAGCTTGCGGGTGCCGGCCAGCGCTTTATGCAACGAATCCCGATCGGCGAAATCGCCTGGGGCAATCTCGACCCTGGCGCCGAACAAGGCCCGTGCCGTTTCGGGCCTCCGGGTGAAGACCCGGACACGCTGGCTCTGTTCCAGCAACCTTGCGGTTACCAATTGACCCAACCGCCCGGTGGCCCCGGTCACCAGGATCGGGACGCTCATGCCGCGTTGCGGCGTGTGGCCGCCTCCAGGGGAGCCGGGGCGAACCAGCCTGCCACGTCGAAATCAGTCGGGATAAAGCCCCATTCGAGCAGGAAGGTCTTGAAATGGGCGAAGGCCACTGCCTGCTCGTCATCCAAGGTCAGAGCAAGATGGCGATGCACATCTGGCCCGTTGGCGGCCCAGACGGCGTCCTCGCCGACACCGATCTCGTTGGCGATCAGTCGTACCGCATCATGCGGATGGGCCTCCGCCCAGTCAGCAACGCGGCCGACAATGGCGACGAGATCAGCCACGAGGTCCGGGCGCTGCTCGAGAAAGAGCGCATCGACTGTCAGCGGACGCGGCGTGCCATTGTTGACGCGAATGCGCGGATCGGGATGGAAGCCGAATTCGGACACGACGACTGCGCCAATATGGTTGGCCAGCACCAGTCCCTCGGCGCCCTTGACGAAAAAGGCGTCGATCCGGCCGCTGGCCAAGGCTAGCAGCTCTTCGCCATAGGGATAGCGGCGTTTGAGACCGAGGAAGGCCGCATTGCCGGTCTCGATCAAACTGGCTTCCGGGCTGTCGAGATAGACCAGTTCCACATCGGTGTGAGACAGCCCCTCGAGCGAAAGCGCGGAGACAATGCCCTTGAGCGCGGTGGCGCGCTGGAAATCGATGCGCTCGCCCGGCTTGCGCGGCACGCCAATGCGGCGGCCCCTGAGGTCGCTGCCTTTGGCGATACCGGAACCGGGCAGGGCGATGATGGCCTGGAATTCGTCGGTTGTGGTTACGCCAACGACTCGCGTTTCCCGCCCGCCCGAACGGGCCCAGAGCGGAGGAATATTGCCGCCCTGGCGGAACGAGAAATCCAGCGCATGGGTGAAATGGCTCTCCCGCACCGCCGGCTCCTTGCTATCGCGGATCGAGCGGACGCCGACACCCGCCTCCTTGAAGTGTTGTTCCACCCAGCCGAGCTGGTAGGCGATGGAAAGCGGGGTAGGCGCGGGGCAGCGGGTATACCAGACCGATTGGCTCATCAGGGGGCTCCGATCACGCGCTGCCGACGACGGCGAGGCGGGGTGGCTGGTGCGTGCGCACCGGAACGGGCTCAAGCGGCGAGGTGCCTGCCGCGGCGTGCCGGCCCAATGCCGCCTTGGCCAGAATGATGCGGATCATGTTGTTCTGCGGCGCATGCGCCTTGCCGGAGAGGGCATCGCGATGGTGCCGCTCCAGCGGATTGTCGCGGCTGATGCCGGGATTGCCGCCCAGATCGAGCGCCAGCGTCGTCGCCGCGATGGCATTCTCGATCACCACATGCTTGACCGCCGCGGCGTCGGGGCCGAATGGACGCCCGCTGTCATAATCCTCGGCGATCGATCGCAGCAGGCGCCGGTTGGTGGTGAGCCAGACTTCGATCTGACCCAACCCATCCTGAATGCGGGGCAGGGTGGATAGTGGTGCGCCCAGGCTTGCCGGGGCGCGGGTCGTGGTGAATTCGATCAGCCAGTCGCGGGCCCCACGCGCCGCGCCATCATAGATCGCCGGCACCAGCGAAAAATACCAGGCACCCTGACGTTCATCGCGCCTGAGCCCTTCGCTGGCCGGGGCGATGTCAATAACGTCTTCAAGTGGGATCGCAACATCGTCGAGGATGAGGTCATCGCTGTTGGTGGCGCGCATGCCGGTGGCATTCCAGGTCTTCTCGACGCGAATGCCATCGGCATCGGTCGGCACCAGGAACGAGCCAAGACGTGGCTCGGGCTCGTCGGTGATGGCGAGCACGGCAACCCATTTCAGCAGCGGAATGCCGGTGGCATAGGTCTTGTGGCCCGTGATGCGCCACTGATTGCCCACCTTGCGGGCGATGGTCTCGGGTGGCGAGCCATGCGAGGGCGAGCCGACGCGAGGCTCGACCTGAGCGGCATTGAGCAGCGCCACCCCGTCGCGATTGGCCTTGGTCACCCGCTCGATCAAGTGGTCCGGCCACTTGCCCGAAGCGCGGATGGAATAGTGCTGGCTGTAATGCATGGCCAGCACCAGGGCGGTGGAGGGTTCGCCTCGCGCCACGGACGAAACCACCGTCAGCGCCTCGCTCAACCCACCGCCCAGCCCGCCATGCTCGGTGGCTGTCACCAGACCCAACAGACCCGCCTCATAGAGCGCATCGAAATTGGCGAAAGGAAAATCGCCGGTTTCGTCATAATGCCGGGCGGTCAGGGCAAACCGTTTGCCCAGTTGCTCGGCCTGTTCCAGGTAGGGCGCGAAATCCGTGGTCATGGCAGGCTCCGTTCAGGCGACAGCGCGGGCGTCGAGCGCGTCATAGGGGCGGCGATCGACCCAGTCGTTGATGTCGAAATTGGCCTTGAGGAACCCCCATTCATGCAGGAAATCCTTGTAGTGGCCGATGGCGTCGATGAGTTCGGGCTCAAGCCCGATGCCGAGATGGCGATGCAGCTCGGGGCCGTTGGCGGCCGCGACCACTTCCTCGGAGGCTCCAACTTCCCTGGCCACGAAGCGACGCACGTCGTCGGGATGCGTTTCAGCCCAGGCACTGGCCCGCTGCAGCGTGCCGATCAGCTTGGTGACGAGGTCCGGCCGGTCCTCGGCGAGGCGCTCGTCAACAGTCAGAACCCGGGGCGAGCCAGAATTAATGCGGATCTTTGGATCGGGATGGAAACCGAACTCGGCCACGGTATGGGTAGCAAACAGGTTCGCCACGCTGATGCCCGGCGTACCCTTCACATAAATTGCATCGACCTCGCCGCGCAGCAGCGCCGCGATTTCGGCGCCATAAGCTTGGCGATTGCGCAGACCATAGAGCTGCGGCCCCTCGCGCCCGTCCAGCACGGAATCGGTCAGATGGATATCGACGATCTCGACTTGTTTGTGCGAGAGCCCTTCCAGCGATAGCGCCGAAACCAGTCCCTTGAGCGCGGTCGCATGCATGAAATCGACAATGCCCTCCGGGCGGCGCGCCACGCCGAAGCGGCGGCCGACGAGGTCCTTGGTTGTCTTGATGCCGGTCTCAGGCAGGGTGATGATGGCCTGGAATTCGTCGGTCCACGTGATGCCGACCAGCCGGGTTGGGTTGCCTTCCGAACGGGCGCGGATCGGCGGCACATTGCCGCCGTGACGGAAGGAATAGCTCAAGTGGTGATCGAAATGGCTGGACCGAACGGCGCGATCCTTGCTGTCGATGATCGAGTTGAGCTTGATGCCTTCGCGCGCAAAGGTCTCATCAAGCAGGCCTAGTTGCACCGCGAGTCCTACCGGAGTGGGCACCGGGCAGCGCGTGTACCAGATTTCCGAAATTGCATTCTTGAGCGTCATCATGCCTCTCCGTCGGTGATGGCCGTCGCTACCGGCCGCTGCGTCTCAATCCAGCCGGAAGAGCATTTTCCAAGCCCTGCAGTGCAGAGAGTTGAAAATTGCTCACCCATCCTTGGATTGGCAAAAACTTGCTTACAGAAGATCATATTCGCCTGATTGAGGAAGCTAGTTCCTGAAAAGCCGTAATGACAGGATGGATTTTCTGAAACACGTTTGACAAAGCCTATAAAGTTAGTCAACAATAAAATTCAGGAGCTGCGAACCGCCCCGGCTTGTCGCAGCAACCGGCCGTTCCCGGCCATTCGAAGCACATCAAGAGAGCTTGCTTATGTCAGCGCTGGCCAGAACCGCCCGATCGTTGCGGCGAACGTTGTTGCAGGCGATCCCCACCGTTCTGGGGATCATCATCCTCAACTTCTTCCTGCTGCAGTTGGCCCCTGGCGACGCGGCCGACGTGATGGCGGGCGAGGCGGGGTCTGCCACCGCAGAATCCATGGCGGCATTGCGGACCCGCTTCGGGCTCGACAATCCCGTGTTGGTCCAGCTCGCCAATTATCTCAACAATCTTGCCCATTTCAGCCTCGGTTTTTCGCCGCGCTATGGCATGCCGGTCATGGACCTGATCGGCCAGCGCCTGCCGGGCACGCTGACCCTGATGGCTATGGCGCTGGCCATCGCCATCCTGATCGGCCTCGCCCTGGGCTCGGTCATGTCCTTCTTCGCCGGCCGTCTGCCGGACCGGTTGCTGTCGATCTTCTCGCTGCTGTTTTATTCCATTCCCGGCTTCTGGATCGGCCTGATGCTGATCGTGCTGTTCTCGGTAACGCTGGGCTGGCTGCCCAGCGGCGGGGCAGGGACCATCGGCTCCAACCTCACAGGTTGGGCCGCCATTGTCGACAAGGCGCGCTATATGGTGCTGCCGGCTACTTCGCTGGCGCTGTTTTACGTCGCCATCTACGCCCGTTTGACCCGCGCCGCCATGCTGGAGGTCCGCAGCCAGGACTTCGTTCGCACCGCCTACGCCAAGGGGCTTTCGCCCGTTGCGGTGACACTGCGCCACGTGTTGCGCAACGCGCTCATTCCCATCACCACCATGGCCGGCATGCATATCGGCGGTATGCTGGGCGGGGCTGTGGTGGTGGAGACGGTCTATAGCTGGCCGGGTCTGGGCCGTCTCGCCTTCGAGGCCGTGATGGGTCGCGACTACACGGTTCTGCTGGGCATTCTGTTGCTGTCCTCGCTGCTGGTAATTTTCGCCAATGCGGTGGTGGACCTGCTGCAGACCTGGCTCGACCCACGGATTGGAGAACACTGATGTCCACGACCGATCTCGGCGTTGGCGCCGTTCCGGCCAGGCCGGAGGCCCCGGCCAAGCCCGAATGGCACAATCTGCGGGCCCCCGATGCACGCACCACGCTCACTGCCACCGTTACCGTCCCGGCCGGCTGGCGTGAACTCCGGCTGTTCCTGCGCAATCCCAACGCGCTATTCGGCCTGGTCTTTCTGGGCATCATGGTCGTCATCGCGCTGATTGCCCCCCTTATCTTCCCCGGCGATCCGCTGGGCATGGTGACCAAGCCTTTCCTGTGGCCCGGGCAGGACGCCGCCTATCCCCTGGGCAGCGATTCCATGGGCCGCGACGTGCTGGCCGGCATCGTCCACGGCTCGCGCATTTCCCTGTTCGTGGGGCTTGCCGCCACCGCGCTGGGCCTCACCGTCGGCGTACTGGTCGGGGCAACTGCCGGCTATTTCGGCGGCTGGGTCGATGACGTTTTGGTGCGCATCATCGAGATCTTCCAGACGCTGCCGAACTTCGTCCTGCTTGTCGTGCTGGTGGCCATCCTCCAGCCCTCCGCACTGACCGTCACCATCGCCATCGCCATTGTCAGCTGGCCCATGGTGGCGCGCCTGACCCGTGCCGAATTCCGCGCCATCCGCGAGAAGGATTACGTCATGGCCGCCCGCAGCCTGGGCTTCGGCAATGCGCGCATCATCTTCCAGGAAGTGCTGCCTAATGCCCTGCCGCCCCTGATCGTCACCGCCTCGGTCATGGTGGCAACGGCCATCCTGATGGAATCGGCGCTGAGCTTCATGGGGCTGGGTGATCCAAACGTGGTCAGTTGGGGTTCGATGATCGGCAGCGGCCGTGAGCTGATCCGCACCGCCTGGTATCTGACGTTGCTGCCGGGTCTCGCCATCGTCTTCACCGTGCTGGCGCTCAACCTGATCGGCGATGGCCTCAACGACGCCCTCAATCCACGCTTTTCGGAGGAACGGGCATGAACGCGATCACCCCGACACTAGCGCAATCCCGCCCGGCCAATACCAGCCGCCTGCTGGACGTCGAAGATCTCACCATCCGCTTCGGCACAACCGATCCGGTCAAACGGCTGAACTTTCACATCGACCGCGGCGAGACGCTGGCCGTGGTGGGCGAATCCGGCTCCGGCAAATCGCTGAGCGCCCTGGCGCTGATGCGCCTGCTGCCGCGCAATGCCCGCATTCCCAATGGCCGCATCAGTTTCGAAGGCCAGGACCTGCTGGCCCTCTCCGAACGTGACATGCGCAAGGTGCGCGGCCGCGACATCGCCATGATCTTTCAGGAGCCGATGACCTCGCTCAATCCGGTGGCGAGCATCGGCAACCAGATCGTCGAAGTGTTGCGCCTGCATGAAAAACTGTCGCACAAGGCGGCGCGCGAACGGGCCATCGAACTGCTTGATCTGGTGAAAATCCCCGAGCCGGCCAAACGCGTCGATGATTTCCCCCATCAGCTCTCTGGTGGCCAGCGCCAGCGCGTGATGATCGCCATGGCCGTTGCCTGCAAGCCCAAGCTGCTCATCGCTGACGAGCCCACCACCGCACTCGACGCCACGATCCAGGCGCAGATTCTCGAACTGCTCGATGAATTGCGCCACAAGCTGTCCATGGGCCTGCTGCTCATCACCCACGATCTGGGCCTGGTGTCGCGTTGGAGCGATCGGGTCGTGGTCATGTATCACGGCGACAAGCTGGAAGAGCTGGCGACGCCCGACCTGTTCCGGCCTGGCCGGCATCCCTATACGAGTGGCCTGACGCAAGCTTCGATCCGGCTCGACGAGGAGGTGCATTACTCCGCCCAGTCGCTCGCCGAGGTGCGCGTGGCGCGCGGCGCTGATGGCCGCAATGTCTACGACGTGAAGCCGCCGGCGAAACGCCTGCCAACAACGCCTGCCACTGCCGAACCGCTGCTGGCCGTGCGCGACCTCTCGGTGACCTACCAGACCAGACAGCGCGCCAATCGGGCACTCGACAATGTCTCGCTGACCCTCGCCAAGGGCGAAACCCTCGGCATTGTGGGCGAATCCGGCAGCGGCAAGTCGACCCTTTCCAAGGCTATCATGCGCTTGGTCAACACCCAGCAGGGCAGCATCGTCTTCCAGGGGCGGGACATTACCGCGCTCTCGCCCAATCAGCTGCAGCCGGTGCGGCGCGACCTGCAGATGATCTTCCAGGATCCGTTTGGCTCGCTCAACCCGCGCAAGACCATCCGCGACATCCTCGAGGCGCCACTGATCGTGCACGGCGTCAGGGACGCTGCGGAACGCCGCCGCCGCCTCAACGAAACCTTCGAGCATGTCCGCCTGCCGTCAAATGTCGCCGATCGCTATCCGCATGAATTTTCCGGCGGGCAACGCCAGCGCATCGGCATTGCCCGCGCGCTGATCCTGCGGCCGTCGCTCGTCATCTGCGACGAACCGGTATCGGCGCTCGACGTCTCGATCCAGGCCCAGATTCTCAATCTGCTGGTCGACCTCAAGACCTCGCTGGGTCTATCCTATCTCTTCATCTCGCACGATCTCGCCGTGGTCCAATACATTTCGGACCGGGTGATCGTGATGAAGGATGCCCGGATCGTCGAGGAGAGCGACCACAGGACCATCTGGCGGTCGCCGAAAACCGACTATACCCGCGCGCTGATCGCCGCGGCCAATGACAAGGGTGGCGCCCGCGTGGCCCATCCGCGTGCAGCACGCGAACTCGCCGCCACTTAACGGCAGATTTCGCTTCTATCCTCACAAGACGCAGCCGCGTCGCTTAGCTTACGGAGAATAGCAATGGTCGACTACCGTTACCTCGGGCGCAGCGCCCTCAAGGTGTCGCCAATCACCCTCGGCAGTATGATGTTTGGCAACCAGACACCCGACGATGTTGCGTTCCGCATCATCGACAAGGCGCGCGACCAAGGCATCAATTTCATCGACACCGCCGATGTCTATCACGACGGTAAGTCCGAGCAGGTCGTCGGCCAAGGGATCAAGGCCAATCGCGACGATTGGGTCGTGGCCACCAAATTCGTCAATTCCCGCAGCGATAAGCCCAATAAGGGCGGCTATTCGCGCAAATGGGTCTTCGAAACGGTCGAGAACAGCCTGCGCAATCTGAAGACCGATTATATCGACATCATCTATTTTCACCGCGCCGTGTTCGACGCCTCGCTGGAAGAACCGGTGCGGGCGATCGCCGACCTGATCAAGGCCGGCAAGCTGCGCTATTTCGGCGTCTCGAACTTCCGCGGCTGGCGCATTGCCGAAGTGGCCCATCTGGCCGACCAGCTCGGCATTGACCGCCCGATCGCCAGCCAGCCGCTCTACAACATCGTCAATCGCACCGCCGAGGCCGAGCAATTGCCGGCCGCCGTGGGCAATGGCCTGGGCAATGTCTCCTATAGCCCGCTGGCGCGCGGCATCCTGACGGGCAAATACAATATCGGCGAGGCGCCTGGCGCCGACACCCGTGCCGGCCGCGGCGACAAACGCATGCACGACGTGGAGTTCCGCGAGGAATCCATCGCCATCGCGAAGCAAGTTGCCGCCCACGCCGAAGCCAAGGGCATCGCCGCCGCCGATTTCGCGCTGGCCTGGGTGCTGAACAACCAGCTCATCACCTCGGCCATTGCCGGTCCGCGCACCGAAGAGCAGTGGGATGGCTATATCCGGGCGCTCGACGTCAAGCTCGATGCCGAAGATGAAGCGCTGGTCGATCGCCTGGTGGCCACCGGCCATCCCTCGACGCCCGGCTTCACCGATCCGGGCCACCCCGTTGAAGGCCGCGTCGCCCGCTCCGCCGCCGGCACCGCCCAGGTCATTCCCCTGAGCCGGATCCAGAAGGTCGCGTAAGCGCCAAACGTATGAATATGAAAGGCCCGCGGAGCAATCCGCGGGCCTTTTTGCTATGCTGCCTTGCCGGCGCGAAACTGCGAACTATCCGCTTATTCGGCGGCCTGCGCCTGCGTCTTGCGCAGGGCCAGGAGGCGCCGCGCATTGCCACCGGCGACCAGCCGCTGCTCGGCTTCGTTCAGACCGGCTTCGGCAAGGTTGGCGCCCAGGCTTTCCGCCTGCAGCGCCGGCAGGATCGGCCAATCGGTGCCGGCCAGCACGCGCTCGGCGCCAAAGAAGCCCACCAGCAGGCGCACGATGGCCGGATCGGCGCCCATCGTGTCGAAATAGATATTGGGGCGCGGTTGCCGCTGCCGCTCTGTGCGACCATAGATGCCACCACGCGCCGCCTGCACGATACCGCCCAGGCCCAGCGTCGCGAACACCAGATGCAGATCGGGCAGGTCGTCGAGAATGGACGACTGGATGACGGAGAGGAATGCCACCCCATTCATCAAGCCGCGGCCCAGCGAATTGCCCAGCATGCCGGCCCCGGCGATCAGCACATCGGAATTGGGATGGGCCACCGGATGCACGAAGACTGGCACGCGGTGACGCGCCGCAACCTCGAGCGTCGGCCGGGCCGATGGGTCGGCCAGGAACTTACCCCCACGCGAGGAATCGATGACGAGGCCAGAGAGCCCCAAATCGACGATGGCCCGTTCGGCTTCCCGCGCACCTGCCTCGCCCGCAAACACGTCAGTGACGGCGAAGGCTGCCAGCGACGGCTCGGTCGCGACCAGGCTCGCAAGCCAGTCATTGGCCTCGGCGATAGCGCCGAAATCCACCGGGCCCTCGGCGCCGAACAGGCTTTCGATAGTCGCTGTGACCACTGCCAGCGACACCCTGGCCGCCTTGAATTCATCGACCAGCGCCGCCGGTGTCGTGATCTTGCGGTAGATCTCGGGCGAGAACGAACCGGCGGGCTTGGCATATTTACCGCCCGGGCCCCAGGCGGGTGGCCAGAGATGGGTATGGATATCGACGATGTCGAGCGGCGTACTCATTCTGCGGCAACCTTCCTTGCTTCGCGTTCGGCAATGCCGGCCTTGACCAGCGGCACGACATCGCGGCCATAGGTCACCGTGTCGGCGGTGGGATAAAAGCCGCGCACCAGGAAGTTGGAAATGCCGGCATCGTAATAGTCGAGCATGGCTTCGGCCACCTGTTCGGGGTTGCCGACCAAAGCGGTGGAATTGCCGCCCGCGCCGCTGGCTTCGGCCACTTCGGTCCATAGCCGCTTGTCGAGCACCTTGCCGCGCTTGGCCGCTTCCCGCAGGCGGACCGATCCGACATTGGCGGGCAGCTTCTCGCCATTGCCGCCCGCCTGCCGCGCCACGCCAGCCTTGACCTTTTCGAGGATATCGGCGGCGTTGGACCAGGCCTGGTCCTCGGTATCGGCGACAATGGTGCGGAAGGCCAGGGTGAAGCGGATGGCATTGGGATCGCGGCCATTGGCAATGGCGGCGGCGCGCACCTTGGCAATGGTTTCGCGCGTGCCATCGAGCGGTTCGCCCCATAGCGCATAGATATCGGCATGCTTGCCGGCTACCGCGATGGCCGCGTCCGATGAGCCGCCGAACGAAATCGGAATGCGCGGCTTCTGGAACGGCTTTACCTGGCTGAAAGCGCCCTTGAACTTGTAGAACCGCCCCTCATGGTCGAACGGAGCGTCGCTCTCCCAGACCCTCTTGAGTACCTCGATATATTCGTCGGTGCGGGCATAGCGGGTGTCGTGATCCTCGAAATCGCCGTCCCGCGCCTGATCGGCATCGGAGCCGCCGGTGATGATGTGGACCCAGACCCGGCCCTCGGAAAACTGGTCCAGCGTCGCCAATTGCCGCGCGCCCAGCGTCGGCGCCATCAGGCCCGGGCGATGCGCGAGCAGGGCGCCGATCCGCTCGGTCTGGCCGAACACATAGGCGGCGATCTGGTTGTTATCCGGCCATTGCGCAAACTGCCCGATCAGCAACCGGTCGATCCCGGCCGCCTCCGCCGCCTGCACGTGATTGCGGATATAGGTCTTGTCGATCACCGGGCCGCTCGTGGGCACGATGTCGGAGCCCTCGCGATTGGAAGTGTGACCGATAAATTCGGATGCCATTGGAAGCTCCTGGAGATTGGCTCAGCCGCTGATGAAGCCGAAGGCGATGGCGAGCGCGAAGATAAAGGCCAGGCTCGTGCCGGCCAGCACCAGCAGTTCGGCAGCCTTTCTGCGCATGACAATGCGGGGATTGATCGCGATGCGCGATTTGCCGGTTTCGATCACAGTCATAGGTTTCACCTCATGCTGGATTAAGTCTATTCAATTGATAGAGATTGTCGATTGCGTTTTCGGACGCCGACGCGGAGCGGCATTTCGGCACTCTGCCAGGACGCAGAAAATCTTTCGCCTGAACGGCGCGTGGTGCCTCGGGTCGCCAACCCCGCCTCGGCACGCCTCGCCGCCATATTATTCTCCCCAGGTGCCGCGTCGCACCCGCGCTTTTTCTCCGGCATGGAAACGGCAGCAATCTAGTATCTCGATTAAATTACTAGAGATTATATGCTTTAAGCCGCCTCCCCGATTTGGGTGGCCAAGATCATCTGCGGCCCGTGCCTGAGCCAGGCCGCATCAACGGGGAATACTTCTGATGTCGATCCGCAACCCGCGCATATTGCCGCTCACTCGCCGCGCGTTCCTGCTGTCCACGGCCGCCATCGCGGCGGTCACTGCCTGGTCCGGGCCGTCCTTTGCACAGAGCGAGCCCGTGCAGGGCGGCAGCATCTCCATCAATATCGGCACCGAGCCTCCCGTGCTGGTGCTCATCGCCCATAGCGCCGGCGCCGCCTATTACATCAGCGGCAAGGCCACCGAGAGCCTTTTGACCTATGACGAGGATTTCAATCCGCAGCCGCTGCTGGCCACCGAATGGACCGTCGCCGAGGATGGCCTGCGCTATTGGTTCAAGCTGCGCGAGGGCGTGAAATGGCATGATGGCGAGGATTTCACCGCCGAAGACGTCGCCTTCTCCATCCTGGCGCTCAAGGAGCATCATCCCCGCGGTCGCGCCACCTTTGCCTCGGTCGAACAGGCCAATGTGCTGGCACCCAACGAGGTCGAGCTGATCCTCTCCAAGCCCGCGCCATTCCTGCTCAGCGCCTTTGCCAGCTTCGAAGCGCCGATCGTGCCCAAGCATCTCTATGAAGGCACCAATATTCCCGAGAACCCGCACAATGCGGCGCCGATCGGCACCGGACCCTATAAATTCGTCGAGTGGGTGCGCGGCAGCCATGCCCTGTTCACCCGTAACGAGAATTATTGGGGCGCTCCCAAGCCCCATCTCGACCAGATCATCTTCCGCTTCATCATCGATCCGGCCGCTGCCGTCGCTGCCATCGAAACCGGCGAAGTTCAGGTTTCGACCACCAATATTCCGCTGACCGATGTCGAGCGCCTCAAGGCCAATCCGAACCTGGTGGTCGATACCCGCCCTGCGCCTTATTCGCCCAGCATTGCCCGCGCCGAATTCAATCTCGAAAATCCCTATCTGGCCGATATCAAGGTGCGCCACGCCATTGCCCATGCGGTGGACAAGGACTTCATCGTCAACACCATCTATCTCGGCTACGCCACCCGCCTTGATGGCCCGGTCAGCCCTGATCTCACCCGCTTCTTCACGCCCGATCTGCCCAAATACGCGTTCGATCCGGCCAAGGCCGATGCCCTGCTCGACGAGGCCGGCTATCCCAAGGGCGCCGATGGCTGGCGCTTCAAGCTGTTCATCGACCCGACCCAGCCCTCGGGCCCGCCCAAGCAGACCGCCGAATATTTCGCCCAAGCCCTCGCCAAGGTCGGCATCCAGGTCGAGCTGCGCACGCAGGATTTCGCCACTTTCGTCAAGCGCGTGTTCACCGATCGCGATTTCGACATCGCCATCGAGGGCATGAGCAATCTTTATGATCCCACCGTGGGCATCCAGCGCCTCTACTGGTCCAAGAATTTCAAGCCCGGCGTGCCCTTCACCAATGGCTCGAAATATTCCAACCCCGAAGTCGATCGCCTGCTCGAAGCGGCGGCGGTCGAGGTTGATCAGGCCAAGCGCGTCGAGCTGTTCAACCAGTTCCAGCGCATCGTGGTGGAAGATCTGCCCACGCTCGATATCGTCACGCCCGCCGTGCTCACCATCTACGACAAGCGCGTGCAAAACCTGAAGGTCGGCGTCGAAGACCTATGGAGCAACGGCGCCGATATCTGGCTGCAGCAATGATCGGGGCGCGCTGAACCATGACCTCCCTCCTCAAAGAACGCCCAATCCAACCCCGGCCCTCGCGTGAGGAATTGCTGTCGCGAGTGCCGGCCTTGGTGGCCGAGATCGCCAAGGGTGCGGCCCAGCGCGATCTCGACCGGCAATTGCCATTCGAGGCTTTCCGCCTGTTCCGGGACTCAGGGCTCAGCGCGCTGCGCGTTCCAGTCGCGCTGGGCGGGCCGGGCGGCTCGGTGGTCGACTATATCGAACTGATCGCTGCCATTGGTGCGGCCGACTCCAATGTCGCCCATGCACTGCGTTCGCATTTCAACTATGTCGAGAACGTCGTCCTCAGCGCGCCCACCCAGCGGGACGCCGGGGCCATCGAGCTGATCCTGGCCGGCAAGCTGTTTGCCGGCGCCCATACCGAACAGGGCACGGCCCGGCCGGGAGAGGTTACCACTACCATTGTTCGCCAGGGCGACAGCTTCCGCCTCAATGGCCGAAAATGGTACGCCACCGGCACGGCCTTTGCCGATTTCGCCTCGTTCAGCGCACTCGATGAAGGCGGACAGATTGTTGGTGTGCTGCTGCCGGTCGATCGTCCGGGCATTCAGATTCTGGACGATTGGGACGGTATGGGCCAGCGCCTCACCGCTAGCGGCGGCGTCATCCTCGACAATGTCGAAGTGTTCCCGCACGAATTCGCCCGCCGCAGCCTCGAAAACCTCGTCGGTCGTCACTGCTCGACGCTCCGTCAGCTTCACCTGGCGGCCAGCGCCGGCGGCGCCGTGCGCAATGTGCTCGCCGATGGCCTGGATTATGTGCGCAAGCAGGCCCGTTCGGCCGCCCACAGCATGGCGGAAACCGCCCGCCAAGACCATTTCGTGCAACAGGTAATCGGCGAGATCGCCGCCAATTCCCTGGCTATCGATGCCCTGCTGGCCGAAGGCGCTCGCGCCCTCGATCACACCGTCGCGGCCTTCGCGACGAATGACGAGGCCCAGATCGAAGCGTCGCTGCTCGCCAGCGCGCTCACCACGGCACGGGTGCAGATCGTATTGGGCCAGCTCGGCCCTCGCACTGCCGAGCGCATGTTCGAACTGGGTGGCGGCTCGGTCACCTCGCGCAAATACAATTTCGATCGCCACTGGCGCAATATCCGCACCGTGCTCAATCACAATCCGCTGCTGCACAAATCCCGCATCGTCGGCGATTACCTGCTGAACGGCACGACGACCCACCTCAAGGAAGGCAAGGTCTTCTAGCGCTCATACGGATCTGGCCAGGCCTGCTTGTCTTTCGCAGGGGCTTCTCCCGAACTGAGGCGAGAAAAGTGCCGGCTGCACATTGCCGCTCGGCGCCTGCAACGCTATCTGGTGCGCAGCACAAGCGGCCCCTCCGCGAACACAAGGCGCATTCCGGCATGATTCCAGATTTCCTCGTCACCCATTCCGGTGGCTTCCATGCCGATGAATTGCTGTCCAGCGTCATCCTGACCCGGCTTTTTCCGCAGGCGCGGCTGGTCCGCAGCCGGGCGCCGGAGTGGATCACGGCCGGAGCCGATCGCGTCATTTATGATGTGGGCGGCGCCTATGATGCAGCGGCGCAGATATTCGATCACCATCAGCGCGGCGCTCCGCTACGCGAGGATGGTCAGCCTTATTCCTCGTTTGGCCTGATCTGGAAGCATTTCGGCCGCGATTATCTTGCCGCTTCAGGCCTTCCTGAGGCCCATATCGAAGTGGTGCATGCGGCGTTCGACGGCAGCTTCGTGCTGCCGATCGATCTGGTGGACAATGGTGCGCTGAGCCCATCGGGGCCGCTGGCGGGGCTAACCTTGCCAGCCTTGCTAGAAACCCTCAAACCGGTTTTTGACGAGACTGACCCCGAGGCCGAGGATCGCAGCTTCCACGCCGCCCTCGCCATTGCCCGCAGTTTCGTTGAAGCCAGAATAGCCCGGAGCGCTGCAAAGTTGCGGGCCGAGGCGTTGGTGGAGCGGGCCATCGAGACCGCAGGGCAGGGGCGTGTACTGGAACTGCCCATGGGCATGCCGTTCCGTCCCGCTATCGTGAAGGCCGGTGCCGATCACCTGCTATTCGTCGTGCATCCGCGCGACAAGGATTGGTGCCTCACCACGATCCGGCAGGCCGATGAAGGCTTTGAAGTGCGGGCAGATCTGCCGGCCGCCTGGGCCGGCTTGACCAATGGCGATCTCGAAGCTGCCTGCGGCGTGGCCGGCGCGAGCTTCTGCCACAATGGCCGCTTCATCGCCGCCGCCAAGACCCGCGAAGCGGCTCTGGCCATGGCCGAGGTTGCGGTGCGGGAGGCGGGCGCCCTGGAAGCCATCGCCAGCTGAGGCAAAGTCACATCGCTAGGCCTCGAGGAATTCCAGCGCCTTGTTCACGAATGCCTCGTGATACTGGAAAATCGCCGTGTGCCCGCCATCTGCATAGAGAACCAGTTCGGCATTGGGAAAGCGCTTTGCCATGTCGATCGAGTTGCTGGTGGGCACCATCCGATCCTGATCGCCATTCACCACGAGCACAGGGTGCAGCACTCGCGATAAATCGGCGGGCCGCTCCAGTCCAAAGGCATGCACGGCCTTGAGCTGCCGGTAGAAGGCGCCAAGCGAGATGGCTTTATCGCGATTGGCGGTCCGCTCCTTCAAGCGCTGCAGGAACGCGCTCGCCGCCTTCTTGCCATTGGGGGTCTGCGTAAAGAACAGGTAGTTCTTGGGATCCTTGAAGGTCAATGCGGCGCGGACCATGTCCAAGATGGTGATCTGGGTCACCTTGTCGATGCCGCTGCCGCCGGCTGGCCCGGTGCCCGCCAGAATGATTTTGCGAACGAGCTGCGGCTCCAGCTGCACAATTTTCTGGGTGATGAAGCCGCCCAGCGAAAGCCCCAGCAGATCGATCTGCGTGAAGCCGAGCGCCCGGATGAAGGCGATCGCGTCGCGGGCCATGGCCTCGATCGTATCGGGAACCTTGCCCGCCGATGCGCCGACCCCGCGATTGTCGAAGGTGATGACATGGCGTTTTGCCGCGATGCCATCGACCACCCTCGGGTCCCAATTGTCCAGAACCGCCGTCAGATGGGTGAGAAAGATCACCGGCACGCCTGTCTTGGGTCCGAGCTCCCGATAAGCGAATATCGTGCCGCCGACATTGATCGTGCTGGTCGGTACGTCCTGATGCTTCATGACAATTTGTCCTTGGCTGGCTGGCCTTGATGGGGCGCGAGCATTTGCTTTGCCGCCGCCGCACCAGCGACAAGAATGCGGTCCGAGAGTTCGGCCTCCTCCACGGCGCGCGACAGCTCAAGCGCGCCGATCAGGGTCGCAAAAATGCCAAAGGCCACATCTTCGCGCTCGCTGGCATCGCCTGGAAGCTGTGCCGCGACGAGGCGGATGAGCTTCAGGACATGCTCGGTATAAACCTGGCGTGTCTCGGCAGGCTCGCGCGCGATTTCCGGCAACAGCGCAGCCGAAGCGCATCCGGTGCCCGGATTGTCGCGGTGGTCGGGCGAGAGATATGCGTCGATGGCCAATGACACCCCGCCGGCCTCCAGCAGGTCGCGCGTCTGATCCGACTGACCCGTGAGCGCTGCCGCGAGGGTTTCGCGCACCAGCGCCGCCTTGGACGGGAAGTGGGGGTAAAACGCACCATTGGTCAGCCCCGCCGCGTTCATGATGCCGGCAAGCCCTGATGCAGCAATGCCCTCCG
The DNA here is from genome assembly GCF_044987315.1 of Devosia sp. ZW T5_3. Classification (NCBI taxonomy): domain Bacteria; kingdom Pseudomonadati; phylum Pseudomonadota; class Alphaproteobacteria; order Hyphomicrobiales; family Devosiaceae; genus Devosia; species Devosia sp. ZW T5_3. Next base: position 145,634 of record NZ_JBJDRE010000002.1, read on the forward strand.
AGCGGAACTTCTCCGTCGCTACATCCATGATCCGCTGGCGCGACGCGTCTTTTCGGCCCTTCTCGTAACGCATGGGATCTCCTTGGATCGACTATTGCAATATGATCATAATATTACTAAATGAGCGTAATACAATAGCGGCGAACCCGATGGGGCTCGTTACATTTCGGAAAGCCACGAAAATGAAAGCCTTCATCGTTGATCGCTATGCCAAGAAAGCTCCCCTCCGGCTTGGCGATGTCCCAGAGCCGCAGGTCGGGCCGAATGACGTGCTGGTGCAGGTCCATGCCGCCAGTTTGAACCAGTTGGATTCCATGCTGCGAGACGGGGAATTCAAGCTCATCGTGCCCTATAAGCCGCCCTTCATCGTCGGCCATGACGTGGCCGGGGTGATCATCCGCGTGGGTGCAAAGGTCAAAAAATTCAATGTGGGTGATGAAGTCTATGCCCGGCCGCGCGATGGGCGGATCGGCACGTTCGCCGAATATATCGCCATGGACGAGGCGGACGTGGCGCTAAAGCCAAAAAACCTCAACATGGAAGAGGCCGCCTCCATTCCGCTGGTGGGGCTGACCGCGTGGCAGGCGCTGGTCGAACGGGCGGGCCTTCGCAAAGGCCAGAAGGTTTTCATTCAGGCCGGTTCAGGCGGCGTTGGCACCTTCGCCATTCAATTGGCAAAGCATCTGGGCGCAACAATTGCCACCACGACCAGCGCGGCCAATGCCGATCTGGTCAAAAGCCTCGGTGCCGATACCGTCGTCGATTACCGCAAGGATGACTTCGAGCAGGTGCTTTCGGACTATGACGTCGTCCTCAACAGCCAGGATAGCAAGACGCTTGAAAAGTCGCTGCGAGTACTGAAGCCCGGTGGCGCCGCAGTGTCGATCTCCGGCCCGCCCGATCCCGAATTCGCCCGCGAAAAACATCTGAACCCGCTGCTGAAACTGGTCCTGCGCCTGCTTAGCGCCGGCATCCGGCGGCAAGCCAAGCGCGCCGGTCTCCGCTATTCTTTCCTGTTCATGGCCGGTAATGGCGCACAATTGGCTCAAATCACGGCGCTCATCGAGGCCGGCATCATCCGCCCGGTGATCGATGGCGTCTTCCCGTTCGAACAGACCAACGAGGCGCTGGCCTATATCGGACAGGGTCGTGCCAAGGGCAAGGTGGTCATCAAGGTCAGGTAGGCGCTACCTAAACCTGCAACACCATTGGTGTCTTCCGCTCCACGCTGGCGCTCAGCGGCAGGTCGGCAGAGGATAGGCCCGCCCGCAGCGTGAATGCGCCAGCTTCCACCACCCAGTGGTGGCCGGTCTCGCTAAAATAGGCGAAACTGCGGGCGTCAAGTTTCAGGGTCACCTTGCCGGTTTCGCCCGGCGCCAGTTGCACCTTGTGGAATGCCTTGAGTTCCTTGGCCGGGCGGGATTCGGACGAGACCTCGTCACCGACATAAAGCTGGATGACGGCCGAGCCGGTCCGCGATCCACTATTGGTCACGGCGAGGCTCACATTGACCTCGCCATCGCTCTCGAACCGGCTATCGTCCACCACAAGGTCGGACAGCGTGAAACTGGTGTAGCTCAGCCCGAAGCCAAAGGGGAATAGTGGCGTCAAGCCCAGCCGGTCATAATGGCGATAGCCCACGAAGATACCTTCCTCATAGCGGACCTTGCCCTCGAGCCCCGGATAGACTTCGCGGTCCTGGCTATGCGCCGGATTGTCGGCCCAGCGAACCGGGAAGGTCTGGGGCAGGCGCCCACCGGGTTCGGCGACGCCCGTCAGCACATCGGCGATGGCATTGCCGGCTTCCTGCCCAGGGTACCAGGCCTGCAACACTGCCGCGACCGAACCGATCCAAGGCATTTCCACCGGTCCGCCGGTCTGCAGCACGACGATGGTGTTTGGATTGGCCTGGGCCACCGCCGCCACCAGCTCGTTCTGCCGTCCCGGCAACTCGATCGACAGCAGGTCGCTGCCTTCGGTATCCCACTCGCCATTGCGGCCGATAAAGACCAATGCGACATCGGCGTCGCGCGCCGCCAGCACTGCCTCGGCAATGGCCTCGTCGCCCAAGGGATATCCAATGCCGCAGGCAAAGGCGGCAAGGCCCAGCGTGGCGAATGCCTTGGTGGCAAATTCGATCACCACTTCATAGCTGCGTCCGGCCTCCAGGGTCACCGAGCCGATGACTTCGTCAGAGCCTTCCTCAAAGAAGGTGCGGCCCTTGCTCCAGTCGGTCCAGGCGTCGGCAATCAGCTTGCCATCGACAAACACCTTGGCGAAGCCGGCCGAATAGATGCCCACGCGATGCTCGCCGCTCACCTCGGGGTTGAACTGGCCCGTGATCCGTGCCGAGAAATGCAGCGGGTCGACCTTGCCGTCGCCCACATTGCCGATCCAGAAGGCCTGCGCTTCTTCCTGCGTGCCGATGTGCACCGGGGTGCCCGCCAGTTTTTCGTTGTCGAAATATTCGACGGTGAAATCCCCGCGCAGCACCGGCTGGAAACGCTCATTGGTGCAGCCCTGCGCGTAGCTCAGTCGCTCTTCGCCAAGGGCCGAAACCAGCCCTTGCCAGGGCGAAATGCGATAATGCGCGTTGAGCTGGGCGCTGCCGCCGCCCATGATCTGCGCGGTCCTGGCATTGGGGCCGATCACGGCGATCTTGCCTTCACCGGCCAGCGGCAGCATCCCGTTATTCTTGAGCAGCACGGCGGCCTCGGCCCCAGCCCGGCGGATGAGTGCACGGGTTTCCGGCCGGTCATCGGCGCGTTCGGCATGCGGGCGGTGATCATCGAGCGAGCCGACGCACTCCATCAGCCGCAGCATGGCCCGCACCCGCTGGTCCACGATCGCCGCATCGACGCTGCCGGCATTGACCGCATCCACCAGTTTCTGGCCGCGGTCGCGGGTGGGACCGGGCATTTCCAGGTCCAGCCCGGCAATTACCGTCTCGGCCGTGGAATGGCTGCCGAACCAGTCGGACATGACGATGCCATCATAGCCCCATTCATCGCGCAACACGGTGCCCAGCAGCCAGTTATGCTCCGAGGTATAGGTGCCGTTGAGCCGGTTATAGGAACTCATGACGCCCCAGGTTCCGGCCTTCTTCACCGCCGCCTCGAAGGGAATGAGATAGATTTCGCGCAGCGCCCGCTCGCCCACTTCGCTTGAAATGGTGGTGCGCTCGATCTCGCTTTCATTGCCCACGAAATGCTTGATCGTGGCGCCGATCCCCTGGCTCTGCAGTCCCTTGATATAGCCCACGGCCAGTTCGGCGGTGAGGAATGGATCCTCCGAATAGCACTCGAAATTGCGGCCATTGGTCACCGAGCGGTGGATGTTCACCGTAGGCGCCAGCAGCATATGCGCGCCTTTGGACTTGACCTCGTCGGCCAGCGCCGCGCCGATCTCTTCGAGCAGCGGCACATTCCATGTTGAGCCCAGGGCGATGCCCACCGGGAAACTGGCCGACTTCACCCCGCCGATCAGCGAACCGCCGCCACGCGCGCCATTGGGGCCGTCCGTAACGCGCAGCTTACCGATATTGAGGCGCTCAACGGCCGGCACACTCCAGAAATCCTCACCGGAAAGCAGGGAAACCTTCTCCTCCAGCGTCATGGCGGCCAGCAGCTGCTCGATCCGTTCGGAATTGCTCAAAATATTCTCCCCGACGCCTTGGGTGCATCTGCACGATCCATCCCCGGCCTTATACGTGGCCGACGATGCCGCCGGAAGATCGATACCAGCAACGCTTTTGCAAAGTTCCGGCAGGTTCCGGTCAGCATCGCGCGCACTCGTCAAACGCGGCGCCAATCGTTACGACATGCCGCGCTTGTGTGATGAGGATCGAATCGTGAGTGGTGGTTTCAACGACCTGGCAGGTCTGGTCGAAAAGATTGCGGCCGATGAGGAGCCGCGGCTGATCGAGATCCGGCGCGATATTCATGCCCACCCCGAGACGGCCTTCGAGGAAGTGCGCACCAGCGCGACAGTCGCGCGGGAATTGGCCCGGCTGGGGATCATCCACCAGACCGGGATCGGGCGAACCGGCGTGGTCGGGGTGATCGAAGGCGGCCGGCCGGGGCCGACTCTGTTGATCCGCGCCGATATGGATGCGCTGCCCATTCACGAGCAGACCGGCCTGCCTTACGCCTCAACCATTGCCGGACGCATGCATGCCTGCGGGCATGATCTGCATACCGCCACGCTGATCGGAATTGGCGCGGTGCTCAAGCAGGTCGCGCCCCAGCTTTCGGGCCGCATCAAGCTGATGTTCCAGCCAGCCGAGGAAACCTCGGAAAGCGGCGCGGCGGCGATGATTGCCGATGGCGTGCTGGAGGGCGTCGATATGGCGCTCGGCTTCCACAATCACCCTGATGAGGCGACCGGGACCTTCAGTTTCGTGACCGGGATCACCAACGGTTCCTCGGACGAATTCGACATAGTCATTCGCGGGTCTTCGGGCCATGCGGCACGGCCGCATCAGACGGTGGACCCGATTGTTGCAGCGGCGCATCTGGTGCTGCAGCTGCAAACCATCGTGTCCCGTGAGGTCGATCCGATGCATCCGGCCGTATTGACCATCGGCGCGATCCAGGCCGGGGATACCCATAATATCATTCCCGATTCCTGCATGCTGCGCGGCACGGTGCGAACCCAGGACAAGCACTCGCGCAATCTAATTGAGGCAGCGTTGCGGCGGCAATGTCAGGGGCTGGAGGCATCGCTGCGGGTCGAATGCGAGATCAGCTATGTGCGCGGCGTGCCCTCGCTGGTCAGCGATACGCATATCCTTGAAACCACCATGGCAGCGATCCGCGAGCATTATGGCGATGTGGTGCAGCAGGGCAGGGCGTCGCTGGGCGCCGAGGATTTCGCCCTGATCGGGGAGAGGGTGCCGGCGTTCCAATTGGGTATCGGCGCGTCCCAGGAGGGACGCGACGACAGATTGCACAATTCCGATTACCAGCCCGACGAACGCTCGATCGGGCTGGGTGTGGTGGCCTTGTCGCTGGCTGCGGCGAAGCTGCTGGCCTAGCGCTCTACCAGGTGCGGTGCTTGCCGAGCGTGTGGATATGCTCGGTGCCGATGCCGCAGCAGCCGCCGATAATGCTGGCGCCGGCCTTGGCCCATTGCTGGGCCCATTGGTCATAGGCCACCGGGTTGAGGTCGTCGCGGATTTCGGTGACCACGGCATTGGCCTCTTCGTCGTCCTGCTGGGACGGGAAGGCATTGGCGTAAACGCCGATCTGGGGATCAACACCCAGGCGGGCAAAGGTCTTGGAGGCCGCGTCGATGGCGGCGGTCATGACTTCGGGCATGCTGCAATTGAACAGCATGGCCGAGGCACCCAGCGACGCTGCCAGCTCCGCGGCGGCAACCACGGTTTCCCCGGAGCGCAATTGGGGTTCGCCCATTTCGGCGGGGGAAACGTCATCGCGCAGGGTGAAGGAAATCCAGAACGGCAGGCCGGTGCTGGCGATCGCGGCGTGAGCCGCGCGCGCTTCGGCCAAGCTGCTCTGTGTTTCGGCCAGCCAGACATCGACAAACGGCGCCATGCCGCCAACCAGCACGTCGAGATAGGCGCCGGCCAATTCCGGGTTGAACAGGTCGGGCTGATAGGAGCCGAACACTGGCGGGAGCGATCCGGCGACCAGCACTTTGCGATCCTTGGCCGCGTCAGCGGCTTCGCGCGCCAGGCGCCCGGCAAGCGCCGCGAGCCTTTTGCCATCGGCGGCAAAGCGCTCCTCACCGATGTGGAAGGGCACCACGGCATAGCTATTGGTGGTGATGACATCCGCGCCCGCTTCGATATAGCCGGCATGCGCCTGGGTGACGAACTCAGGCGCTTCCATCAGGGCCAAAGCCGACCATTCAGGCTGGCGGAACGGCGCGCCAATGCGCTCCAACTCACGCCCCATGCCGCCATCGAGGAGAAGTCCGCGTCGTGTCATGCTAGGTTTCCTTCCAGAAGGGTCGTATCGCGGCAGCGCGGCGAATAGGGAAAATGGTGATTGAGCCAAGCGAAAGCAACGGGCTCAACTCTGCGCCAGATTGGCCTGGCGGCGTTGCAATACGCCATCGAGCCAGCCGATTTTCATCTCCGGCACGGATTCGAGCAATTGGGCGGTATAGGCGTCGAAGGGCGGCGACAGCACTTCGGCCTTGCGGCCATAGCGAACCACGCGGCCCCGATGCATCACCGCCACACTATCGGCGATGGCGCGCACGATGGCGATATCGTGGGTGATGAACAGATAGGACGTGCCGGTGTCGCGCTGGATCTGCATCAGCAGCGCCAGAATGCCCTCTGCCACCAGCGGATCGAGCGCCGAGGTCGGCTCGTCGCAGATGATGAGGCGCGGCTTGGCCGCCAATGCGCGGGCAATGCACACACGCTGCTTCTGGCCGCCCGAAAGCTGGCCCGGATAGCGGCTGAGCATGCTGGCAGGCAGTTCGATCTGGTCGAGCAACTCGGCGACACGCTGGCTCTTCTGCTTGGCGCTGAGGCCGAAATAAAAGTCCAGCGGCCGCCCGATAGTGGTGCCAACGGTTTGCAGCGGATTGAGCGCAATATCGGGCATCTGGTGGATCATCTGCACATTGCGCAATTGCTCGCGCGTGCGCTTGGCCAGCGCGGGGGCCAGTTCGGTGCCCTCAAACGCGATGGTGCCGGACCGTGCCGGCAGCAGGCCCATCAGCACCCGCGCCAGGGTCGATTTACCCGAACCGGATTCCCCGACCACGGCCAGGGTTTCGGCAGTGCCGACATCAAGGCTGATATCGCCGAGTACGTCCGCGCCTGAGGCATAACCGGCATGGATATTGTTGACCGAGAGCAGCCGTTCAGCCGGTTTGGCAGCGACGGCCTTTTCGGCCCATTGCACCGACATCAGGCGCTTGGTGTAATCCTCGGCGGGAGCGGTGAACAGGCGCTCGCTGGTGCCGGATTCCACCGTCTTGCCGTGGCGCAGCACCAGAATGTCATCGGCAATCTGCGCCACGACGGCAAGGTCGTGCGAGATATAGAGCGCGGCAGTGTGCGTGGTGGCGATGGCATGCTTGATAGCCGCCAGCACTTCGATTTGCGTCGTGACATCGAGCGCCGTGGTAGGCTCGTCAAACACCACCAATTGCGGCTTGGAGCAGAGTGCCATGGCGGTCATGGCGCGTTGCAATTGGCCGCCCGAGACCTGATGGGGATAGCGCTGCCCGAAATGCTCGGGATCGGGCAGGTCGAGCATGGCGAACAGGCTTTTTGCCCGCGCAATGGCGTCAGCCTTGCTCATGATGCCGTGCCAGACGCTGGCTTCGATGACCTGATCGAGCAGTGGATGGGCGGGGTTGAATGCGGCAGCGGCGGATTGGGCGACATAGGTCACGGCTGCGCCGCGCAGGTCGCGTGCCCCGGCTTTGCCGAGCTGGAGGATGTCCTGCCCGTTGAGGACCACACGGCCCGCGGTAATTCGCACGCCACGGCGGCCATAGCCGAGGGCGGCAAGGCCAATAGTGGATTTGCCGGCGCCCGATTCCCCGATCAGCCCGAGCACGCGACCCGGTTCGAGGTCGAAAGATACCTTGTCGACCAGAATGGTCTCGCCCGCCGCAATGACGAGATCGCTGACGCTGAGCAGGGCACTAACCATTGCCAAGCTCCCCGCGCAGGTGCGCCGCCCGGGTCAGCACCCAGTCCACGATGAGATTGACCGAGACAGCCAGCAGGACAATGGCGCCGCCGGGAATGAGCGCGGCAAAAATGCCAAACAGCAGACCATCCTTGTTCTCTTTGACGAGGCTCCCCCAATCGGCCACGGGTGGCTGGATGCCCAGGCCCAGGAAAGAGAGCGTCGACAGGAACAGCACCGCGAACGCGAAGCGCATACCGAATTCGGCGAGGAGTGGCGCGGCCGCATTGGGCAGGATTTCGCGCAGCATGATCCAGCCCCAGCCCTCGCCGCGCATGCGGGCGACTTCGACGTAGTCAAGCACGGCAATGTCGGTGGCGACGGCGCGGCTGACGCGGAAGACGCGCGTGGCATCGAGCGCGGCCATAACGAGGACCAGCACGACGACATTCTTGGGCAGCACGGCCAAAACCACCAGCGCGAAGATCAGCGTGGGGATGGCCATCATCAGATCATTGCCACGCGAAAGTGCCTGATCCACCCAGCCGCGCTGCATCGCAGCCAATAGCCCCAGCGCCACCCCGACGATAAAGGCGATAAGCGTGGCGAGAGCGGCAATGCTCAGCGTGACCTGGGCACCCCAGATGATGCGCGAGAGCAGGTCACGCCCCAGATTGTCGGTGCCGAGCAGAGCGATGGCCGAGGGCGGTTCCCACACGCCGCCGACCACTTTGGACACATCATAGGGGGCGACCCATGGCGCAAAGGCGGCAATGCCGATGAAGAGCGCCAGCACGAGGAAGGCCACCGCGACCAGTGGCGATGGACGAAGCTTGCGGTTCATCGCGGATGCCTCAGGCGCGGATTGGCAATGACGGCAGCAATGTCGGCGACCAGGTTGAGCAGAATATAGACCGCCGCAAAAATCAGCCCACAGGCCTGCACCACGGGCACGTCGCGCTTGGAGACGTGATCGACCATGTATTGGCCCATGCCGGGATAAACAAAGATCACCTCGACCACCACGACCCCAACCACGAGATAGGCCATGTTGAGCGCCACTACATTGATAATGGGCGACAGCGCATTGGGCAGAGCGTGTTTCCAGATCACCCGCCAGGGGGACAAGCCCTTGAGTTCGGCGGTTTCGATATAGGGCGCCGACATGACATTGAGCAGCGCTGCGCGAGTCATGCGCATCATATGGCCGAGCACGGCGATGACCAGCGTGGCAGTGGGTAGGGCAATGGCCGAAAGGCGCTGCCACAAGCCCATACCATCGGAAACCGTCGAGCCGCTGGGGAACCAGCCCAGCGTGATCGAGAAGAATGCGATAAGCAGATAGCCCGCGAAAAATTCGGGCAGCGATATGGCGGCCAGCGTGACGATATTGATCACCCGGTCGGCCAAGGTGCCGGCGAAGCGGGCAGCGATGAGGCCGAGCAGGATGGCCAGCGGCACGGCGATGGCGGCGGCGACGCTCGCCAGGAACATCGTATTGGCCAGGCGCGGCGCAATGCTGGTGGCGATGTCCTGCTTATTGCTGGTGCTGCGGCCCAGATCGCCGTGCAACACACCACTGAGCCAGGCCACATAGCGCACGACGGGAGGGCGTTCGAGGCCAAGCTCCTTGCGGATGCCTTCGACCGCCTCTGGCGTGGCCTGCTGGCCGAGCATGGCGGTGGCGACATCACCGGGCAGGATTTGCGTGCCGGCAAAGATCAGCGCCGAAATGGCCCAGAGCACGACGAGCCCCATCAGCACCCGCCGGATCAGCATGCAGGCCAGCCCGCAGGGGCGACGACGCCGAACCGGGATTAAGGGCGCGCCTTGGATAGGGGCCACCGGGGGCGTGTCGGTCATCACTCTCTCTCAAAATCCTGGCGCATGGGCTATCAGCGTAGGTCGGGTCAAGGCAATCCTTCCAGACGCACGCCGCCCTTCTCGCTGAAGCGCGAGAAGCGGAAGTCGTGCGGATCAACCACCGGCGCACGACCCGAAACCAGATCGGCCGTCAGCCGCGCCGCGCCCAGCCCCAGCCCGAAGCCATGCCCGGAATAGCCGGTCGACAGGAAAAAGCCGGGCACTTGCTCGACCGGCGAAATCACTGGAATGGCGTCGGGCGTGACATCGACACAGCCGCCCCATTGCTCGGCAATAGCAAGCCCAGCAAACACCGGCATCTGCTCGGCCATCAGCCGTGGCACGGCGGCCATGACGGCAGGATCGGGTAATGGATCGAGAATGCGTTCCTTCTCGAACGGACTGATGCCATCGGCGCCCCAGGGCGTGAGGTAGCCCAATTCCTTGAAGAACCGGCGCCCCAGCCGCAGGCTCATCGCCTTGCCCTCACGGCGCACGGTGGGGAGATAGTCGAGCAGAAAGCGAAAGCTGTCCGGCACGATATCGGCAACATATTTGCCGCCATTCTCGATCGTGTAGCCGCCATCGTCGCGCCGGCGCGAGCAAATGCCCGGCACCCAGATCGCCGCATCGGGACCAGCGGCCAGCGCCTCGGTGCGCTGCATGGAGACGATTACCTTAAGCTGGGGCAGCCGCAGTCCAAGCGAGCGGCAGAACAGGCTCGACCAGGCGCCACCCGCCAGCACGACCTTTGGAGCCACAATGCACCCACGCTCGGTCACGACACCGCTGATCGCTGCGCCACTTTTTTCGACCGCCCGTACCGCGCAATTCTCAAGCACGGTGACGCCAAGTCGGCGCGCATAGGCGGTGATCGCCGGCACGGCCTTTTGCGGTTCAGCGCGACCATCGGTTTCGGTATAGAGGCCAATCGGATAGTCCCGCTCCAACCCCGGCGCTATTGCCGCAACACCGTCGCGATCCAGCACCTGGCTCGCAAGGCCCAACTCTTTGGCTTTGGCGACCCAGGCATCATAGCGGCTCAGTTCGGCTTCCGTACGAAACCCATAAAGGCTGCCGCATTGGCGAAACCCGGTATCGCCGCCAATGCGTGCGTCAATGCCGCGCCAGAGATCGAGGCTGACCATGGAGAGCGCCACTTCGCGCGGGTCGCGGCCCTGCTGGCGCACCCAGCCGGCATTGCGGCTGGACTGCTCGCCCGCCACCGCGCCCTTTTCGCAGACAGTGACGCGCAGGCCCTGTTCGGCCAGAAACATCGCCGTCGATATGCCGATAATGCCGCCGCCGATAATGACGACATCGGCAGCCGATGGCAGCGCCGTGTCCGTTTCCACCGGCACGATACGAGGCGCCATTTTAAAGTCCTGAATGCGAGAGAACGAAGGGCCCGGCACTTTGCGCCAGGCCCGGAACAGATCAGGCTTCGAGCCAGACCTTTTCGGCTACGCGATAGCCAGACAGATCGCCGCCGCCCGGCACATTGGTGAAACCGGCCACCTTGTCGGACGCGCCGGACAGGTTATCGGCGAAGACGGGAATGATCTCGCCGCCCTCGTTCACCAGCTGAAGCTGCAGATCGTGATAGATCTGCTTGCGCTTGGTCTCGTCGAGTTCGACCCGCGCGGCCGCCAGTAGCTTGTCGAAACTCTCGTTCTTCCAGGCCGTTTCATTCCATGGCGCGTCGGACTGGAACACCAGCGAGAGCATGGCATCCGCCGTGGGGCGCACCGACCAATTGGACGCGCAGAATGGGTGCTTGAGCCACACTTCATCCCAATAGCCATCGGAGGGCACGCGATTGACATCGATGGTGATGCCCGCTGCAGCAGCCGCGGTCTGGTAAAGCTGGGCCGCATCGGCGGAGCCGGGAAAACCATTGTCGGAAACCGACAGCGGCAGCGAGCCGGAAAAGCCCGATTTCTTGAAATGGAACGCCGCCTGCTCGGGATCATAAGCGCGCTGTGGAATATCAGCTGCGAAATACGGGTTCCACGAAGCAATCGGATTGTCATTGCCGATGGCCCCGGTGCCGACCAGCAGGCTCTGCTGGATAGCCTCTCGGTCGATGGCATATTTGAGCGCCAGCCGCAGGTCTGGATTATCGAACGGGGCGACATTGGTCAGCATGGGGAAGGTGAACATGGTGTTCTCCTTGGCCCCGTGAATCTTGATCCCCGGCCGCGAGGACAGCAGCCCCACCGTGCGCGGCTCGACGCGGTTGATGATATGGGCCGAGCCGCTGATCAGCGCAGCCACGCGCGCCGTCGTATCGTTCATGGCAATGGTTTCAACCGAATCCACATTGGCGCGGTCGGGATGCCAGTAGTTCGGATTGCGCTTGGTCAGTGCCCGCACGCCGGGCTGGAAGTCTTCAAGGATGAAGGCGCCGGTGCCCACGCCCTTGTCGAAATCGCCGCCATCGGGGCCGATGCCGAAGTGGTAGTCGACCAGCGCATAGGGGAAGTCGGCATTGCCGGCATTGAGCGTAATGGTGACCTCATAGGGCGCGCTGGCGACAATGTCGGTAACCGGGATCAGCTGTCCCTTGCCGCCCGAAGGATTGTCTTCGCCGCGATGGTGGTTGAGCGAATAGACCACGTCGGCAGCGGTCAGCTCCTTGCCATTGTGGAACTGAATGCCCTTCTTGAGCTTGAACACCCAGGCGCTGCCATCGGGCTTGGTCGCTTCCCAGCTTTCGGCCAGGGCGCCCACCAGTTTGCCGCTTTCGTCCAGTTCCAGCACTGTGTTGTAGAGCTGGAAACCGACCGTATAGAGGTAGGCTTCGGTGTAATAGGCCGGGTCCAGGCGATCGGAACTGGACGCCGTGTCGAGCCCCAGGATCAGATGACCGCCTTTTTTCGGCGTGGCCGTCTGCGCCATCGCGCTGGCCGGCAACAGCAGCCCGCTGGCCGCCGCGCCGAGCGTCAGCGCGCCAGCAGACCGCAGAAAGTCACGCCGTGTCGACGCGAACGCGCCAGAGTCGGACCAATTCGTCATAAACCTATCACCCGTGGGAAAAACCGCAGCAGACCAGCGCGGACCTGGTTCTTTCTACTGTTTGTGACAGCCGGGCGCACGGAAACCCATGCTCTTTTGGCAAATGGACGGGAAAAAATGCACTTGTGGGGCAGGGCGGCCTACCACTCCAAAACGATCTTGCCCTTTTCGCCACCAGCGGCCAGCTCGAACGCCTTGGCGTAATCGTCCGCACTCATCCGGCGCGTGATCACCTTGCGGACATCGAGCCCCGATTCCAGCATGGCCAGCATCTTGTGCCAGGTCTCGAACATTTCCCGCCCATAAATGCCGCGCAGCGTGATCATCCGGAACACGATCTTGCCCAGGTCGAAGTTGAACGGCCGTGCGGGCACGCCCAGTAGCGCGATGCGTCCGCCCATCACCATGTGGTCGATCATCTGGTCCAGCGCCGCGGGCGAGCCGCTCATCTCCAGCCCGACATCGAAGCCCTCCTTCATGCCGAGCCTAGACATCACCTCGCGCAGGTCCTCATTGGCGATGTTGACCGGTACGACATCGGCCACTTCCGCCGCTAGTTTCAGCCGCTCGGGATTGACGTCGGTGATCACGACGCGACGCGCGCCCACATGGCGGGCCACGGCGGCGCCCATAATGCCGATCGGACCGGCGCCCGTCACCAGCACGTCTTCGCCCACAATGTCGAAGGCCAACGCCGTATGCACGGCATTGCCGAGCGGATCGAGGATGGCGCCCATTTCGTCATCGATGCCGTCGGGCAGGGAAATGATGTTGAATGCTGGTATTTTCACGAATTCGGCAAAGGCACCCGGCAGGTTGACGCCAATGCCCTTGGTTTCGGGGTCGAGATGGAATTTGCCCGCCCGGCTGGCGCGGCTTTTCATCCCCACCACATGGCCCTCGCCGGACACGCGCTGGCCGACCTTCAGGTTGCGCACATCGGCGCCGATGGCGGCGATTTCGCCGGCATATTCGTGCCCGGTGATCAGGCCCACCGGTACGGTCTTGGCCGCCCATTCATCCCAATTATAGATATGGATATCCGTGCCGCAGATGCCGGTCTTGTGCACCTTCACTAGCACATCCTCCGGCCCGATCTCGGGGATCGGCCGGTCTTCCATCCAGATGCCGCGTTCCGGCCTGGCCTTGACGAGCGCTTTCATCAGATGATCCCCAATTCCCGTCCAGCCTCGGCAAAGGCGCCGATGGCAAAGTCCACATCGTCCTGGGTCAGCGCCGCCGACATCTGGGTGCGAATGCGCGCCTTGCCCTTGGGCACGACCGGGAAAAAGAAGCCCGCAACATAAACGCCGCGCTTGTCGAGCGCCGCGGCCAAATCCTGCGCCTTGCTCGCCTCGCCAAGCATCACCGGAATGATGGGCGTCTCGCCGTCGAGCAGGTCGAACCCGGCTTCGGCAAGCCCAGCGCGGAAGCGCCTCGTATGCGCCATCAGCGTTGCACGCAGATCATCGGCCTTGTCGGCGAGCTCGAGCGCTTTCAACGATCCGGCAGCCACGGCCGGCGCCAGCGCGTTGGAAAAGAGATAGGGCCGCGCCCGCTGCCGCAGCAGGTCGATGGCCTGTTGCGGTCCGGCGATGAAACCGCCCATGGCGCCGCCCAGTGTCTTGCCGAACGTGCCGGTGATGATGTCCACCTCAGCACCCGTCAACGCACCCGTGCCGCGGCCCTTGGGTCCGAGATGCCCGGTGGCGTGGCAATCATCGACCGCGATGATGGCTTCATATTTGTCGGCGAGCGCTCGGATTTCGGCCAGCTTGGCGATATGGCCATCCATCGAGAACACGCCATCGGTGACGATCAGGCGGAAGCGGCTGCCCTCCAACACGGCCAGCTTCAGCTGATCCTCGAGGTCGTCCATGTCGCTGCTGGCGTAGCGGTAGCGCTTGGCCTTGGACAGGCGCACGCCGTCGATGATCGAAGCGTGGTTGAGGGCGTCCGAAATAATGGCATCTTCCGGCCCGAGCAGGCTTTCAAACAGCCCGCCATTGGCATCGAAACACGCGGCGAAGAGGATTGAATCGTCCTTGCCGAGGAATTTTGCGGTGGCCTGCTCAAGCTCGCGATGCAGGTCCAGCGTGCCGCAGATGAAGCGCACCGACGCCATGCCGAAACCATAGTGCTGGATGGCCTCGATCGCGGCGGCAGCAATCTCGGGGTGATCAGCGAGGCCGAGATAATTATTGGCGCATAGATTGACCATTGTACGATCGCCCACCGCGATGCGGCCGCCCTGTGGCCCGGTGATTTGCCGCTCACGCTTGAGCATGCCGGCCTCAGCTATGCCGTCGAGTTCGCCTTGCAGATGCTTGAGAAAACCGGAATCCAATGGAACCTCCTCCTGATGGATATTCCAATATAACGGAATCAATGCCGCAACAATGGAATTCTAGGGCCTAGCGATAGAGCAGAACCAGCAGGCCCGTAGCGGTCTCGGTTCCGGAATTCGAAATGGTGTGCGGCACGTCGGCAGGGTAGCGCGCGGTCTCGCCGCGCTTCACGTCCGCTTCACCCCGGCCGCTCCTGATGACGATGCCGTCGGTCCAGGCCGTAAAATGCTCCACCGCGCCCTTGGCGTGGGCTTCGCTGTCCAGCCGCCCGCCTGCCGCGATCTCGACGGCATACCATTCCGTATGGCCTGCCAATCTTGGCGGGCTCAATATCTTGAGCCGGCACAGCCCGTCTCCGCTCCTGATCTCCGGCGTATGCGGGGCAGGCGTGACTTCAATCACGTCATGTTCATTGGCCGTGGCGCCACCCGCTATAAGGTCGGAAAATTCCAGCCCCAGCGCTTGGGTCAGGCTCCACAGCACCGCGAAAGTGGGATTGGCCTCGCCGCGCTCGATCTGGCTCAGCATCGATTTCGACACCCCAGACATCCCCGCCAGTGCCTCAAGCGTCAACCGTCTGGCCTTGCGCTCGCTCTGGATGACCGGGCCGATCTTTGGGCTAGAACTCACCATCACGCTCCTCGCTATGTTTCCGATATGACGGATATCGAGGCGGCGTGTCCACTATTTTAGTGCCTGGCAGGCGAAGCAATATCACCCTCGCGAACGGGGAAACTGGATCGGATATGCCGATTGAAGAACCGGCCCTTGGAAAAGGCTGCTCGGAAAGCATCATAAATTTCAGCCGGCACGTCCAGATAGTCGTACCGCTTTCCATTCGTCACCAACCAGATCGAGAGTACTCGTGTCTGGGGATCGTACTGGCTCTTTTGAATTATGGTGGATGGCATGGGCTGCTCCTGCAATTGCAACCGGATTGCTCCGGGAAGGTTGCAATCAGGGTGCCCGGCGAGTGCCTGTTGGGCAGCCGGCGACAAGGAGATCGGACCATGCCAGCCCTCGAATTTGTCCCGCCAATGGAAGCACGGCTGGTTTCGGACCTGCCGAAGGAGGAGGGCTGGCAATTCGAGCCCAAATGGGACGGCTTTCGCTGCATTGCGGTCAAGGACGGTGGCGCGGTGGAACTCTGGGGCAAGTCGGGCAAACCGCTGGGGCGCTATTTTCCCGAAATCATAACCCTGGTCCACGGCCTGCCAGCGCAACGCCTGATCCTCGACGGTGAGCTGATCGTGCCCATCGTCGACGTCGCTTCGTTCGATGCCCTGCAGCAGCGCCTGCATCCAGCCGAGAGCCGGGTGCGCAAACTCGCTGCCGCCACGCCGGCAATATTGGTGGTATTCGATCTGCTGCATCAGGGCAGAATGCGTTGGCTCGACCGACCTTTGGCTGACCGCCGGTCGGCCCTTGAGGAGTTCGTAGCAGGCCTGCCGTCCGGCGGCAGGTTGCGCCTCTCACCCGCTACCATCGATCGCGACGCCGCCAAACGCTGGTTCACCGAATTGACCCATGAGCTGGATGGCGTCGTCGCCAAGCGGCTGGACGAGCCCTATGCCAGCGGCGAGCGCGCAATGCTCAAGATCAAGCGCATCCGCACGGCCGATTGCGTCGTCGGCGGCTTCCGCTATGGCACCGGCAGCAAGCTGGTCGGCTCACTATTGCTCGGGCTCTACAACGCGGAAGGGAAGCTCGATCATGTCGGCTTCACC
Organism: Devosia sp. ZW T5_3; assembly: GCF_044987315.1. Lineage (NCBI taxonomy): Bacteria > Pseudomonadati > Pseudomonadota > Alphaproteobacteria > Hyphomicrobiales > Devosiaceae > Devosia > Devosia sp. ZW T5_3. The sequence continues at coordinate 162,212 of NZ_JBJDRE010000002.1, forward strand.
TCGGCCTTCACCAACGAGGACAAACCGGCACTGACCAGAAAACTCGAAGACCTGAAAGGCGGACCCGGCTTTACCGGAAAAGCCCCGGGCGGCCCCAGCCGCTGGTCCACCGAGCGATCCAGCCAATGGGAGCCATTGCGGCTCGAACTGGTTGCTGAAGTCTCCTACGACCAGATCACCGGCGACCGCTTTCGCCACGGCACACGCTTCCTGCGCTGGCGGCCCGACAAGGCGCCACAAAGCTGCACCTTCGATCAACTCGCCGCCCCAATCGCGCCCGACGCTCTCATCAAGGCGGCGCTGAGCGCGGCGTGACCCGCCTGCGTTGCCATTTCGGCAATCGATCGTACGATATTCAGCGCTTTTATCGAACGGCTGACGTGACCATTATGGCTCGGGGAGACCTAAGCCATGACCTATGTGATCACCGAGACCTGCATTGATATCAAGGACGGCGCCTGCGCCTCGGTTTGTCCGGTGGACAGCATCTATGAGGGTGGGCGGATGTTCTACATCCACCCCGACGAGTGCATCAATTGTGGCCTATGCCTGTCGGTCTGTCCGGTCGATGCCGTTTCCTGGGAAGGCGATATCCCCGAAACGAAGAAGGGCTATATCGCCGTAAACCGGGACTTTTTCGGTCCTGAAGTGACCAATATGGGCTCGCCCGGCGGTTGGGAGAAATCGCGCTCGACGGCGCTCGACCACCCGGTCGTGGCCGCTCACCAGCCCCAATCGGCATAATAGCGGCGGGTCGCCTCGACCAAGATCCGAACCTTGTCCCGCTCCGCCAAAAGCCGCGACCGATCCAGTAGCGCCTGTTGCCGCAATTCACGTCGGGCCGCCTCATAGTCCACCCGCACCAACTTGCCATCTTCGATGACACTTTGACCCGCCACGCTCATGGCGACCACGTGCCGCCCGGTCGCCCGCGTCAGGATCACCGCAGCGGGATCGAGGTCGTCGAACATGGCATCGGCCAGTAGCGCCGCTCTGTCCAGTTCGACTTTATCGCCGTCGCCTGATAGCCCAAGCACGGTTCGACCGGCGGCAAAAACCCGATCCAGGGTTTCCTGCGGCGTCAGCTCAGGCTCAAGCCCATCGCCGTCATGCAGCAGGTGGAACAGCCGCAACTCGCGCCACCAGTCCTGGTCATCATCAAGCCCGGTGCCGTCGAGTCCAACCGCGACCGCAAGCCCCGCGCGCCGCGCTTCCGCCACCGGCGCAATGCCCGAGCGCAGTCGCAGATTGGCGGATGGATTGGACACCAGCTGCACGCCCCGCTCGATCATCAAGCCATATTCATCCGGCCGCAATTGCACCCCATGCGCGACGCTGAGGCGCGGCGAGAGAAACCCGATTTCATCAAGAAAAGTCAGCACTCCCTGGGGAAAGCGACGGTCCAACCAACGCCGCTGCCGGGGGCTCTCCAGCAGATGCATATGAATGCGCAGGCCCGTCTCCGCCGACAGGTCCGCGATCGCCTTGAGCGGTGCGTCCGAACACCATTGCGGCCCGATCGGTCCCAATTGCACATTGACCATATCGCTCGAGCAAGTTTCGACGATAGCCCGCACCGACGCAAGCTGCTCCTCGATCGGCCGATAGCGCGGCGCCGTTGCGCCGACCAGTTCCCACTCATCCGCCGACATATGGGCCCGCAACCGCTCCGGCCCGCCGTCATAGGCCCAGGCGTCGAAATCGAGCAAAGGACAGCTCAGCCCCAGCCTGATGCCCACGTCGCCCGCCGCCCTGCAGACCGCCCGTGCCTCTTCCACCAGGCGGTCGGCATTGAGCGAATTGTGGCAATGCATCGTCGCGCCCACGCCCTGCCGGGCAAGGCGGGCAAAGCCGACCAGCGCCTCAAGGTAGGGATCGGTGCGCGGCCGCAACCGCATATGTGGAATCCAGGGCTCCAGCGCATCGTCCAATGCGCCGAAATCGAGCGTCCTGATGCCATAGCCGTGGTCATGCGCATTGATGGGCGCCGGCATGATCCAGCGCCCGTTATCCCCACGCTCGATGCGCGCGGCCATTACAGCGCTGCACGCGGATCTTTGCGGGCGAGGCGTTGCAGCAGATACTCGATCTCGGCCTTGGCGGCGGCGGTGAGGCTGCTGCCGGGTTTGCGCTGGGCATCGCTGGCAATGGCGCCACGCTTCTGCAGCACATATTTGCGCACCGCCAGCCCCACGCCCTGTTGCTGCTCATAACGCATCAGCGGCAAATGGGCGTCGAACAGGTCATGGGCCGCATCGCGCTCGCCGCGCTGCTGCATGCTGACCACATCAATCAGCATGTCGGGGAAGGCATAACCCGTCATCGCGCCATCGGCGCCGCGTTCCATTTCGAAATCGAGGAACAGACCGCCATTGCCACACAGGATCGAGATGTCCCGCATTTCGCCGGCCTTCTGGAAGCCGCGCAGCTTACTGATCTTTTCCAGCCCCGGCCAGTCCTCGTGCTTGAGCATGACGCAGGAGGCATGATTGTTGACGATGGTGCGGATGACATTGGGCGTCATCACCACGGTCAGCGTCAGCGGATAATCCTGAATGACGAACGGAATGTCCTCGCCAATGGCTTCCACCGCCTGCGCATAATAGGTGATGATCTGCTCGTCGGTGCGCAGGGCAGGCGGCGGCGCGATCATGACGCCGGCGGCGCCGAGGTCCATCACATTGCGCGCCAGCGAGCGCATGGCGGCAAAGCCGGGCGCCGACACGCCAACAATGACCGGCACACCGGCCCGGCCCACCACCTGCCGGGTGATCTGCAGCGATTCCTCGGGCTCGAGCTTGGGCGCCTCGCCCATAATGCCCAGAATGGTGAGCCCCGTCGCGCCGGACTGCACATAGAAGTCGGTCAGCCTGTCGACCGAAGCGGTGTCGAGTGCGCCATCGGGTTGGAAGGGCGTGGCGGCGATGGCGTAGACGCCATTGGTTTGCGGGGACAGGGACATGGACATTCCTCGGATAGTGGTGCGGCGCAGTATCCACACATATCGCTGCTGGTAAAACTGTCTTCCCATATCTTGAGACGATAGCTAATGTTTATTGATGGACACGCAATTCCTTGAAACCTTCGTCTGCGTCGTCGAGCAGGGCTCGATGGCGGAGGCAGCGCGTCGCCTCGGCATCACCGCCGCTGCGGTTGGCCAGAGAATGCGTGCCCTGGAAACCGAGATCGGCGTGCCATTGGTGGCGCGGGCCGGCCGGCGCGTTAGTCCCACCAGCGCCGGCGCCGCACTGGTTGAGCCGGCACGGCGCATCCTGGGCGAGGTCGCCAATCTGCAGATCGCGGCGCAGCCCGATCAGCCCGCCGGCCGCCTCACGCTGGGCTGCATCAGCACGGCCCTGACCGGCATGATGCCCACGACGCTGCTCGGCCTGCGCCAATCGGCGCCCCGGCTCGAACTGGTCCTGGCGCCCGGCGCGAGCCCCGATCTGTTCGACCGGGTCCGCACCCGGGAGCTCGATGCGGCCATTGTCGTGCAGCCGCCTTTCGTCATGCCCAAATCCATGCAGTGGCAAACCATCCGCCGCGAGCCGCTTGTGCTGCTGGCGCATCGCGAACTGGCCGCCCGCAGCATTGCCGATCTGCTGAGCACCCAGCCCTTCCTGCGCTATAATAGAGCCAGCTGGGGCGGACGCCTTGTCGATATCTATCTTCGCCGCACCGGCATCGTGCCGCGTGACTTGGTGGAGCTCGACGCCCTCGAAGCCATTGCGGTGATGGTCGATCAGGGCCTGGGCGTCGGCATCGTGCCCGATTGGCCAAAGCCTTGGCCCAATTGTCCCAACATCGTCGCGCTGCCGCTCGAAGAGATCACCGCCAAGCGCAATGTCGGCCTGGTCTGGCGCCGCGGTACGCCGCGTCAGCGTCTCGTACAAGCGCTGCTCGAAGCCGTGACAGCGCGCTAATCCCCGACCGAAGCAGAAATTGCTCCGAGCGTTGCCTTTTCGGCAATTAAAACCACGAATTTTTGAACTTCTTGAGAACGGCATCCTGAGCCATCATCGGTGACGTCGCGATGACAACCCGGAGAGGGAAAGCCGGGGACACTGCAACAGGGAACGCAGCTCATGTCCATTTTTACGATGAATCGTCGCCGTTTTGTGCTTGGCACCGCCGCGCTGGGGGGCATGGCCGCCACCCATAGCCTGATCGGCGTGCAGGCGGGTCTGGCACAGGATGTCGCCAAGGTGCGGATGCAGCTCGGCTGGCTCGCCTCCAACGGCATTCTGGGTGAAGTCGCCGCCATCAAGAAGGGCTTCTTTGCCGAGGAAGGCGTCGAGCTCGAAATCGTTCCCGGCGGTCCCAATATCGATGGCGTTGCCGGCGTCGCTGCCGGCCAGTCGCAATTGGGCCTGACTTCTTCCAGCCCGGCCATCATGCTGGCGCGCTCGGCCGGCATTCCCATCAAGGCATTCCTCGCGGGTTACCAGAAGCACCCCTTCTCCTATTTTTCGCTGGGCAAGAACCCGATCCGCACGCCGCAGGACATGATCGGCAAGACGGTCGCCACCCAGCCCTCCGCCGTCATCCTGCTGCGCGCGCTGCTGGCCGCCAATGGCATTGCCGAGGATCAGGTCACCATCGTCAATATGGGCGCGGACATGAACCAGCTCCTCACCGGCCAGGCCGATGTGGTGACCGGCTGGAACACCAATGTCGAAGCCATGCAGATCCTTGGCCCCGATGCCGTCGAGCTGATGCTGTGGGATGCGGGGCTGCAGCTCTACGCCAATGTCTATTTCGCCACCGACGACCAGATCGCCAATCATGGCGACGTGCTCGCCCGTTTCACCCGGGCCGCCGCCAAGGGCTGGGCCTATGTGCGCGACAACCACGAAGAGGGCGTGGACATGCTGGTGGAAGCCTATCCCAACATGCAGCGCGCACCCGAGCTGCTGGCGGTCGAGGCGGTGTCCAATTATTCCTTCGGTGAAACCACCAAGGCCGATGGCTGGGGCACCATGAGCCGGGCGCTCTGGGAAGCACAGATCAAGACTTACGCCGATCTGGGGCAATTCTCCGGCACTGTGCCCACGCTCGACGACATCGTCACCTTCTCGGTGCTCGACGCCACTGTCGATGCGCGCAAGGCGGTGAGCTGACCATGTTGGCAGCTCTGGAACAGAATTTGGAAACGGGCGCAACCCATCCCGCAATCTCGATCCGAAACGTCTCCGTGCGGTTCGGCGAGGGCAGGGGCGAAGTCACCGCGCTGTCCGACGTATCGCTCGACATTCCCGAAGGCGGCTTCGTCACCATGTTGGGGCCCTCGGGCTGCGGCAAATCCACCTTGCTGCGGGCCATAGCCGATCTGGTGCCGACCAGCGGCGGCGATATTTCGGTGCTGGGCCGCTCGCCCCGGCAAGCCCGCGAAGGCCGCGATTTCGCCTTCGTTTTCCAGGACGCCACCTTGCTGCCCTGGCGCAGCGTCATCGACAATGTGCGATTGCCGATCGAGGTCGGCAAGAAAAACGGCGCCAGCTTTGATGACCCGCACAAGTTGCTGGCCATGGTGGGCCTGGCCGGGCGTGAAAACGCTTTGCCGCACGAGCTTTCCGGCGGCATGCGCCAGCGCGTCGCCATTGCCCGGGCGCTGGTGACAAGACCGCGCATCCTGTTGATGGACGAGCCATTCGGCGCGCTGGACGAAATCACCCGCGACAAGCTCAACGAAGAACTGCTGCGCATCTGGCAGGAGACGGGCACCACGATTGTCTTCGTGACCCATTCCATCCCGGAGGCCGCGTTTCTGGGCCAGCACGTGCTGATGCTCAAGGCGCATCCGGGCCGGGTCAAGGACTTCATGAAGGTCGATTTCCCGACCGGCCGCTCTTTGGCCATTCGCGACACCGTCGAATTCATCACCGTCACCGCGCGCCTGCGCTCGATGCTGGAGGAATGTCTATGACCGACGCACTCTCCAACCCCGCCGCGAGCGGCGTTGAGCCGAACGAAGGCTTCATCCATCGCTTCGGCGAAGGTCTGCAGCGCAGCATGCCGGTCATTCTCACCGCAACCGGCCTGCTCATAGTCTGGCAGGTGGGCGTAACCGTCTTCAACGTACCCACCTTCATGGCGCCCAGTCCCACGGCCATTGCCGTGGCACTTTACGAAAATGCCGGCACGCTCTGGCGCAATGTCCAGCCCACCATGCTCGAAGCCGCGCTGGGCTTTGTGTTCGGCAACCTCTTTGCCATCCTGTTGGCCATCTGGTTCGTGCATAGCCCCACGGCAGAGCGGGCGGTCTATCCGCTGGCGGTCTTCGTCAAGGCCATCCCGATTATCGCACTGGCACCGATCCTGGTGCTCATCTTCGGCAATGGCCTCACCCCCAAGATCATCATTGCGGCGCTGATCTGCTTTTTCCCAACGCTGGTGAACATGGTCCAGGGACTCAAGTCCGCCAGCCCAGCGATGCTGGACCTGATGCGGGTGCTCTCCGCTAGTCCCAATGAGGTCCTTTGGAAGGTGCGCATTCCGGCCTCTCTGCCGTTCCTCTTCGCAGCTCTGCGCATTGCCGCAACCAGCTGCGTCATGGGTGCCATCGTGGCCGAATGGATCGGGTCCACCTATGGGCTGGGGGCGCTCATTATCGACGCCACCTTCAATTTCCGCTCGGCATTGCTCTACGCCACCGTGGTGATCGCGGCATTGCTTGCCGTGCTCCTGTTCTCACTCGTTTCATTGGCGGAAAGCCGCATCGTCCGGTGGAAGCCGGCCGCGTCCGAATAGGCGCGAGGAGGAATTTACATCATGCAATCCCCAATCGTTTTGCCGTCCCGGCAGGTCAATGTCGTGGATCGGTCGGATGTCGTCGTCGTCGGTGGCGGCCCAGCCGGCATCTCGGCGGCCATTTCGGCAGCCCGCAACGGCGCCAGCGTGACCCTGCTGGAGCGCTACCCCTATGTCGGTGGCCTTGCAGCCGGCGGCATGGTTCTGGTGCTCGATGACATGATCAATGGCGCCGAAATCACCGTCAAAGGCATCTGCGTCGAGATGATCGAGCGCATGGAGCGCAAGGGTCTGGCCGTGGTGCCGAGCGAGAATGATCGCACCATCGAATTCCGCGATACGCCGGAAGCCTGGCAACGCTGGGCGCGCTGGGGCCTGTTCGATTTTCACGTCCAGAGCAATCCCAATCCGCACCCGGTCTGTTATGCCGCCGCCTTCGATCCCGACGCCTTCAAGCAAACCTCCTACGACCTGCTGACCGACGCCAAGGTCAAGATCCGCCTCCATAGCTGGTTCTCCTCGGCCATTGTCGAAGACGGCCGGATCACCGGCGTGGTCTGCCAGACCAAGGCGGGGCTCGAGGCCATCATGGGCAGTGTCGTCATCGACACGACTGGCGACCTCGACGTCGCCGCCAGTGCAGGCGCCGCTCATACCAGTTCGGATTTCATCCTCACCACCGTCTCCCGCTGGGGTGGGGTGGACACTGACGCAGCCGAGCGCTTTGAGCGCGAGGAGCCGGAGAAGTTCAAGGCACTCGATCACGAAGCCAAGCGACTGATCGGCGGGTGCTGGTCCTTCTGGTGGCTCAAGACGCCGCTGCCGGGCATTGTCTGGCTCAATTGCCCGCATATGCCCAAACTCAGCGGCATGAAGGTGGAAGACCTCACGACCGCCGAACTCGAGGGCAGGGCCCGCATCGGCCGCCTGCTGGATTTCGCCCGCGAAAACATGCCGGGCTTCGAAAAATCCTATGTGGTGGACTTCGCGCCGCAGACCGGCGTGCGCCAGACGCGCCTGCTCGAAGGCGCCTATGTCGTCAGCAAGGACGACGTGATGCATCGCCGGCACTTCGAGGACACGGTCTGCCGCGGCCGCGATTACTACACGCCCTATCGCTCCATGCTGCCCAAGGAAATCGACCAGCTCATCGTCGCCGGCCGCCACTATTCGGCAACGCCGCAGGCGCAGAAGTCGAGCCGGGAAATCCCGCCCTGCATGGCCATGGGCGAAGCTGCCGGCGTTGCTGCCGTGGTCTCGCTCAATGCCGGCGTCACGGCGCGAAATGCCGACATCGCCGAAATCCGCCAGCGCCTGCGCGCCCAGGGCGCCGATCCCGGCGACATTCCCTCCGCCAACGCGCTCTTTCTGGAGGCTGCAGAATGAGTTCCCTTCCGCTCGATGGCATTCGCGTTGTGGATTTCACCCAGGTCATGCTCGGCCCGTGCTGCACGCAAATGCTGGCCGACTACGGCGCCGAGGTGATCAAGGTCGAAAAGGCCAAGATTGGTGACCTCTCGCGCTGGTCGCTGGGCTCGGACCCGGACGGGCTCAACAATCCCGTCTTCACCTCGCTCAACCGCAACAAGAAGAGCCTGGCGCTGGACCTCAAGACCCCGGAAGCCCGCGCCGCCGTCCTCGAATTGCTGCGCAGTGCCGATGTGGTCGTCAACAATTTCCGGCCTGGCGTCATGGAACGCATGGGCTTTGGCTATGACGATCTCAAGCAGATCAACAAACGGCTGGTCTACGCGGTCGGCACCGGCTTTGGCCTCGAAGGCCCTTATCGCCACAAGGGCGGCCAGGACACATTGGCCCAGGCCCTGACCGGGGTGATGGAGCGCAAATCCGACAATACCCACCCCACGGCCGTCTATTCGACGACGCTGGCCGATTATTCGGCCGGCATGCACCTGGTGCAGGGTATCCTGCTGGCGCTGTTGCATCGCGATCGCACCGGTGAGGGTCAGCAGGTCGCCGTGAGCCTCTACAGCTCGCTCATCGCCATGCAGATGCAGGAAGGCACCATGCATCTGATGCGCAACAAGGAATTGAACTGGTCGGCTTTCCCGCTGACTGGCGTGTTTGAAACCACCGACGGCGCGCTCGTCATGGTCGGCGCCTTCAAAACCAATCCCCTGCAGGATATCTGCACCGCTTTGGGTATCGAAGACCTGTCGCAAAAGCCCGAGCACAAGGATTTCGACGCCCAAATGGCCACGCGCCCAGCGCTGCAAGCCGTATTCCGCCAGCATTTCGCAACCAATACCACAGCACATTGGCTCAAGCGCCTAGAAGACGTGGATATTCTCTGCTCAGAAGTGCGTTCGCTCCCCGAGGCATTGGCCGACGAGCAGACCCTGATCAACAAGCTGATCCTCGATGTGGGCGAGACACCAGCCGGCCCCGTGCGGGTCATCGGTTCGCCCATCGACATGTCCAATGCGTCAGTCTCCATCCGCCTCAAGCCGCCCACCCTGGGCGAGCACAATGAAGCAATCCTCGCCGAGCTGAAGCAGGAAGCGGCCGAATGAGCGTTGATTATAGCGTCGCCGACCGCGTTGCCCGCGTCACCCTCAACCGGCCGGAGCGGATGAACGCGGTCGATCCGGCCACCGAAGCCGAACTCGAAAAGGTGTGGTTCGATATCGAGGGCCGCACCGACATCAGCTGCGTGGTGCTGACCGGCGCCGGTGAAAAGGCCTTCTGCACCGGCGCCGATCTCAAGGGCGGTGACAACGGCATCGAGAAATCTGGCCTGCAATATTGGGCGCAAAGCCATCCGCACGGTTTCGGCGGCATTGCCTATCGCAAGAGCATGGACGTGCCGCTGATCGCCCGGGTTAACGGTTTTGCCCTGGGCGGCGGCTTCGAGATGGTGCTGGGCTGCGACATCGTCATCGCAGCCGACACTGCCAAATTCGGCCTGCCCGAAGCCCGCGTCGGCCGCATGCCCCTCGAAGGCGGCATGATCCAGCTGCAGCGCAAGATACCGCACAATCTGGCCATGGGCGTCATGCTGACCGGCAAGCGCTTCACCGCCGCCGAAATCGCCGCCTATGGCCTGATCAACGAAGTGGTGCCCCTGGCCGAGCTCGACGCCGCCGTGCAGCGCTGGGTCGCGGACATCGTCGCCTGCGCGCCGCTCTCGCTTCGCGCCATCAAGCAGACGGTCAATCGCACTGCCCACCTGCCGCCGGCCGAGGCACAGGCACTGCGCACCCCGGCACTGATTGCCGCTCTGGTCAGCGAGGATGCCGACGAGGGCGTGCGGGCCTTCCAGGAAAAGCGCCCGCCGGTGTGGCAGGGCCGCTAGCGCATTTCCCGCGCCATGCTAGGACTAGGTGAGCGAAACGTTCTTTCACGACAGGCCCGCCATGCATGCCAGCATCCTGCGCTACTTTGCCGAGGTGGCGCGCTCCGGTTCGATCCGCAAGGCGTCGGAGGAATTGCACGTCGCAACCTCGGCCCTCAGCCGGCAGATCAAGAAGCTCGAGGACGAATTGGGCACGCCCCTGTTCGAGCGCTTTTCCGATGGCCTGCGCCTGACCCATGCCGGGGAAATCGTGCTGCGGCACGCCACCGAGACGCTGCGCCACTTCGATCTGATGCGATCCGAAATCGGAGAAATGCGCGGCAAGCGCACCGGGCGCGTGCACATTGCCTGCCTCGATAGCCTGGGTATTCAGTTCCTGCCGGAATTCGTGCGCCGGTTTCACCAGCAGCATCCGGCGATAGATTTCCGTATTCGTACAGAGAGTTACAACACGATCTTCAAGCTGCTCGCCGAGGGCGATTGCGATATCGGCATCACCTTCGATCTGGCCCGGCCGCCTGATATCGACGTGGTCACCGGCGTGCGCATGCCGCTGCGCGCCATCGTGGCCTCTAGCCATCCGCTTGCCCGGCAGGCCAGCGTCACCCTGCAGGAATGTGCGCAGTTCCGCCTCCTGCTCCAGCTCGATCATGAGGTGATGAGTTCGATCATCGCCTGGGAGCTGGGTTCGCTCGATCGCGTCAGCCGCACCTTTGTGGCCACCAACAGCCAGATGATGCTGAAACCCCTCATCCTGTCTGGCGACGGCGTTGCCTTTTTCACCTGCATCGGCCTGCTCAAGGAGTTGGAGGAGGGCCTGGTCAAGGCCGTCCCCATTGCCGGGCTGCGCCTTAGTCCGCTGGAAATGGCCGTAGTCACTCCCGCCCGCCGCCAATTGACCGGCGCTACCCTGCTCGTTGCCGAGCAACTCGCCCTCGATTTGCAGCGCTTCGCCGCCCGCATCTACGCCGTGGCCCCGGTAGAAGGCACATAGCCTAGCGCTTGCCAGCCATGACCCAGACGGGACCGGCGGCCGATCCATAGATAGTCGGCAGGTCCGTGACGGCGGGAAGGTCCGCATTGTGGCCAGCAGAGAGGTCGGCGAGCACCATGACTTCGTCGGCACCGAATCGGCAGCGGAATGCCAGCACATCCGGGCCGCAATCCACGGCTTCATAGCTGCCTTCGCTGAACAGCGCGGGCAACCGGCGGCGCAACTGCAACAAGCTCTGCGTCAGGATCAGCTTGTCATCCCGTCCGGACACCGGCTGCGCCAGCCGCAGGGCCAGCGGAGCAAAATCCAGCGGCCGCCGATTGTCCGGGTCGACAAAGCTCTGCTCCCAATCCTCCGCGCCGCGATAGATGTCGGGTACGCCCGGTATCGTCAGCTTGAGCGCCGCCTGGATCAGCGCCTTACGTTGGCCGATCTGGCGCAAGGGCGCGCTAATCGCGTGAAAGCTGGCGAGAAAACGCTCATCGGCCATCGCCCGTTCGACAAAGCCCGTCACCGCGGCCTCATAGGCGGTGTCATTGACACCCCAATCGCTGCGCAGCCGGGCCTCCCGCAGCGATTTGACCATGGCGCCCTGCAGGCGCGCGCGGAGATCGTCGGCCTCGCCCGAAACCGGCCAGCCGCCGAGCAGCAGCTGGAAGAACAGATAAACGTCATTGGGATGAATGGCGTCGCAGCCATCGACCGCCAGCATGGCCCGCCATTCCGCTACCGCCTTGGCCCACAGGTCCGGCGCATCCGCAATGGCGGCGATAATGGCGCGGATATCCTCGCCACGCTTGCTGTCATGCGTCGAGGTCGTCAGCATCGAGATGGGGTGACTGGCCTGGCGCCGCCGATTGCTGTCGTGGAATGCAGCGACGGACAGCGTGAATCGGTCCGGATGCGCGCCCACGTCATTGAGCGCAACGAGGCGGTTATAGCGATAGAGCGCCGTGTCTTCAAAACCCTTGGCCATGACCGGCCCGCAATATTGCTGGAACTTGCCCACCGCCCGCGCAATTGCCTTGGGGTCATAGGCTGCGCCCAGCGTTCCACACAGCACGGCCCCCACGAAGTCGAACAGCATGGGCTGGATCTGCTTTTGCTGCCGCCGCGCCCGAGCAACCGCATAGCCGATCTCGCGCAGGTCGCGCGCCGTCATACCAGTGTGGTCGGCATAGCTGCGATAGACCTGCAATTGGGCGATGATTTCGCGCAGGGCCCGCCGCAGGCCCGCTTCGCTCAAGTCGGCCGTAGCCGTCTCCGACCATGCAATAGCGGCAAAATACCGGGCCAACGCGGCCAATTCTGCGGCCAGCTCATTGTCCATGACGCGCAGCTTGCAGCGGTAAACCTCCTCATGCAGCGGCGTCACCTCGCCAACGAAAGCCGCGTAATTTTGGCTCACCGCCGGCTCGCCCGCACCACGCGTCAAGACTCGGATCAATTGCGCACCGACCTCATAGCCGGTGGTGCCATCGATCGGCCAATCCGCCCGCAGCGCTTCATGCGGCGCAAGGATTTTTTCGACCACCAGATAGATCGGGCGTGGACAGCGCGCGCGCAGCGTTTCCAGATATCCCTTGGGGTCCAGCAGGCCATCGATATGGTCGATGCGCAGGCCATCAACCAGGCCCTTCTCGATCAGCGAAAAGATCAGCGCATGCACATGCGCGAACACGTCGGGGCGCTCGACGCGAATACCCGCCAGGTCACTATTGACGAAGAAGCGCCGGTAATTGATCTCGTCGGCCCCGGTCGAGAAATGCACCAGCCGCCAATGCTGCGTCGCGATCAGGCTATCGAGCGCCGACCAGCTTTCGGCATGGCCGGCCTGACCGGTATGGGTGGTGATGACCGCACCGGCGCTGCCATGGCGTTGCAGCAGCGCGCTGGCGTCCTCCGGCCGGATCGGCAGCTTGTCGCCATCGTGTGCCCAGACGGCAAAACCCTCCCCATCAGGTTTGAGCCGCAGATAGCCGGCAGCAAGGCTCTCGGCATAGGTCGCGCCAAGAAAGGGCACCAGCAATTTGCCTTCCATACCCGGTCGGGCCGAATGCCAATTGATGTCGAACCAGTCGGCATAGTGGCTGGCCGGCCCATGCTTGAGCACATCGAGCCAGAGCGCGTTATCGGCCCCGCCCACCCCCATGTGATTGGGCACGAAATCGAGAATGATGCCCATGCCGCGCGTCTGTAGCGCCCGCGCCAGCCTGCGGAAATCTTCGAGCGAACCAAGCTCGGGATTGAGCTGGCCATGATCGACCGTGTCATAGCCATGCGTGCTGCCGGGCCGGGCCTTGAGCACGGGCGAGAGGTAGGCGTGGCTAACACCCAGATCGTCGAGATAAGGCACCAACGCCCTGGCATCGGCAAAGGTGAAGTCCTTGTTGAGCTGCAGCCGGTAGGTGGCGCGGGGCGCGATCACGATCGGGGCTCGCTGCGCAGCACCAGGGCGCAATCGCTGGGCAAGATCCAGAATTTTTCGGGATCGAGCGGCCGCCGGCCAGCGCCGTCATAATCGGGATGCTCACTCGACCAGGCCACCTGCCAGCGATGCCCATCGGCCGGGGCCAGCAAGGGTTCGGCGATTACACCAATCTGCAAATCCCGCCCCAGATTGAGCAGGAGCAGGCGATGTCCGCTGGGGTCAGGCGTGAAATAGCGGATCAGCACGGCAGCGTCCCCGATCACCGCGCCATCGATCCGCCTTTCACCGGCCTGCGAGAAGGCGGGGTCATCGCGCCGCATACGCAGCAAGTCGCGATGCAGGGCGAGAATGCCGGCATGGCGTTCGGCCCCCGCCCAGTCGAGCTTGCTGGCCTCAAACGTTGCGGGGTCCGCCGGATCGGGCAGCCGCTCCTGCATTACCGGGTCGGCAACGCCGGGAAAATTGGTCAGCGATTTTCGCCGCCCCTCGGCCACGGCGCGGGCATCGTCGCCGCTGACACCGCAGAAATAGAGGAATGGATTAGGGGCCCCGAATTCCTGTCCCTGGAACAGGCATGGCGTCTGTGGCCCCAGCAGTAACAGGCTGGTTACGGCACGCAGCCGGGCCGGGGACATCAGGCTCGACAGCCGGAAGCCCCGCGCCGAATTGGCTACCTGGTCGTGGTTTTCGAGGAAATGCACGAAATGCTCCGGCGGCGTCGCCAGATTATAGGTGCCATAGGCCTTGTCGCGCATGTCCGAGCGCTGGCCCTGATAGAGGAAGCCATATTTGACCGCCGAGACCAGTTCCTGAGGCGTGCCCAGATAATCGCGATAGTAGAAGTCGTTGTGCCCTGTCGCCGCGACCCGTACGGCATGCTGGAAATCATCGCTGACCATGGCATCCATGCCATGCCCGCCCCGTTCGGGCGGATCGATCATCCGGTGTTCCTGCGGTTGATTCTCCACCACGACATAGGTCGCCCGGCCGCCGGCGGCCGCCCGTACCGACCGGGTGATCTCGGCCAGGATATGCTCCTCGCTCGCGTCGAACATGGCCTGTGCCGCGTCGATCCGCAGTCCGTCAAGGTGAAAATCCCTGATCCAATAGACCGGATTGCCGGTGACAAAATCGCGAACGGCGCGCGAGCCTTCCCCATCGTAGTTGAAGCTCGCGCCCCACTCATTCTCGTAACGGGTGGTGAAATAGTGCTCGCTATAGGCACGATAGTGGTCACCAATCCCGACATGATTGTAGACGACGTCGAGAATGACGCCGATGCCGCAGGCATGCGCCGCATCGACAAAGGCCCGCATGTCATCCGGCGCGCCATAAGGCGCGAATGGCGCATAGGGCAGGGTGGTGTCATAGCCCCAGCCGAACTGCCCCTTGAACGTGCCCACCGGCATCACCTGCACAATGGTGACGCCCAGGTCTTGCAGCGCCGCTAGCCGGCTTGCCGCCGCTCGCCAGGTACCTTGCCGGGTGAAGGCGCCGATATGCAATTCATACAGCACCTGGTCGCGCCGTTCGACGCCGGTCCAACCGGCATCGCTCCAGGCAAAATCGTTGGCGACGACCACGGACGGGCCGTCATTGCCCTCCGGCTGGCAGCGCGATGCCAGATCGGGCACGCGCGGCCCATTATCGATGCGGAACCAATAGCGGGCACCAACGCCGACATTGGGAATTTCGGCGCTGAAATAGCCGTCGCCAACAGGGTCCAGGTCGAACGTTCCGACGCCCTCGATCTCCACTGCGGCCGCGTCATGGCCCAAGGCCCAGAGCGAGAAACGGGTGCCGCCACCAAACGGCACGGCGCCAAGAGCGTCAGGTCGAAACATCTATAAAGCCAATCCGTTGGGGCGACGGACAGAACGGAACCCGGCCAGCTTTGTTCCCACCGGGGCGGTGCAACCGTTTAAAAACTCGAGCGTTTGGCAAAGGCGAGGACGTCAGCCCCCGCGCGTCCCGATCCTCAACTCCCTAGTTCAAACTTAAAAGCGTCATGACGGGTAACGGATCAGACTTGAGTCTCCGTCACGCCCATTTGCCGGAGATAAAAATGGCCAAAAACAAGAAGGCAACCGTCGCCAGCACGGGCATTCTCGGTTTGGATGAAATCCTGCGCGGCGGCCTTCCGGCCTCCAATCTTTACATTCTGCAAGGCGCCCCCGGCTCGGGAAAGACCACGGCGGCCCTGCAGTTCCTGCGCGCCGGCCTCGAAAACGGCGAGAGCTGCATCTATGTCAGCCTGTCCCAAACCGCCGCCGAGCTCAACGCCATTGCCACCTCCCACGGCTGGAGCCTCGATGGCATCCGCATCGAGGAACTGTCGGCCTCCGACGCGGTCAATTCAGCCGCCGACCAGACCATTTTCCAGACTGCCGAATTGCGGCTCGATGAAACGCGGCGCGCCATCGAAGCGGCGATCGAAGAGCACAAGCCCGATCGGCTGGTCTACGACTCGCTGCTCGAAATCCGCCTGATCACCGGCGACACCCCGCGCTTCCGCCGCGAATTGCTCGGATTCAAGGCGTTCCTCGCCAAGCGGAACGTCGTCGCCCTGCTGCTCGACACCCAGACCAGCGGCCCCGATCGCAATGGCGAGGAAGTCGAAGGCATCGCCCACGGCGTCATCCGGTTCGACAAGTCGCTCGAGGAATATGGCAGCGTGCGCCGGCGCGTCGAAGTCAGCAAGATGCGCGGCGTACCGGTTGCCGACGGCTATCACGACATGGCCATCCGCGAGCGCGAAGGCGTCGTGGTCTTCCCCCGCCTCGTCCCCGGCGCTGCGTCCGAAACCGTCAAGCCGCAATTGATCAAGTCCGGGGTCGACGCACTCGACGAAATGTTCGGCGGCGGCCAGGAATCGGGCACCACCACGCTGGTGATCGGCCAGTCGGGCACCGGCAAATCCACCATGTCCTCGCTCTACGCCACCGCCGCCCTCAAGCGCGGCGAGAGCGTGGCGCTGTTCCTGTTCGAGGAACGCCTCGAAACCTTCTTCCGGCGCTCCGAAGGCCTGGGCATGGACCTGCGCCAGTTCCATCGGGATGGCCAGTTGATCATCCACGATTTCAACCCCAACGAGATTTCCCCCGGCGAATTCGGCCAGATCGTCCAGCGCGTGGTGGAAGAGAACAAGACCCGCGTCGTGGTGATCGACAGTTTCACCGGTTATCTCAATTCGCTGCCGCATCGCGAAAAGGCAGTGCGCGATATCCAGACGCTGCTGAAATACCTCGCGCGGGCAGGGGTGCTGACCATGCTCATCGTGGCCCAGCATGGCCTGTTGGGCCAAAATCTGGGCATCGATGTCGATGTGAGCTTCCTGGGTGACACCGTCCTGCTGCTGCGGATCGTCGAGCATGATGGCCGCCTGCGGCGCAACATCACCGTGGTCAAGAAGCGCCACGGGCCGCATGATCTGGATGTCCGCGAATTGTTCATCCAGAGCTCGGGCGTGACGGTGGTTCCCTATAATCCACTGCCAGAGACATGACCGGACCGGCGAGGACGGCCATTGGCGAGCTCGACTGGGTGCTGATCCTGGCGCCCTACCGCCAGGACGGCCTCTATATGGAAACCCTGCTCGCCGAGCGCGGCCTGCCGGTCGGGCGCTGTCAGGACGACGCCGATCTGCCCGGCTGGCTCGAAAAGTCGCCGGGCGCCATCGTCGCGACCCATGAGGCGCTGACGCCCGGCGTCATCGCGGCCATTTCCAGCTATCTCGAGCACCAGCCCGACTGGTCCGAACTGCCCATTATCGTGTTGCTGGATCGCGCTGCGGCCCAGCATCGCATCCGCGCGGAACTCGGCGCCGCCTGGCCGCGATCCCGGCACCTGTTCTACCAGCGCCCCATGGCGGCACTCGAGCTGGTCAGCGGCATCCAGGCCGCGCTGCTGGCGCGGCTCCGCCAGCGCGATGTACGCGACCATATCGAACGGGAAACCGCGCTCCGGCTCGAGCTCAATCACCGGGTCAAGAACATCCTCGCCAGCGTGTCCTCGATGTTCCAGATGACGCTGCGTGGCGCCCGCTCAGCCGAGCAACTGGCGGAGGATTTTTCCGCTCGGCTCATCGCCCTGAGCAAGGTGCATTCGGTAGTGTTTGAATCCGGCGGCGAGGCGGTATCGCTGAAAACCGTGGTGGATATAACACTGTCGCCCTATCGCCAGGATGGCGGCAGCCGCGTTGCCGCGAAGGGCCCCGACATAACCTTGTCCCGGGACGCCGGCACGACCTTGGCCCTGTGCATCCACGAGCTGGCCACCAACGCCATCAAATATGGCGCCCTGTCGCTCCCCGATGGCCGGGTCGACCTCGATTGGCGGATCGTTTCCGCGGAGGGCGAAGCTTTTTTGGTCATCGAATGGAGCGAAAACGGCGGGCCACCCGTTTCGCCGCCGTCGCGCTCTGGCTATGGAACGAAATATATGCGGTCGGCTCTTGGCTCGCTCTTTGGCGAGCCCCCCAACATTGTCTACGCCCCGTCCGGGCTGCACTGCACCATTCGCGGCGCTCTGTCCCGGCTCTCCCCGCCCGATCAGGATGAAAGCAAGGGTGCCCGCCCATGACCGCGCGCCGCCCGCTTCGCATCTTCTATCTCGAAGACAATTCCCTCATCGTCTTTCACGTCGAGGCTCTGCTTGAGGATCTAGGCTATGTTTTCGCTGGCTCGCTGAGCAGCTTTGCCGATCTGAAACGCAATTTTCCTCAGCTGCAGATGGACGCCGCCTTGATCGATATCGATCTTGCCGATGGCCGCACCGGTCCCGATGCCGCCATCTGGCTCAAGCAACGCGGCATACCCTCGCTATTCGTCACCGGCCAGGACGCCACTGCCAAGGCCAATGCCGCAGCTGTGCTTGGCATTATCAGAAAGCCGATAGAGCCCGAACAATTGTCCAGCCAGCTCCTGTTGCTGGAGGCAGCGCTGGGGTCGTAGCGCCCCGCTATTTCCGCCGGTTCACAAATCTGGCAGACTGGCCCAGCGAAATCGGGCGGGTGGCATGAACAAGGTCACGAGATTGGACGGCTGGTCGTCGCCGATTGTACAATCGGTGACCCATACACGGTTCACCGAAGACGGCAGCATGCTGATGCGCCCGGACGGATGCTGGGATTTTGCCATTCTCAAATCCGCAGACAGCACCATCGTGTTGCGCACCGGCCTGACGACATCAGCCGTAACCCACCACTACACTGCTGGCGACGAGATCCTTTCCATTGCCTTCAAGGCCAGCAGCTATATGTCGCTGATGCCCGGCGAGCAGATGCGCGATAAGGGCACTGTGCTCGAGACCATTGGCCGGGACCGGTTCTGGCTTGGCACGGACGTGCTCGAAATCCCGACTTTCGATACGGTCGACGGTTTCGTCCACAAGCTGACGCGCCACAGCCACGTCGAGGATAACAGCCTCGTTGCCTCCGTCGTCTCGGGTCATCCCATGGCCATGTCCGAGCGCACCATGCAGCGGCACTTCCTCAAGACCACCGGGCTCACCTACAAGGCCTTCACCCAGGTCGAGCGCGCCCAGAAGGCACTGGCCCTGTTGCAGCAGGGCAGGCCGGCGGCCGATGTGGCTTTCGCGTTGGGCTATGCCGATCAGCCGCACATGATCCGCTCGCTCAAGGCCATCATGGGGGTGACGCCCAGTCGGCTCGCCCACGATTGAAACTTGTCGGAAATCTTCAATCCTGCAATCGCCCCGCTGGCTAGAAAGGATGCACTTTCAACACCAGCAAGGACGCAGCAAATGACCGACATTACCCCGTTCAAGATTGCCATCCCCGAAGCCAAACTGGCCGATCTGCGCCAGCGCCTGGCCAATACGATCCTCGCTAATGAAGTGCCCGGCGCCGGCTGGAGCTATGGCCCCACGACCGACTTCGTCGCCGGCATGATTGATCGCCTACAAAACGGCTTCGACTGGCGCGCCCAGGAAGCCGCTATCAACCAGCATCCGCAATTCACCACCGAGATCGATGGCCAGACCATTCATTTCCTGCACATCAAGGCCGGCACCCAGAATGCAATTCCGCTGCTGTTGCTGCATGGCTGGCCGGGTTCGTTCGTCGAATTTCTCGGCGCCATCGCGCCGCTGACCGCCGCCGGCTTTGATCTGGTCATTCCCTCGCTGCCTGGTTTCGGCTTTTCCGGTCCGACGCGCGAGGCCGGCTGGAACGACGGCCGCATTGCCAATGCCCTGCTCGAATTGATGTCGCGCATTGGTTATCAGCGTTTCGGCGTTCAGGGCGGCGACGCCGGGGCCGTGATTGCGCCGGCCATTGCCCGTGCCGCACCCGATCGGGTCATCGGCGTGCATGTCAACGCCGCCACCATGGGCTTCATTCCCATGGGCCCGATCGAGCCCAGCGATATTGCCAGCTTCAGCGATGCCGAAAAGACCCGGCTGCAGCGCCTGCAACAGTTCATGGCCGAGCGCTTTGGCTTCAACGCCCTGCAGTCCAGCCGTCCCCAGACCGTGGCCTATGGCATCGCCGACTCGCCTGCGGGCCTCATTGCCTGGCTGGCCGATATGTTTACCGGCTTCGGGGATAGCCCCGATGCCGTGGACAAAGACAAGTTCCTGACCAATCTGCTGGTCTATTGGTTCACCGGCACGGCAGCGTCCTCGATCCGTCTCTACTACGAAAACGCCCATGACCCAGAGGCATGGTCGCCCAAACCGAATTCGGGTGTTCCCACCGGGGTGGCCGTTTTCGCCCGCGACGAAGTGGCCGTTCGCCGCTTCAGCGAAGATGGCAATACCATCACCCGCTGGACGGAACTCGATAGCGGCGGCCACTTCGCCGCGCTGGAAGTGCCGCAGGTCTGGGCGGCCGAGGTCACGGCCTTCTTCAACGGCCTCAAATAGCGGGCAGGGATGTGGCGGTTTGTGCCGCCACGTCCCGCTTCATTTCGACGTGATGCTGCTGCCCCGCCGCGCGCTTTAGCCCATATATATAAAGCGTAGCCGCGCACATCAGCTCGCAGAGGTCCGTCCCATGGTTCGATCGTCCGCCATCCCCTTGACTGCTCCGCTGACCCGCGCTGCTCTGGCGGCGTTGCTTTTTGTGCCGGTCCTATTGCTTGGCGCCTGGCAGGCAGGAGCGCGGGCCGAAGAGAAACCGGTCGTCATTCCGGCACCCTCCAGTGACATCGCCGAATCCGGGCCAACAGCAACGGCGGTATTCGCCGGTGGCTGCTTCTGGGGCGTGCAAGGCGTGTTCCAGCACGTGGTCGGCGTCACCAATGCCGTTTCGGGCTATTCGGGCGGTGCAGCGGAGACCGCCACTTACGAGCAGACCGGCAGCGGCACCACCGGGCATGCCGAAACCGTTGAGGTGACCTATGATCCCGCCGTGGTCAGCTATGGCCAATTGCTGCAGATCTATTTTTCAGTCGCGCATAACCCGACCCAGCTCAATTATCAGGGCCCTGATCACGGCACGCAGTATCGCTCGACGATCTTTCCCGTCAACGATGCCCAGGCGGAGCTAGCCCGAACCTACATTGCAGAACTCGATAAGGCCGGGCTGTTCGAAGGGCCGATCGTCACCACCATCGAGCCGTTCAAGGCATTCTATCCGGCCGAGCAATATCACCAGGATTTCCTGACGCTGAACCCGACCTGGCCCTATATCGTGGCCAATGACCTGCCCAAGATCGGGGCGCTCAAGGCGCTGTTCCCCGATGAATATCGTGACCAGCCGGTGCTCGTCGGCACGTTATAAAGAGAAGGGCAGGGCGCGCGGCCCGGCCCTGAGTCACATGCAAACTGCTGGCAGTGCCATTTTTTGGCCCCGCGAGGGGCGCCATTCTGCCAGTAAGCCGGCGTAGGAGTAAGTGGTCGGGCCGCTACGGAACCAAGCAGGCAAATCGCGGGTTCCTGTCATAGACGGTCTCAATAGCAGGGGAGAACAGCGATGAAACTGTTCAAGGCATTCGCTATCGCCGCGCTGACCGCCACCCTTTCGACAGGGGCTGCTGCTGCGGCCGACATGATCACCGTTCCCACCTCTACACCCGTTGAAATGCCCGTTGCCGAGCCTGCTGGTTTCGACTGGAGCGGCTTTTATGCAGGCGTCTATGGCGTCGCGCAGAATGGCGAGGACAGCGGCACGCAATACGGCCTGGGCGTCCAGGCCGGCGTCAACGCGCAATTCGACTATTACCTATTGGGTGCCGAAGTGGCCGTGCAAGGCCTTGCAGGCAATGACGGGGCCGGGGAAACCAGCTATGGCCAGATCCTGGGCCGCGCCGGCCTGGCCGTCACCGATGATGTCGCCGTTTATGCTGCGGGTGGCTATGGGCTCGACCTTGGCGCCCCTGAGGAAGACGACATGCTGTTCGGCGCCGGCGTCGAAATGGCGATCACCGGCAATGTCTCGGTCGAGGCGCAATATCTGCGCAGCTTCCCGCTATCGGGTGATAACGCCAAGAACCAGTTTACCGTTGGCGCGAACTATCACTTCTGATTCTTGACAAGCGGCCCAATAGCCCTGCCTATGGTGGGGCTATTTCGTTTTTGGGCAAGGCTTTGGACCGGCGCTGTGCCCTGATTCTGCCGTCTGGTGGCCACGAGCAAGTGCCAATCAAGCCGTATTTGTGTCAAATTGAACCAATTGCGCGGTATTGATGCAACACAAGCCCCCAAATGGTCATTGAATCTTATCCGAGCCCCCAAATTTGCCCTTGGTAAGGCTTGTCAGCGGCCCTCTCGTGGGGCATTTATCGGTCGACTACGGTTAACTCTATGGGAGTGCAAGATATGTTTGTACGTTCGCTTTCTCTCGGTGTGGCTGCTGCCGCGCTGCTCGTTGGTGGTGCTCAGGCCGCCGACCTCATCATCCCGACCACGCCTGCTCCGATCTATGAAGCAGCCGGTTTCTCTTGGGATGGCCTCTACGCTGGTGTCCAGGGCGGCGGCGAATTCTGGGACGGCGATACCTATGGTATCCTCGGTGCCCACGTCGGCGTGAACTTCATCGTTGCTGATCCGATCCTGCTGGGCCTCGAAGGCACTGCAGAATACGTCTGGAACGACGACATCGACTCGGCTGAGTTCTTCATCAATGGTCGCGTTGGCGCCATCGTGACTGACTCGGTTCTGGTTTATGCGCTGGTTGGTGCCGGCGTTGAGAACATCGACGGTCGCGGCGTTGGCATTGATGACAACCAGGGCGTGTACCAGCTCGGTGCCGGTGTTGAACTGGCTGTTACCGATTCGGTCACCGTTCGTGGCCAGGTCGTTGGTTACGGCTACTTCGACGACGCCGTTGGCAACGACTTCTTCGACGCTGCCAAGGCAACCGTCGGCGTTTCCTACCACTTCTAAGATTTATACCTGACGGGGCGTTCGCGCCCCGTCGACTAAATCTTGTAAGCCCAATTCGGCGAACCACTTCGTGTGGTTCGCCGTTTTGCGTTTGGCTTCGTGATTCGGTTGTCTCAAGGTGCACGCGAAGCGCGTTATCAGGACCGTCAGCGTGCACAGTCCGTTAGCATCAGCGCATCAAGTGCGTATGCCGTGACTACCCATTTTCACGCAAATGTTTGCCGCCGAAATGCCTGCCAGCACGGCAAATTGGCGCTCTCACGCCCTATCGATATATGATTATTCTTCTCATATTTTCTTTCCCTTGAAACGCGCTAGCCAAAGGTCTAATCCCAAGCCATCAACTTCCGCGTTGGTTCGCTTGCCCCAATTGCTTGCAGAACTCTCGCGTTTCCCGGCTTCTCCTGTCGGTCTTGAGTGTTAGGCTGCCGCATGACTGATTTGCTCAGCGACTATCTGCCCATTGTCATTTTCATCGGCATTGCCGGTCTTATCGGACTGTCTCTGCTGGTGGCGCCCTTCATTGTTGCCGTGAAGCGCCCAGACCCCGAAAAGGTCTCCGCCTTCGAAGCCGGCTTTGAAGCCTTCGACGATGCGCGCATGAAGTTCGACGTCCGTTTTTATCTGGTCTCGATTCTCTTCATCATCTTCGATCTCGAAGTGGCTTTCCTCTTCCCCTGGGCCGTGGCCTTCCGGGATGTCGGCTGGTTCGGCTTCTGGTCGATGATGATCTTCCTCGGCGTTCTGACCGTCGGGTTCATTTATGAATGGCGGAAAGGGGCTCTCGAATGGGATTGAGCGAACAGAACGCTACGCTGGTCGCGCCGCGTCCCACGGGGCTCATCGACCCGCGCACCAATAAGCCTGCAGGCGCCAATGACCCGTTCTTCACTGACGTGACGGACGAATTGGCGGACAAGGGCTTCCTGGTTTCCACCGTATCGCAACTGGTCAATTGGGCCCGCACGGGCTCGCTGATGTGGATGCAAACGGGGCTGGCCTGCTGCGCCGTCGAGATGATGCAGATGTCGATGCCCCGCTACGATATCGAGCGTTTCGGCACCGCCCCGCGCGCCTCTCCGCGCCAGTCCGATGTGCTGATCGTTGCCGGCACACTGACCAATAAAATGGCTCCGGCTCTGCGCAAGGTCTACGACCAGATGCCAGAGCCGCGCTATGTCATCTCCATGGGCAGCTGTGCCAATGGCGGCGGTTATTATCACTATTCCTATTCGGTTGTGCGCGGCTGCGATCGCGTGCTGCCGGTGGACGTCTATGTCCCCGGCTGCCCCCCGACCGCTGAAGCGCTTCTTTACGGCATCCTCTTGCTGCAAAAGAAGATTCGGCGCACCGGCACCATCGAACGTTAGGACCCCATTTCATGGATGAGGTTATCCAGGTTGATCCGCTGACCGCGCTGGGCGAGCACATTGCCGGCGCTTTGGGCGGTGTGATTCTTGCCAACGAAATCAGCTATAGCGAGCTGACACTGACCATTGAGCGCGACGCAATTGTGGCCGTTGCCACTTTCCTGCGCAACGACGCGAAGTGCCGGTTCATTAGCTTCACCGACGTGACGGCGGTCGACTACCCGGAACGCGATGAGCGGTTTGACGTGGTCTACCACTTCATGAGCCCGCATCTGAATCAGCGCATCCGCATCAAGCTGACGACCGACGACACGATGCCGGTACCCAGCATTACCGGCGTGTTCCGTGGCGCCGACTGGTTCGAGCGCGAGACCTACGATCTCTATGGCGTGCTGTTCTCCGGTCACAATGACCTGCGCCGCATCCTGACCGATTATGGGTTCGATGGGCATCCGCTGCGCAAGGACTTCCCGGTTACCGGCTTCGTTCAGGTTAAATATGACGAAGAGCGCAAGCGGGTCGTCTATGAGCCGGTCAAGCTGATGCAGGAATTCCGCACCTTTGACTATCTGTCGCCTTGGGAGGGTACTGACTATGTGCTGCCTGGTGACGAGAAGGCCAAGCAATGACCGTTGAAGCCGAAGTCCGCAATTTCACCATCAACTTTGGGCCGGTTCACCCTTCCGCTCACGGCGTCCTACGCCTGATTTTGGAGCTGGACGGCGAAATCGTTGAACGTGTCGATCCCCATATCGGCCTGCTGCATCGCGGCACCGAAAAGCTGATCGAGCAGAAGACCTATCTGCAGGCCGTGCCCTATTTCGACCGCCTCGACTATGTGGCGCCGATGAACCAGGAGCATGCTTTCGCCCTGGCCGTCGAAAAGCTGCTGGGTCTTGAAGTGCCACGCCGCGGCCAGCTGATCCGCGTGCTCTATTCGGAAATCGGGCGCCTTTTGGCCCACCTGATGAACGTGACGACCCAGGCCATGGACGTTGGCGCATTGACGCCGCCGCTCTGGGGCTTCGAGCAGCGCGAAAAGCTCATGGTGTTCTATGAGCGCGCCTCGGGCGCCCGCATGCATGCCGCCTATTTCCGCCCTGGTGGGGTCCATCAGGACCTGCCACAGGCGCTGATCGACGATATCGAAACCTTCTGCGAGACCTTCCCCAAGGCCCTTGCCGATATCGATAGCCTTCTGACCAATAACCGCATCTTCAAGCAGCGCAATGTCGATATCGGCGTGGTCGATCTCGATGACGCGTGGAATATGGGCTTTTCGGGCGTGATGGTGCGCGGTTCGGGCGCTGCCTGGGATCTGCGCAAGAACCAGCCTTACGAATGCTATGCCGAAATGGATTTCGACATCCCGGTCGGCAAGAATGGCGACTGCTACGATCGCTATCTCATCCGCATGGAAGAGATGCGCCAGTCCACCAGCATCATGAAACAATGCGTGGCCAAGCTGAACGCCGCCGACGGCAAGGGCCCGGTGTCCTCGCTCGATGGCAAGGTCGTGCCGCCCAGCCGTGGCGAGATGAAGAAGTCGATGGAAGCGCTGATCCATCACTTCAAGCTCTATACCGAAGGCTACAAGGTGCCGGCCGGCGAGGTTTACGCCGCCGTCGAAGCGCCCAAGGGCGAGTTCGGCGTTTATCTGGTCAGCGACGGCTCCAACAAGCCTTACCGCTGCAAGATCCGTGCGCCGGGTTTTGCGCATTTGTCGGCCATGGATTTCCTGTGTCGCGGTCACATGCTGGCTGACGTCTCGGCCATCCTTGGCTCGCTTGATATCGTGTTCGGAGAGGTTGATCGCTGATGGTTGCGCGTCGCCTTGCGGACGAGTCGGTTCAACCGGCCGCGTTCGCCTTTACTGCTGACAACGCCAAATGGGCGGAATGGAAGATCGGGCTTTACCCGGCCGGCCGTCAGCAATCTGCTGTTATTCCGCTGCTTATGCGGGCGCAGGATCAGGATGGCTGGGTCAGCCGCGCGACGATCGAAACGATCGCCGACATGCTGGGCATGGCCTATATCCGCGTGCTCGAAGTGGCCACGTTCTATACCCAGTTCCAGCTGCAGCCGGTCGGCAGCAGGGCGCATATTCAGGTTTGCGGCACGACGCCGTGCATGCTGCGTGGCGCCGAGGGGCTGATCGAGGTCTGCAAGAGCAAGATCCACCACGATCCGCACCATCTCAACGAAGATGGCACGCTGAGCTGGGAAGAAGTCGAATGCGCCGGCGCTTGCGTTAACGCACCCATGGTGGCGATTTTTCACGACACTTATGAAGACCTGACGTCCGAACGGCTCGAAGAAATCATCGACGCTTTCCAGGCCGGCAAGGGCGATACGATCAAGGCAGGCTCGCAGATCGAGCGGCTCAATTCGGCTGCCGAAGGCGGCCGCACTACGCTGCTGGAAAAGCCGGGCGCCAAGCGCGAGAAGTTCATGCCACCGCCGCCGCCAGTAGAAGCTGCGGCTCCCGCAGCGGCGCCGTCCGCCCCCGCGCCGACCACGGCGGCCAAGCCCAAGGACGTGACCGCTGAATCCGCTCCGGCGATCAAGGGAACGCCCAAGCCAGCCAAGGTTTCCGAGGCCAAGGCCGAAGGCGAGCGCAAGGCGGCCGATATTGCGGCCAAGGCGAATGGCAAGCCCAACAAGGCGATGCGGGAAACCGCAGTCGGCGCCGAATCCGATGCCGCCAAGGTCGACGGGGGCAGAGCTCCAGGCAAGGCCACCAATGCCGCGCCCGCGCATGGTGCGACGCCGGCCGGCACCGCAAAAACCCGTGCTATCAAGGCGCCCAAGGCCAATCCTGCCGAAGTCAATCCCGTGGCAGAAAAGGGTGGTGCAACGCCGCTGTTCAAGGCCCCGGATGGCGCGCCGGATGACCTCAAGCTGATTTCGGGCGTTGGCCCCGTGCTGGAGGGTCGTCTCAACGCTTTGGGCATCACCCAATGGAGCCAGGTTGCAAAGCTCTCGGCCGAGGATATTGCCAAGGTTGAGGACTCGCTGAGCTTCAAGGGTCGCGTTGCGCGCGATAACTGGCTGCAACAGGCCGAGGCACTCGCCAAGGGCGGGATCGAAGAATACCGCAAGGTATTTGGGAAGGACCCGCGCTAGATGGCTGAGGGCAAGATCGAATTTGGTAAATTGACCGGCAAGGACTACGCCATGGGCGTGGGCTTTGTGGTTATTGCCATGATCATTGCCCAGGGCCTTGTTGCTTATCTTATTCCAGGTGCCCCGCCGGCTTTGCTGGGCGCCATTGGCGCGGCCATCGGAGTGGCTGCCTGGTTTTCATACTTGCGGAAGCGGAACGGCTGATCATGCTCGCTGACAAGGATCGCATTTTTACCAATCTCTATGGCCAGGGCCACTGGGGCCTTGAAGGCGCGCGGTCTCGCGGCGCCTGGGTCGGCACCAAGGAATTTATCGACTCCGGGCGCGACTGGATTACCAATGAGGTCAAGGCATCGGGCCTGCGTGGCCGTGGCGGGGCAGGGTTCCCCACTGCGCTCAAATGGACCTTCATGCCCAAGGTCAATGACGGCCGCCCGCATTACCTGCTGGTCAATGCCGACGAATCCGAGCCCGGCACCTGCAAGGACCGCGAAATTCTGCGTCACGATCCGCACCACCTGGTCGAAGGGTGCTTGCTGGCTGCCCGCGCCATGGATGCGCATCTGGCGTTTATCTATGTGCGCGGCGAATTCATCCGTGAACGCCAACACCTAGAACGCGCCGTCGAGGAGGCCTATGAAGCTCGCCTGATCGGCAAGGACAATATCCACGGCTGGGATCTGGACATCATCGTCCATCACGGCGCTGGCGCTTATATCTGCGGCGAAGAAACCGCGCTGATGGAATCGCTGGAAGGCAAGAAGGGCCAGCCGCGTCTCAAGCCGCCATTCCCAGCCGGCATGGGCGTCTATGGCAACCCGACCACTGTGAACAATGTCGAGTCTATCGCTGTTGTGCCGGAGATCCTGCGCCGTTCGGGCGCCTGGTTTGCTTCGATCGGCCGCGCCAACAATACCGGCACCAAGCTGATGTGCGTTTCGGGCCATGTGAACCGCCCGGCGACCTTCGAAGAAGCCATGGGCGAAAGCTTCAAGGACATTATCGAAAAGCATTGCGGCGGCGTGCGCGGCGGCTGGGACAATCTGCTGGCGGTGATCCCCGGCGGTGCCTCGGTGCCCTGCGTCACCGGCGAGAAGATCCAGAACGCCATCGTCGATTTCGACGGATTGCGCGAGGTCGGCTCGTCGATGGGCACGGCGGCCATCATCGTGATGGACAAGTCCACCGATATCATCAAGGCAATCTGGCGCCTTTCGGCCTTCTACAAGCACGAAAGCTGCGGCCAGTGCACGCCGTGCCGCGAAGGCACGGGCTGGATGATGCGCGTGATGGAGCGCATGGTCGAAGGCCGCGCCCAGAAGCGCGAAATCGACATGCTGTTCGAAGTCACCAAGCAGATCGAAGGCCACACCATCTGCGCACTCGGCGACGCTGCTGCGTGGCCGATCCAGGGCCTGATCCGCAATTTCCGCCACGTCATTGAGGCGCGGATCGACCAGTACACATATTCGTCCACCTCCGATGGCGCCGTGCCGTCGATTGCGGCGGAGTAAGGCTGATGGCAAATATCAAGGTTGACGGCCAACTCGTCGAAGTTCCGGATTATTACACGCTGATGCAGGCGGCCGAGGCCGCAGGCGCGGAAATTCCGCGCTTCTGCTATCATGAGCGCCTGTCTGTCGCCGGCAATTGCCGCATGTGCCTGGTCGAGGTGAAGGGCGGTCCGCCCAAGCCACAGGCGAGCTGCGCCATGTCGGTCAAGGATTTGCGGCCCGGCCCCAATGGCGAGCCGCCTGAAATGTTCACCAATACGCCAATGGTCAAAAAGGCCCGCGAAGGCGTGATGGAATTCCTGCTGATCAACCATCCGCTCGATTGCCCGATCTGCGATCAGGGCGGCGAATGCGATCTGCAGGACCAGGCCATGGCCTATGGCGTGGACAAGAACCGCTTTGCCGAGAACAAGCGCGCCGTCGAGGACAAGTATATTGGCCCGCTGGTCAAGACCTCGATGAACCGTTGCATCCACTGCACGCGCTGCGTCCGCTTCACCACTGAAGTCGCCGGCATTGCCGAGATGGGTCTGCTGGGTCGCGGCGAAGACGCCGAGATCACCACCTATCTCGAAAAGGCGCTGACCAGCGAGTTGCAGGGCAATGTGATCGATCTGTGCCCGGTGGGCGCGTTGACCTCCAAGCCCTATGCCTTCAATGCCCGCCCATGGGAGCTGACCAAGACCGAATCCGTCGACGTGATGGATGCCGTTGGCTCGGCCATTCGTGTCGATAGCCGTGGCCGCGAAGTCATGCGCGTGCTGCCGCGTATCAACGAGGCGATCAACGAAGAGTGGATTTCCGACAAGACCCGCTTCATCTGGGATGGCCTCAAGAGCCAGCGGCTCGACCGCCCCTATGTGCGGCGGAACAAGAAGCTCGGCGCTACCACCTGGGATGATGCATTCCAGACCGTCGCCAAGGCCCTCAAGAAGCCCGGCGCCCGCATCGGCGCTATCGCCGGTGATCTGGTCGGTGCCGAAGAGCTCTATGCGCTCAAGGCGCTGCTGGCTTCGCTCGGCTCGGGCAATGTGGATGCACGTCCTGCCGGTTCGGCCCTGTCGCCGACCAATGGCCGCGCCTCCTACATTTTCAACCCGACCATTGCCGGGATCGAACAGGCTGACGCCATCCTGCTGATCGGCACCAATCCGCGCCGCGAAGCTGCTGTGCTCAATGCCCGCATCCGCAAGGTGTGGCGCGCGACCGGCCTGCCGATCGGCCTGATCGGTGAGAATGCCGATCTGACTTACACAGTGCAGCATTTGGGCAATGGCTCGGATTCGCTGGCTGATCTTGCCGCCGGCAAGGGCAGC
Organism: Devosia sp. ZW T5_3; assembly: GCF_044987315.1. NCBI lineage: Bacteria > Pseudomonadati > Pseudomonadota > Alphaproteobacteria > Hyphomicrobiales > Devosiaceae > Devosia > Devosia sp. ZW T5_3. The sequence goes on from NZ_JBJDRE010000002.1 coordinate 192,377, forward strand.
TTTGCCGAGCTCTGGGCCAAGGCCAAGAAGCCGCTGGTGATCGTGGGCGAAGGCGCCGCGACTGCGGACGTGCTGGCTGCTGCCGCCAAGCTGGCGACGTCGAACACCGAAATCGAAGCCGGCTGGAACGGTTTTGCCGTGTTGCACAACGCCGCCAGCCGCGTCGGTGCGCTCGATGTCGGCTTCGTGCCGGCCAAGGGCGCTGCCGATACTGCCGCAATGCTGGCCGGTGGCGTCGATGTGCTGTTCCTGGTTGGGGCCGACGAAGTCGACATGTCCCAACTCGGCGACACGCTTGTCGTCTATATCGGCACCCATGGCGACAATGGCGCGCATCGTGCCGACGTCATCCTGCCGGGCGCCGCCTACACCGAAAAGAGCGCCACCTATGTCAACACCGAGGGCCGCGTGCAGGTGACCAACCGCGCCGTGTTCCCCCCGGGCGAAGCCAAGGAAGACTGGGCCATCATCCGCGCCCTGTCGGCCGTGGCCGGCCAGCCGCTGGCCTTCAATTCGCTGGCACAGCTGCGGGCCGCCATGTATGCGGAATTCCCACATCTGGCCCGTATCGATGCCATTGCCGAAGGCAAGCCGGCCGATATCGCCAAGCTCGCCAAGACTTCGCCCAAGGGCAAGAAGGCCGCTTTCGTGTCGCCGGTGGCGGATTTCTATCTCAGCAATCCGATCGCCCGCGCATCCGCCGTCATGGGCGAATCCGCCGCATTGGCCGCTGGCCTGCGCCAGGCAGCGGAGTAGGGGAGCATAATGGACTTTATTACCACCGCTCTCGACTATCTGCTGGGCATCCCGATCCTGGGATGGGGCGTGCAAGTCGGCCTCGTCTACAAGACGCTGCTGCTGCTGGTCTGCCTGCTGGTTTTCACCGCCTTCATCCTGCTGGCTGACCGGAAGATATGGGCTGCCGTCCAGATCCGCCGCGGCCCCAACGTGGTCGGCCCGTTCGGCCTGCTGCAGAGCTTTGCCGACCTGCTGAAATTCGCTCTCAAAGAAGCGATCATTCCGGCTGGCGCGGACAAGTTCCTGTTCCTCTTCGCCCCGCTATTGACCGCGACCCTGGCGCTTGCCGCCTGGGCTGTGGTGCCGGTGGGCGAGGGGCTGGCCATCGCCAATATCAACCTTGGCGTGCTCTATATCTTCGCGATTTCCTCGCTGGGTGTTTACGGCGTCATCATCGGCGGCTGGGCTTCGAACTCGAAATATCCGTTCCTCGGTTCGCTCCGCTCGGCCGCGCAGATGGTCAGCTATGAGGTCTCCATCGGCCTCGTGATCATCACCGTGCTGCTCTGCGTCGGTTCGCTCAATCTCAGCGATATCGTGCGTGCGCAGTACGAAATGGGCCTGGCCCATATGATCGGCCTGCCGCAGTTGACGTTCCTGAACTGGTTCTGGCTGCCGCTCTTTCCGATGTTCATCGTGTTCTACATTTCGGCCCTGGCCGAAACGAACCGCCCGCCATTCGATCTTCCTGAAGCCGAGTCCGAGCTGGTCGCCGGTTTCATGACCGAATATTCGGCTACCCCCTACATGCTGTTCATGCTGGGCGAGTACATCTCCATCCTGCTGATGTGCGCGCTCACCACGGTCCTGTTCCTGGGTGGCTGGACATCGCCGATCGATCTGCCGCCCTTCACCTGGATTCCGGGCGTCATCTGGTTCGTTCTCAAGCTCAGCGCGGTGTTCTTCATGTTCGCCATGGCCAAGTCCATCGTGCCGCGCTACCGCTACGATCAACTCATGCGCATTGGCTGGAAGCTGTTCTTGCCGCTGTCGCTGATCATGGTCGTCATCGTCGCTTTCGTGCTCCAGCTGACCGGCTGGGGCTGGCATGGAGGGGTCGCCTGATGCGTGTCGCCCAAGTCTTTAACACGCTGCTCCTCACCGAGCTGGTGTCGGGGTTCTTCCTCGGCATGCGCTACTTCTTTGCGCCCAAGCCGACCATCAACTACCCCTTCGAAAAGGGCCATATCAGCCCGCGCTTCCGGGGCGAGCATGCTTTGCGCCGCTATCCCAATGGCGAAGAGCGCTGCATTGCCTGTAAGCTCTGTGAGGCCATCTGCCCGGCCCAGGCCATCACCATCGAAGCCGGCCCGCGCCAGAATGACGGCACGCGCCGCACGGTGCGCTACGACATCGACATGGTGAAGTGCATCTATTGCGGCTTCTGCCAGGAAGCCTGCCCGGTCGACGCGATCGTGGAAGGCCCCAATTTCGAATTTGCGACCGAGACGCGTGAAGAGCTTTACTTCTCCAAGGAAAAGCTCTTGGCCAATGGCGACCGTTGGGAGCGTGAAATCGCTGCCAATCTCGCTGCCGACGCGCCCTACCGATAAGAGAGAAGAGCATGACCCTTCCACTGTTCTTCTTCTATGTGTTCTCGGCCATCGCCATCGCTTCGGCGGTGATGGTCATCTCGGCGCGCAATCCCGTGCATGCCGTGCTGTTCCTGATCCTGACCTTCTTCAATGCTGCAGGCCTGTTCATGCTGGCCGGGGCCGAGTTCCTGGCGCTGATCCTGATCGTGGTCTATGTCGGCGCGGTTGCCGTGCTGTTCCTCTTCGTCGTCATGATGCTCGACGTGGACTTCGCCGAGATGCGGCAGGGCTTCCTGCAATATGCGCCCATTGGCGTGCTGGTCGGCGCTGTGCTGCTGCTTGAGCTGCTGCTGGTTGCCGGCAGCTTCGTGGTTTCCCCCGAAATTGCGGGTGCTGCGGCGCTGCCGATTGATGGCAGCATGGACAATATCCGGGCACTGGGGCAAGTGCTCTACACGCGCTATGTCTTCCTGTTCCAGGGTGCCGGCGCCGTGCTGCTCGTGGCCATGATCGGGGCGATTGTCCTGACCCTGCGCCACAAGCCCAACGTCAAGCGGCAGAACCCGCTCGAGCAAGTTGGGCGCAAGCCATCGGAGGCCGTCAAGGTCGTCAAAGTCAAAAGCGGTCAAGGGCTGTAGGAGGCAGATATGGGCTTGGGTATCGGGCTCGGTCACTACCTGACCGTAGCAGCAATTCTGTTCACGCTCGGCGTGTTCGGCATTTTTCTCAACCGCAAGAACGTCATCGTCATTCTGATGTCGGTGGAATTGATCCTGCTTGCCGTCAACTTGAACTTCGTCGCTTTCAGCGCGCAGCTCAACGACTTGCAGGGGCAGGTGTTCGCGCTGCTGATCCTCACCGTGGCTGCCGCCGAGGCCGCCATCGGCCTCGCGATCCTGGTTATTTTCTATCGCAACCGCGGCTCCATCGCGGTTGAAGACATCAACATGATGAAGGGCTAAGAACCTCCGCTATGATTCAAGCGATTGTTTTCCTGCCCCTTATCGGCGCGTTGATCGCCGGGCTGCTGGGGCGCACCATCGGGCACCGGCCCAGTGAGTATATCACCACGGGGCTCCTGCTGGTTGCCGCCGTCCTGTCCTGGATCGTTTTCCTGCCAGTCGCCTTTGGCGGCGGGTTGGCTGGCGCTGTGACGGACGGCCATACGGCCGTTCTCAAGGTCGAGATCATGCGCTGGATCCAGGTCGGCGACATGGACCTGCGTTGGACGCTGCGCGTCGATACGCTCACCGCCATCATGCTGGTCGTGGTCAACACGGTTTCGAGCCTGGTGCACGTCTATTCCATCGGCTACATGGCCGACGATCCGCACCGCAACCGGTTCTTCGCCTATCTCTCGCTCTTCACCTTCGCCATGCTGATGTTGGTGACCGCCGACAACTTCCTGCAGATGTTCTTCGGCTGGGAAGGCGTGGGTCTGGCGTCGTACCTGCTGATCGGCTTCTGGTACACACGGCCCTCGGCCAATGCGGCCGCGATGAAGGCCTTCGTGGTCAACCGCGTGGGCGACTTCGGCTTTGCCCTGGGCATTTTCGGCGCCTTCATGGTGCTGGGCCACATCGATTTCGACGGCGCTTTCCATGCCGTGCCCGAGGCGTCCACTGCCACGATCCGCTTCCTGTCGTGGGACCTCCACGCCATGACGGTGATCTGCCTGCTGCTGTTCATGGGTGCCATGGGCAAGTCGGCCCAGTTCCTGCTGCACACCTGGCTGCCGGACGCCATGGAAGGCCCGACCCCGGTGTCGGCACTGATCCATGCCGCTACCATGGTGACCGCCGGCGTGTTCATGGTCGCGCGCTTCTCGCCGCTGTTCGAGACCTCGCCGACTGCAATGACAGTCGTGCTGGTCATCGGTGCCATCACCGCCTTCTTCGCGGCGACGGTGGGCCTGGTGCAAAACGACATCAAGCGCGTCATCGCTTATTCGACCTGTTCGCAGCTCGGCTACATGTTCGTGGCGCTTGGGGCAGGGGCTTATTCGGCCGGTGTCTTCCACCTCTTCACCCACGCCTTCTTCAAGGCATTGCTGTTCCTGGGAGCCGGCGCTGTTATCCATGCCATGCACCATGAGCAGGACATGCGGAACATGGGCGGTCTGCGCAAGAAGATTCCGTGGACCTACCGCATGATGATCGTCGGCACTTTGGCGCTCACGGGCGTCGGCATTCCGGGCACGGAATGGCTGGGCTTTGCCGGCTTCTTCTCCAAAGATTCGATCATCGAAGCGGCCTATGCGGTCGGCGGCAATAGCGGCATGTTCGCCTTCTGGCTGCTGGTCATCGCGGCTCTGTTCACCAGCTTCTATTCCTGGCGCCTGATCCACCTGACGTTCCACGGCTCGCCGCGCGACGCAGGGCATGCCCATGGTCATCACGTGGATGCCCGTGATGGAGACAGCCACGATGAACCGCTGGCCGACGATCACGCGGCCCATGACGATCACGGCCATGGCTCGGCCTATGACCATGCTCATGAAGCGCCCAATGTGATGATGGTGCCACTCTATGTGCTGGCCTTCGGCGCAGTGGTTGCCGGTGCAGTGTTCTACGGCATGTTCTTCCACGATGTGGAGCATATCGAACACTTCTTCGCCGGCTCGCTCGTGGTCGATCACGAGATCATCGAAGCCGCTCACCATGTCCCGCTCTGGGTCAAGTGGAGTGCCACGGTTGCGATGATCCTCGGCTTCGTCGCCGCCTGGTACATGTATATCCGCTCGCCCGAGACGCCTAAGCGCCTCGCTGCGCAGAACCCGGCTCTCTACCGGTTCCTGCTCAACAAGTGGTATTTCGACGAGCTCTACGACCGGATTTTCGTCAGGCCCGCACTCTGGATCGGCCGTGCCGTCTGGAAGGGGTTCGATGATTGGCTGATCGATGAGAAGCTGACCGAGGGCCTTGGCCGTCGCGTGCAGAATGTGACCTCCTGGGCCACCAAGCTGCAGTCCGGCTATGTTTACCACTATGCCTTTGCCATGCTGATCGGCATTGCGGCGCTGTTGACCTGGGCCATCGTGGCCGGGGGACTGATCTGATGACCTTCGACAACACCATTCTGACGATCCTGACCTGGCTGCCGCTGGTTGGCGCAATCGTGCTGCTGCTCACGCCCAAGACCTCGCTGAGTGCCATCCGTTGGATCGCACTGAGCGTCACGGTCATCGTGTTCGTGCTTTCGCTCGCCATGTGGCAGACGTTCGATCCGTCCAATCCGGGCTTCCAGTTCGTCGTGAACAATGCCTGGATCGGCGACACTATCGGCTATCGCGTCGGCGTCGACGGCATTTCGGTGCTGTTCGTGGTACTGACCGCATTGCTGATGCCGTTTGCGATCCTGGCCAGCTGGGAATCCATCGACACCCGGGTCAAGGAATACATGATCGTATTCCTGATCCTCGAGACCCTGATGATCGGCGTCTTCACCACGCTCGATCTGGCCATGTTCTACGTGTTCTTCGAAGGCACGCTGCTGCCGATGTTCCTGATCATCGGTATCTGGGGCGGCGCGCGCCGCATCCAGGCCAGCTACAAGTTCTTCTTCTACACCTTCACCGGCTCGGTGCTGATGCTGCTGGCCATCATGGCCATGTATTGGAATGGCGGCACGACCGACATCACCAAGCTGCTCACGCATGAATTCCCCAAGAGCATGCAGCCCTGGCTGTGGTGGGCGTTCTTCGCCTCGCTGGCAGTCAAAATGCCGATGTGGCCGTTCCATCGCTGGCTGCCCGAAGCCCACGTGCAGGCGCCGACCGCCGGCTCGGTGATCCTGGCCGCCATCCTGCTCAAGCTGGGCGGCTACGGCTTCCTGCGCTTCAGCCTGCCCATGTTCCCCGACGCTTCGGCCCAGTTCGCCAATATCGTCTTCTTCCTTTCGGTCGCCGCCATCATTCTGACCTCGCTGGTCGCCCTGGTGCAGACCGATATTAAGAAGCTGATTGCCTATTCATCGGTGGCGCATATGGGCTTTGTCACCATGGGTATCTTTGCCGGCAATGCGCTCGGCATCCAGGGTGCGATGTTCCAGATGATCTCGCACGGCATCGTGTCCGGCGCGCTCTTCCTTTGCGTCGGCGTCATCTATGACCGCATGCATACTCGCGATATCGAAGCCTATGGTGGCCTCGTAGAACGCATGCCGCGCTACGCCTTCGCCTTCATGGTCTTCACCATGGCCAATGTCGGTCTGCCCGGCACGTCGGGCTTTGTCGGCGAATTCCTAACCATGATCGGCGTGTTCCAGGTCAATACCTGGGTGGCCTTCGGCGCGGCTTTCGGCGTGATCTTCTCGGCCTGCTACGCTCTGTGGCTCTATCGCCGGGTGATTTTCGGCCCACTGACCAAGGACAGCCTCAAGGCCATTCTCGATCTCAATCTGCGCGAAAAGATCATTCTCTATCCGCTGATCGTGCTGACCATCGTCTTCGGCTTCTACCCCTCGCCGATCCTCGATACGACAGCCGCCGCGGTCGATAACCTGGTCACTCATTACGCTACGGCGGTCGGCCTCGACCCCGCCGTTTCGCTGGCCGACGCGCAAGCGCCACTCGAACATGCCGACCCGGCGACCGCTGCAGAGCCGGCCGCCGAGCCTGCTGCCCACTAGGAGAGTCCCGTGAACTCTGACGTTATCGATTTCGCGAGCCTGGCTCCTGCCTATCCCGAAATGCTGCTGGCAATCGGCGCGATCGTGCTGCTGCTGGTTGGTGTGATCATCAACAAAGAACGCTCGCTGCTGATTTCCTATCTGGCGGTCGTGCTGCTTGCGGCCGTGGCCCTGCTGGTCATGTTGCAGCCGGTGGATGGCGTGATCTTCAACGGCGTGTTCATCGCCGATGGCTTCGCGCGTTACATGAAGGTGCTGGTGCTGGGCGGTTCGGCCTTTGCGCTGCTGCTCTCGCTGCCCAATGCGGTCGAGAACGGCACGCACAAGTTCGAATATGCCATCCTCGTTCTGCTGGCGACGCTCGGCATGATGATGATGGTTTCGGCCAACGATTTGATGAGCCTTTATGTCGGCCTCGAATTGCAGTCGCTGGCGCTCTATGTGCTCGCAGCCATCAAGCGCGACGACAGCCGCGCGACCGAAGCGGGTTTGAAGTATTTCGTGCTCGGCGCCCTATCCTCCGGCATGTTGCTCTATGGTGCTTCCTTCCTCTATGGCTTCACCGGCCACACCAATCTGCAGGAAATCGTCATCGCCATCGCCAATGAGGGCCGCTCCATCGGTCTGGTGTTCGGCGTGGTGTTCCTGCTCGCCGGTATCGCCTTCAAGATTTCGGCCGTGCCGTTCCATATGTGGACGCCCGACGTCTATGAAGGTGCGCCGACCCCGGTAACGGCCTTCTTCGCTACGGCGCCCAAAGTGGCGGCGATGACGCTGATGGTTCGCCTCGTGATGGATACGTTCGCGCCGATCGCCCATGACTGGCAGCAGATCGTCATCTTCCTCTCGATCGCCTCCATGGTGCTGGCAGCCTTCGCCGCCATCGGCCAGAAGTCGATCAAGCGCCTCATCGCCTATTCCTCCATCGGCCATGTCGGCTTTGCCTTGGTGGGTCTCTCCTCCGGCACCCAGGTGGGCGTCGAGGGTGTGGCGATCTATATGGCGATCTATGTCGCCATGACCGTGGGGCTGTTTGCGTGCATTCTCTCGCTGCGTAGCGAAGAGGGCTATGTCGAGAATATCGACGATCTGGCGGGCGCCGCGCAGACAAGGCCATTCGTCGCCGCCATCATGGCCATCCTGATGTTCTCGCTGATCGGCATGCCGCCGCTGGCCGGGTTCTTTGCCAAGTGGCACGCCTTCCTGGCCGCTATCGATGCCCAGCTCTATGTGCTGGCGGTGATCGGCGTGCTGGCCTCTGCCGTCAGTGCCTTCTACTATCTGCGCGTGGTCAAAGTGATGTATTTCGACGAACCGGTCCGCAAGTTCGCGGCGGTTCCGGCCGAGCTCAACATCATCATGGCGGTGAGCGGTTTCCTTATCGTCACCTATTACTTCACGGTCGGTAGCCCACTGGCAAATGCCGCGCATACCGCCGCGGGAAGCCTGTTCTAGGTGGCGGATTTCGCACTGGGTTCAAAAGCGCGCGCGGCCGGGTATCGGTTGCGCGCGTTTGACTCGATCGGCTCGACCACCGCCGAGGCCGTGGCTGCGGCCGCGGCGGGCGATGCCGGCGGCATCTGGTTTGTGGCCACCGAGCAAACGGCGGGTCGCGGTCGGCGGGGCAGGGTTTGGGTGCACACGCCGGGCAATCTGGCGGCGACGCTGTTGATTGTCCCCGACGCCGACCCCGCTTTGGCCGCAACATTGGGCTTTGTGGCCGGTGTCGCTATCGGCGTGGCCCTCGACAGAGTACTGCCCGCCGGCACCGTTAAGGTTGGCCTTGATGGCGCAGACGGCCTCGACGGCAGGAGTCGCGTGGCGCTGAAATGGCCCAATGACGTTCTGGCCGATGGCGCCAAGCTGGTTGGTATTGCCCTTGAAGCAACCAAGCTTGGCGATGGCCGCCATGCAATTGCCATTGGCATCGGCGTCAATATTGTTGCGGCGCCGACCGATTTGCCCTATCCGGCGACCAGCCTGGCCGAACTCGGCGTCACGCGCTCTGCGCAGGATGTGTTCGAGGCGCTCAGCGATGCCTGGGTGGAAACCTTCCGTCTGTGGGATGATGGCCGTGGCATTAGCGACGTGCTCAAGCGTTGGCGCGAATCCGCCGCAGGCATTGGTGCACCCGTAGCGGTGAACCAGAACGGCGCCATTGTGCGCGGGATTTTTGAAACAATCGATGACGCGGGGCGACTGATCGTCCGCGCCAATGATGATAGTCGCATCGCGATTACGGCGGGCGACGTGCATTTTGGGGCAACGGCCAGCGCCCGAAGCTGACCACAACTATAGCGCGGCGACCGGCAACCAAAGTTGCGACCGGCGCCACGCCCGAAAGGACTAAACTGACCCATGGCTAAAACCCAAAGGGATGAACTCGTCTTTGTGCCGCTTGGCGGCGTCGGCGAGATCGGCATGAATATGGGTGCTTACGGCTTCGGCCCCGAGCGCTCGCGCAAATGGATCGTCGTCGATTGCGGCGTCAGCTTCGGCGGGCCCGACCTGCCGGGGATCGAGCTGATCATGGCCAATCCTGAATTTCTCGAGGAGCGCGCTGATGACGTGCTCGCCTTGATCCTCACCCACAGCCACGAAGACCATTACGGCGCTGTGCTCGACCTGTGGCCGGGCTTTGAAAAGCCCGTTTATGCCACTCCGTTCACAGCCGCCATGCTGGCCGCCAAGCGGGCAGGGGATGGCATTGTCGAAAATGTCGACATCACCATCATGCGTCCGGGCAAGCCGTTCACGGTCGGCCCGTTCACCATCGAAGCCATCAACGTGGCCCACTCGATCCCCGAGTCCAATGCCCTGCTGATCTCGACCCCGGTCGGCCGTGCCCTGCATACCGGTGATTGGAAGCTTGATCCGACGCCCGTTGGCAATGCGCCCACCGACGTCGCACGCTTGCAAGCCATTGGCCAGGATCGCACCACGCCGCTGGCGCTGATCTGCGACTCCACCAATGCCATGAAGGACGGCGAAAGCCCGAGCGAAGCCGAGGTTGCAGCAACGCTCGCCGCCCTCATCGCCGAAGCGCCGCACCGCGTGGCCGTCACTACTTTTGCGTCCAATGTCGGCCGTGTCATCTCCATCGTCCGCGCCGCTCACAAGGCCGGCCGGCAGGTCGTTATGTCCGGTCGCTCGCTGCACCGGATCACCGGCATTGCCCGTGAATTGGGCATGCTCGAAGGCCTGCCGCCGCTGCTCGATCAGGACGCCTATAAGAGCGTGCCGCGGGACAAATGCGTGTTGATCTGCACCGGTAGCCAAGGAGAGGCCCGCGCCGCAATCGCCCGTATTGCCCGGGGCGAGCACCCCGTGATCGACCTGACCGCTGGCGATCGCATGATCTTCTCGTCCTGGGCCATTCCGGGCAACGAGCGCGAAGTCATCGACATCCAGAACCTGCTGATCGACAAGGGCATCGAGATCATCACGCAGAAGGATGGCCTGGTGCACGTCACCGGCCACCCCCGCCGCGATGAGCTGCGCAAGCTCTATGAATGGACCAAGCCGGATGTGCTCATTCCCGTGCATGGCGAGGCGATGCATCTGGACGCCCATGCCAAGTTGGGCCGCGAGGCTGGCATTGCCAATGTGTGCGAAACGCGCAATGGCGATCTGGTTCGCCTGTTCCCCGAGCCCATGGTGCATCAGGCCGAAGTGCGCACCGGCGAGCTCTATCTCGATGGTCTGGTGCTCTGCACGCCCGAGGAAAGCGGCGTAAAGGGCCGCCGCCGGCTGTCCTTTGGCGGCCATATCGTGGTCAGCCTCTGCGTCAATGGCTCGGGCCATGTCGTCTCGGGCCCCGATCTGGTCATCGAAGGCCTGCCCGAAACCGAAGATGAATCGCTGACCGATCTGGTCGAAGACACCATTGCCGGCGTGCTGAAATCAGTGCCGGCCAAGCGCCGCAGCGATACCGAAGTGCTGAACTCGGCTCTGTTCAAGGGCATCCGCAACGAGGTCAATGCCTATTGGGGCCGCAAGCCCAACGTTTCGGTCTTCGTGCACCGCGTCTAGGCGAGACGGAATGTCCCACCGGCAAGTTGCTGGTGGGGCTGTCGGAACAAAGCACGGGGCGCTATTGTCGGCGCCACGTCGTTTGCCTGCCGGGGCAGAGCGCCCCTAAGGAAATTCAAATGCAGATTGGCTCATTGCTCGCCGTATTCTTCGTCATTTGGTGGCTGTCTTTTGTCGCCGTGCTGCCGATCGGCAATCAGAGCCAGTCCGAGGCCGGGGGCGAGATCGTTGCCGGCACCGATCCCGGCGCGCCGGTGAGCCCGCGCCTGTGGCGCAAGGTTGGGATGGCAACGGCTCTGGCCGTGGTCTTTACCGGCCTGCTGTTCTGGGGCTTGGGCAACGAAACCCTGCATCACTACTGGAACCGCTAGGCACGCCGAGTCTTGCCTATAGCGTGGATATGCGCCATGGCGAGCGCTGCCGCCAAGTCCGCTTCAGTGGCATTGGCCAGGATAATGGTCGTCCAGCCCTTGCGGCCCCACGCATTGTTGATCGGCTGGAAAATGTCGGGCGCGAGCTGGCATTTGAACTCCTGCTCATCTGGCGTCAGTGCAAGATTCGCGGTCAATTCGTCGGCTGCCAGGGTCACAAAGATGCGATCCACTTTGAATGCCGCCCGGTTGAAATGCGGCGCTTCTGTCGTGCCCGGCAAAGCAAGTGCCAACCGCCTCAAATCCGCTGCTATGGCCATGTTTTGTCCGATCCTGCCGACGGAAACAAAAAAGCGGGGCACAAGGCCCCGCTGGATTGAGTTTGTTCGACAATACGCTGGTCTTAGGCGCGCTCATAAAGCGGCTGCCAACGCTCCTCCCTTGACGTTGTCGACGTCCAGCGGTTTAAACCGCCTTTGTTTTATTGCGTGGGACCCTAACAACTTGTCCCATAGCTGTCACCTAGATTCTGCATGCCATCCATGCTTGCATCGGATGGACGAGTAGGATTTCAGTGGGCATCAAGAGAACCCATGAGTCGATCCTGTCGCGGAGCCGAAATGCGCCTGTCTCGTTATTTTTTGCCGGTGCTGCGGGACGTTCCCAAGGATGCCGAAATCGCCTCCCACCGCCTGATGCTGCGGGCCGGGATGATCAAGCAACAGGCCTCAGGTCTCTATTCCTGGCTGCCGCTCGGCTACAAGGTGCTGATGAAGGTTCAGGCCATCATCGAGGAGGAGCAGAACCGCTCCGGCGCGATCCAATTGCTGATGCCTACTATCCAGTCGGCCGATCTTTGGCGCGAGAGCGGGCGCTATGATGCCTATGGCAAAGAGATGCTGCGCATCGAGGATAGGCACGAGCGCGAATTCCTCTATGGTCCCACCAATGAGGAGATGATCACCGACATCTTCCGGACCTATGTGAAGTCATACAAGGACTTGCCGCTCAATCTTTATCACATCCAGTGGAAGTTCCGCGACGAGGTCCGTCCGCGCTTCGGCACCATGCGCAGCCGCGAATTCCTGATGAAGGATGCCTATTCCTTTGACCTGAACAAGGAAGACGCCGTCAAAGCCTATGAACGCATGTTCGTGGCCTATCTGCGCACCTATGCCCGCATGGGGCTGACGGCCATTCCGATGCGCGCCGATACCGGTCCCATTGGCGGCGATCTCAGCCACGAATTCATCATTCTGGCCGATACCGGCGAAAGCGCGGTGTTCTGCGACCGCCGCCTGCTGGACAAGCCCATTCCGCCCAAGGACATCGACTTCCGCGGCGACCTTAAGCCTGTGTTCAACGATTGGACCTCGCTCTATGCCGCGACCGAAGACATGGTCGACATGGCCGAGTTCGAGGCGACAGTGCCAGAGGAACATCGGGTTTCCGCACGCGGGATCGAAGTCGGCCATATTTTCTACTTCGGGACCAAGTACTCCGAGCCGATGAAGGCGACCGTGACCGGTCCCGACGGCAAGGAAATCATCGTGCATGGAGGCTCCTACGGCGTCGGACCGTCTCGTCTCGTTCCCGCCATCATCGAGGCCTTCCACGACGATGCGGGCATTGTCTGGCCCGTATCGGTGGCGCCGTTCGAGGCGGTGCTGATCAATCTCAAGGCGGGTGATGCCGAATGCGACGCGGCCTGCGACAAGCTCTATGCCGAGCTGAATGCCGGGGGTCTCGACATGCTCTATGACGATCGTGACCAGGGGGCAGGGGCCAAGTTCACCACTGCCGATCTGATCGGCATCCCCTACCAGATCATCCTGGGGCCACGCGGGCTCAAGGCCGGCGAAGCCGAAATCAAGCACCGCAAGACCGGCGAGCGCGAAACGCTGCCGATCGCTGACGCCGTTGCGCGTCTCAAGGGCCTGATCGAACCGCAAAGAAAGACCGACATTTGACCGATCTGGGGCAGCCGGCGCTCAACAAGGGCACCAAGCCTTTCTCCCGCTTTGAATGGATGATCGCCGGCCGTTACCTGCGCGCCCGTCGCAAGGAGGCGTTCATTTCGGTGATCGCCAGCCTCACCATGGTGGGTGTCGCCATCGGCGTGGCGACGCTCATCGTCGTTATGTCGGTGATGAACGGGTTCCGCGGCGAGCTGCTGACCAAGATCCTGGGGCTCAACGGGCATTTTACGGCCTACCCAATCGAACGCGAGTTCACCGACTACAAGGAAACGGTGGCTTCGCTCCAGAATATTCCCGGTGTGTCGTTCGCCGTCTATTTCGTAGAGGGACAGGTGCTGGCCTCGGGCCGGGGCAGTTCCACTGGCGTGACCGTGCGCGGCATGGACGAAGAGAATATCAAGAAGCTCAAGCTGCTTTATGGCGCTGCCAGCCAGGGCGGTTGGGACAGCTGGGACACTTCGGGCGGCATCGCCATCGGCTACCGGCTTGCGCAAACGCTGGGCGTGTCGTTGGGCGATCAGGTGCAGATCATCAATCCCGATGGCGCCATGACGCCGTTCGGCTCGACACCGCAGATCCGCTCCTATCCGGTGAGCGTGATTTTCGATCTCGGCATGGTCGAGTTCGACAGCTTCTTCATGTACATGCCGATCGAGCCGGCACAGGATTATTTCAAGCTCTATAAGGACGTGCTCAAGCCGGGACAGGCGACGCTCGACCCCATGGCGACGGACGCCGAAATTGACGCGGCCTATGATCGCGTTGGCCAAGCCTCGGCCGCTGAGGTGTTTATCGATGATCCCGACAACACCACCGTCATGCGGCAGCGCATCGAAACCGATCCGAATACGCGTCCGCTGATCCTGACGGACTGGCAACAGCGCAACGAAACCTTCTTCTCGGCCCTGCAGGTCGAGCGCGTGGTGATGTTCACTATCCTGTCGATGATCATCCTCGTGGCGGCGTTCAACATCATTTCCAGCCTCATCATGCTGGTGAAGGACAAAAGCTCCGATATCGCGGTGCTGCGCACCATGGGCGCCACGCGTGGCTCGATCATGCGCATTTTCTCGATCACCGGCACCACTATCGGCTTTATCGGCACAATAGCCGGGCTGCTGCTGGGCCTGCTGGTAGCGTCCAACGCCGAGGCCATCCGCGCCTTCGTGTCCAACACGCTGGGCGTGGCTATCTTCCCGCCTGAAGTGTTCTTCCTGTCCTCGCTGCCCTCCAAGACCGATCCGCTCGAAGTGACGGTCGTGGTCGGGCTGGCCCTGGGCCTCAGCTTCCTTGCTACGCTTTACCCGGCCTGGCGCGCCGCCCAATATGATCCGGTCGAGGCCCTGCGTTATGAGTAAGCCGCATTTGGTTCTGACCGACGTCCACCGCCATTATGGCAGCGGCGATACGATCGTTCGTGTGCTTGAGGCGGCCAATCTGACCGTCAAGAGCGGTGAGATGGTCGCGCTCGTCGCGCCCTCCGGCGCCGGCAAGTCGACCCTGCTGCATCTCTCGGGCCTCTTGGAGAGCCCGCAGGGCGGGGAAATCGAGATCACGGGCATCAAGACCAGCCAACTGGGTGATCGCGGTCGTACGCAGCTGCGCCGGTCTACGGTGGGCTATGTGTATCAGTTCCACCACCTGCTGCCCGAGTTCACCGCGCTCGAAAATGTCACCATGCCACAGCTCATCGCGGGCAAGGGCCAGGCCGAGGCAGACAAGCGCTCAATGGAACTGCTTGACCTGCTGGGCGTGGGCCAGCGGGCGACGCATCGGCCGGCCGAATTGTCCGGCGGCGAGCAACAGCGCATCGCCATCGCCCGGGCCGCCGCCAATCATCCCAAGGTAATCCTGGCCGACGAGCCGACAGGCAATCTCGACCCTGAAACCAGCGACCTGGTCTTCGCAGCCCTGGGCAGCCTGATCAAGACGGAGGGCGCCGCGGCCCTGATTGCCACGCATAATCATGACCTTGCCCGCAAGGCCGACCGTATCGTCACGCTGCGCAATGGACTCGTGATCGATCATTCTTTGTGATTATTGAACCCTATCGCCATTGGGCGCATTCTTCTGCTTGGAGGAACGCGCCCATGGCTATGCTAATGATCATCGCGATCACCGCAATTCTGGCGACTTTGACGGTCGTCCACCGGCCGGACTAGCGCCTGCGCTAAAGCGCTGCGGCGATGTCCTTGGCCAATGCAATGAGTTCCGCATCGTCGGCTCGCCCGCCACCGGCATGAGTTCCGAGGGCTGTCCCGTCATAGACCGGGATGATGTGGAAATGCAGGTGGAACACGGTCTGCCCGGCCGCCGCCTCGTTGAACTGAGCCACACGCACGCCATCGGCTCCGGTCGCGGTCTTGGCGGCTTTCGCCACACGCTGCACCAGCGGGATCACTGCGGCCAGAGCAGCCGGATCAGCATCCAGCAGGTTGCGTGACGCTACCTTCGGAATGACCAAAGCATGCCCCCGCGATTGCGGAAAAATGTCCATCATGACCAAGGCAGTATCGTCCTCATAGACCTTATGCGCCGGCAATTCGCCGCGCAGGATTTTGCCGAAGATATTGGTGGGGTCATAGGCCATGGTCTATTCCGCCGGCTCGAGCTGATCGGGCTGGCCCTTCTTAAAACGAAAACGGAAGTAGTTGAGCAAGGCGAGGCCGGTAAAGGTCACCGGCACGTATTTGAAGCTGCGGCGGATGAAGAACAGGCTGATATTCACCGCCGTCGCCGCACTCATCGCGCCCTTGCCCATGGCCGAGGTGAAGGAGGAGGGGACGATATGCCGGTAAATCAGCGCATCAGAGCGATAATAACGCCCCGCCACGGAAGCAAAGGCGCGCTTGGAGCCCGAGTAAGCCTTGAGCTCTTCCAGCCCCATATCGCCATGGAATTCGACTTCTGACCCCAGCGCCCAGACTTCGGGTGGCGCCAGACGCGTCTTGCCCATTTCGGTGAACAGCTCGGTCAGGTCGCGGAAGGTGACGAAATTGGCATTCCAGCAATCGTCGCTCTTGGCCCCATGCGCCAGGACCAGCACATCGGCCCGGGCCAGCTTTTCACGCATGCCATCATAATTGCCGGCCGAGAAATCCACGCCTGATTTGGCTGTCTCGACAATCCCGCCCAGCTTTTCGAGCTTTGCCACCATGGCCGAGCCAAAGGCGCCCGAGGCGCCCGTGACCAGGAAATGCCGGCCCTCGATCTGGCAGCCCGTGCCAAAAATCATGTCGAACACATTGGTGAAGGACGAGAAGAAATTGTGCGGATAGACGTGGTGCATGGCGTGGTAATTATTGTCCACCCAGAGCAGGCCCTGCTGTCCGCCGACACGATCCATCGACATGTGGTTGTAGTCCAGGCCCTCTTCCTTGAGCGTCATCGCCAGCATCACGGTGCGGATGGCCGCAACCAGGGCGACAGGAGGCCAGGGGAAAACGAAGAGGAAAATCAGCGTCCCGGCCATCCCGGTCAGGTACTCGGGCAGGATATGGAACCAGATGTTTTGCTTGGCATAGGCAGGATTGATCTTCATATCCAGCCCAAGAAACTTGTGGTGCACCCAGTGCCACGACGAGAAGACGCGCAGCAGCTTGAAGCGCGATCCCTCCCATTTGTGCAGCGTCCAATGCAGCGCATCGAATAGCGCTGTCGAGACGATGAACACCAAGGCAGTCTGTAGGGCGAAGACGATAATATCCCAGATCATGGCATTCTACATAGCGGGCAGGGCGGACCGGTGGAAGTGGCGATAGTGCCACGCCGGCTAGTGGTCCGTCCGCTCGCCTTTGCGGAAGGGCGTATGCGCATCCAGCAGCAGCTGTTCATGCGTCACCGACATGCGTTCATGTTCGAGGAAATCGGCTACAGCGTGGCGCAGGCCGGGATGAGCTATCCAATGCACCGAATAGGTCGGTGTCGGCTCGTAGCCGCGCGCCAGCTTGTGCTCGCCCTGCGCGCCGGCCTCAACCACAGCAAGCTTATGGGCAATGGCGTAGTCGATGGCCTGATAATAGCAGAGTTCGAAATGCAGGAACGGCACATCCCGCGTGCAACCCCAATTGCGGCCGAAAATCCGGTCTGAACCGAGGAAATTGATCGCTCCAGCAATCGGGGTCGGCCCGTCATAGGCCAGCATCAGCACGATGCGGTCGGCCATGGTTTGATTCAACAGCGAGAAAAACTCGCGGTTGAGATAGGGCCGGCCCCATTTGCGGGCGCCGGTATCCTCGTAGAAATCGTAGAAGGCATCCCAATGATGCTCCATCAAATCGCTGCCGCTGAGCCATTTGACGGTCAAGCCATCGGCCAAGGCGTCGCGGCGCTCGCGGCGGATGGTCTTGCGCTTGCGCGATGACAGCGTTTCGAGGAAATCCTCGAAGCTGGCAAAACCCTGGTTGAACCAGTGAAATTGCGTATCCATCCGCTTCAACCAGCCGTCACCCGCGATCAGGTCGGCCTCGGCCTCCGGTACGAATGTCGCGTGAACCGAGGAGGCTTTTCGCTGCTCGGCCAATTGCTGAGCGGTGGAGAGCAGGGCGGCCTGAATGGCCGGGTCGCCCGAGGGCACCAGCAGCTTGGGCGCCGTGGCGGGAGTGAAGGGCACCGAGCATTGCAGCTTGGGATAGTAATTGCCCCCGGCGCGCTCATAGGCGTCGGCCCAGCCATGGTCGAACACATATTCGCCCATGGAATGCGACTTGAGGAATAGCGGCATCATGCCCATCGGCCGGTCAGCGTCGGCCAGCACGATGTGCTGCGGCTGCCAGCCCGTGCGGCCCGTGGCGCAGCCGGACTGCTCCAGCGCCAGAAAGAACGCATGGTCGAGAAACGGATTATCGGTCTTGCCGCCGGTGGACGGCACCAAGGCATTCCAAGTCTCGGCGGGAATAGCCGCGGTTGATGGATAGATCGTTGCAGTCAGCGAAGGGGAGGGGATAGCGGGAACTCCGGGCGGAGGTCAGCAGGTTCGCTAACATAGGTCGCGTTGCCCGGCATTAAAAGACCGCAGCCCCGTCCAATCACGCAGATTTGGCGGGGTCGAAACCCTCAAAGACGATCTGGTCGGCATGCGCCAGGGCCGCGTCAGCTGCCGCCTGCGAGCGGATGGTCCAGGCCGTGACGGGCTTACCCAGGGCGCGCCAGAACTTGATGGCGGGCAGTTCAAGTGCATCCGCCGCACAGGAGATGAAATCAAACTGCGTCTCGTGCCAATGCAGCAGATGGCGCAAGGTGTAACGCTGATCGTCGGTCAGGTTCTCGTCGCCGTCCTCGGGCTCGTAGTCATAGGTGATGATGCCGCGCGGTCCGGTAAAGCCAAACTGACGAACTAGGCTGATCAGCTTGGGATCAAACGATTCGACCGTAACCGGCCCGGTATACGACTTGAGCGCCTCCGCAGCCGCGCGGGCCAGCAGCTGTGTGCCGCCAATGTCGCGCTGATGCTTGAGCTCGACCTGCAACAGCGCCCGGCCATCGATCTGCGCCAGAAAGTCCCCGAAACGCTGAGGACAATCGCCCTTGGCGCTGTCCAGCAGCGGCGTCACGCTCAGCTCGGCCCAGGTGATATCGGCGACCGCGCCGTCCTTGCCCGTCAGGCGTTTCAGATCATCGTCGTGAAACACCACGGGCACACCATCGCTGGTGAGCTGCAAATCGCATTCGATGGCGAAATTGCCGACAATGGCTGCCTCGAATGCGCTGGCGCTGTTCTCGATGATGCCCGCTGCCCGATCGTGCAGGCCACGGTGCGCAACGGGACGGGGAAAGAGCGGTTCGGACATGGTGTGCCTCATCTTGGGTTCGGGCCTCAGTGGCACCGCAATGTGACGCTGGCGTTACGCTCAGACCTCGACGACTGCTTCGATCTCCACAGCTGCGCCGAAGGGCAGGGACGCAACGCCGAAGGCTGCGCGAGCATGCTTGCCCTTGTCGCCCAGCACGCCGACCAGCAGGTTGGAGCAGCCATTGGCCACCAGATGCTGTTCGGTGAAGTCAGGGGTCGAGGCGACCAGAACCGTCACCTTGAGGATGCGCTTGATATCCTGAAGCGGTACGCCACCCATATGGACGATCTGGGAGAGCACGTTGAGCGCAGCCAGTTCGGCGGCATTCCCTCCCTGGACAACGTTCATCGTGTCACCCAGTAAGCCGGTGATCACGCCGCCTTCATTGCTCGAAATCTGCCCCGAGACATAAAGAATATTGCCGGTCCGGGTGACCGGAACATAGCTGGCCACCGGCGCCTTGGGGGCGGGCAGCTCATAGCCATATTCACGGAGCTTTTCGATCGGGCTGGTCATCTGGTCTTACCTTCGTTCTGGTCGTCATCGATATCGAGCGGCGGCGGCGCCTGCCGTTTTCCATAAAGCTTGCCCCGGACCACTGCCTCGCGGCCAAACCGGGTGCGAACCCGATCCATGGCGCGTTCGGCGGCAGCCTTGCGGGCCACTGCCGGCTCCAGCAAATCCGCCGGATCGGTCCCATCGGCCGGTTCAATACCCGAAACACCGATTCCAATCAGCCGGAATGCGGTGCCATCGATCTCGCGACCCAGCAGCGACAGCCCGGTTTCGTAGATCACACTGGCAAGCTGCGTGGGGATCATCAAGTGCCGGGCGCGCGTACGCAAGCGGAAACCGGCAGATTTCAGCTTCAGCGTCACCGTATCGCCGACGATATTTTTGGCCTTGAGCCGCTCGGAGAGGCGTTCGGTGACATGCAGCAACTCGGTGGAGAGGGTGTCAAGTGAGCTAATATCGGTATTGAATGTCGTCTCCGAAGAGACCGTTTTCATTTCGCTATCCGAAGAAATCCGGCGGCTATCCTCGCCCCGAGCCAGCCGCGCCAGCCGGGCGCCCATTTCACCGTAGCGGCGCATCAGATTGTCCGGCGGCTCGTCCTGCAATTGGCCAATGGTCACCAGCCCGTCTTTACGCAGGGTCTCCGCCAGCACCTTGCCGACGCCATAGATCAGGCTGATCGGTTGCGGTGCGAGGAAGGATAGCGTTTCGGCAGCGCCGATCACGGCAAAGCCGCGCGGTTTATCGAGATCGGACGCTACCTTGGCCAGGAACTTGTTGTGGCTAAGCCCTACCGAAATAGTGACGCCAATCTCGGTCTCGATGGTCCTGGCAAAGCGGGCTAGCACCAGAGCCGGCGGGGCTTTGTGCAGGGCCTGGGTGCCCGAGAGATCGAGAAAGGCTTCGTCGATGGATAGCGGCTCAACCAATGGGGTGAGCGCATCCATATGCCGCCTGATCTGGCGACTGACCTCGACATATTTGGCCATATTGGGCTTGATGATGATGGCGTCGGGACACAGTTGCCGCGCCTTGAACATCGGCATGGCCGAGCGCACGCCGGACTGGCGGGCGATATAGCAGCAGGTGGACACCACGCCGCGTACGCCGCCGCCGATGATCAGCGGCTTGTCGCGCAGCGAAGGATCGTCGCGCTTTTCGACCGACGCGTAGAAGGCGTCGCAATCGACATGGGCCGTGGTCAGTGCAAACAGCTCCTCATGGGCCCGCAAGCGCGGCGACCCGCAGCCAGGGCAGCGCTGTGGCGCGGCATTGGCGGAGCCATGCGCTAGGCAATCGCGGCAGAGCCAATCGATCGCCATATCTACCCCGATGGGTTGAGGCGCTGCCACACGCGCATGAACGCTTCGGGCGTTATGCCGGTATTTGCGCAGAGGGCGAGCAGAATCGACTCGTTTGAGGCAAAGTAGTCTACGAGCCCGTGCTGCAGCGCGGATGAGCCGACGGAGCGGCGCAGCATATCGGGGTCAAAACCGGCAAACTGCATGAAAGCCAGCAGTTCGTCGGGATTTTCTGCGAGATAGCCCAGGCAGGAATCGGCGAGGCTTGCCACATCGGGTTGTGCAGTCTGCGTACGGGGCAACGCCAAGCCTCATTTGGTGTTTTGTAAGAGATAGCATGGTAGCTGAACGGGGCGGCAAAGCGAAGTGTCGCCAGCGCCCCGGCGGCGCGAGGATGGATCGATGCCCAAGACTGTGATGATCGTGGAAGATAACGAGCTGAACATGAAGCTGTTCAACGATCTGCTCGAATCGCGCGGCTATGCCGTTATCCAGACCCGGAACGGGATGGAAGCACTCGACCTTGCCCGCGCCCACCATCCCGATCTGATTCTCATGGATATCCAATTGCCTGAGGTTTCGGGCCTGGTTGTAACCAAATGGCTCAAGGACGACGAGGACCTAGCCCATATTCCAGTTATCGCCGTCACCGCCTTTGCCATGAAGGGCGATGAGGAGCGGATTTTGCAGGGCGGCTGCGAGGGATACATTAGTAAGCCCATCTCCGTGCCTCATTTTCTGGAAACTATTGCCCACTATATTGGCCCGGCCTGAACGGTCGTCTTCAAGGCCGATCCGGCTTGCTCCGAACCCGCAGTGGACGCTGCAGGGTGGGCAATGAGCTGAAGGCTGCCAAGTGACTGCGCGCATTCTCATCGTCGACGACATCCCAACCAATGTTCGCCTGCTCGAGGCGCGGCTGAGTGCGGAATATTTCGATGTCGTAACCGCTTCGTCCGGCCAGGAAGCCCTCGATATCTGCGAAAGCTCGGATGTCGACATGGTGCTGCTCGACGTCATGATGCCCATCATGGACGGCTTCGAGGTCTGCCGGCGGCTCAAGGCCAATACCCGCACCCATCACGTGCCGGTACTGATGATCACCGCGCTCGATCAGCCCTCCGACCGGGTCAAGGGGCTGGAGGTCGGCGCCGACGACTTCCTGACCAAACCGGTCGATGACATGCAGCTGATGGCGCGGGTCAAAAGCCTGGTGCGCCTCAAGTCTTTGACCGATGAGCTGCGCTCTCGCGCCGTGACTGGCCAGCAGATTGCCATCGAGGATTCGTTCCGCGCGATGGACAAGATCAATGCCGATAACGGCTCCATTCTCATCGTCGATACCGATGCGCGCCACGCTGAGCGCATCAAGGCCTATCTGGCGCCCGGCCACCGGGTCGATGTGTTGACCCAGCCGGCGGACGCCGTGTTCCAGGTGACCGGCGCGCAGTATGAGCTGGCGCTGATCACCATGTCGCTCACCGATTTCGATCCGCTGCGGGTCTGCTCGCAGATTCGTACGCTTGAGCATACGCGCAACCTGCCGATCATTCTGGTGGCCGATGAGGCTGACCGGCCCAAGGTGGTGCGGGCGCTGGATCTGGGCGTCAATGATTTCATCATGCGGCCGGTGGAGCGCAATGAGCTGGCGGCGCGGGTGCGGACGCAGATTCGGCGGCAGCGCTATGCCACCGAGTTGCGCCACAGCGTCAACCAGACCATGGCCATGGCCGTCACCGACGACATGACGGGGCTTTATAACCGGCGTTATTTCGAGCGGCATCTGGGGGTTATGCTGAGCAAGGCTCAGAGCCAGGGGCGCGATATGGCGCTGATGATCCTTGATGTGGATCACTTCAAGGCCGTCAATGATACCTATGGCCACGACATCGGCGATTCCGTGCTCAAGGAGTTCGCTAACCGATTGAAACGTAACGTCCGCGGGGTCGATCTGGCCTGCCGTTTTGGCGGCGAGGAATTCGTCGTGCTGATGCCCGATACCGATGTTCGGCAGGCAGAATCGATTGCCGAGCGGGTGCGGCAGTCAGTGGCGGAGCGGAGTTTTGAGGCTGGGGCGGGGCGGATGATCGGGGTGACGGTGTCGGTTGGGGTTACGCTCAATGAGAGTTTGAGCGATACGCCGGAGACGCTGATCAAGCGAGCTGATGTGGCGCTGTACCGGGCCAAGCGCGAAGGCCGCAACCGGGTGGTGTTCGACGCAGCCTGAGAAAGCTGCAATTGGACGCGTTAGGGTTATCCGTTATAATTAACAAGAACTTACCGGCGCCAGACGCCTGGATTTGCTTGAGTTTCCGGGGTGCCGGAGTAGGGTCCAAGCAAGCCGCGGGGCACTACTTACGCATCCGCGCTCACAGCTCCCTACGGCCTGTCTCGGGAATGCCGCAACTCCTGAGCCCCGTGGGGCGGCTGGTCCGGACGCGGATAGAGTGGCCTCTTCGACATGCCGCTCCGGACCAGCCACTTATGCCTTTACGCTAGCGGACTGCTAGCATCGACGTCGCATTTGTCGCGCTAATGACAACCAGCAAAAAGCCCCGCATCGATGATGCGGGGCTTTTGCATTTCAGATCGAAGGCGCCAGATTACTTGATCTTGGCTTCCTTGAATTCGACATGCTTGCGCACGACCGGATCGTATTTGTTGTACGAGAGCTTCTCGGTCTGGGTGCGGGCGTTCTTCTTGGTGACGTAGTAGAAACCAGTATCGGCCGTCGACACCAGCTTGATCTTTACGGAGGCGGCTTTGGCCATTCTTCGGGTCCTTCACAAAACCAAAGGCGCTGCGGATGGCAGCGCCGGAATTTGGGCGCAACCTACGGATTTGGCGCCGATTGTCAAGCTGCAGTTCAGGCTTGCGCCGGGTGGCCGAAGCCATGCATGCGCCTGGCCCACTGAAAACCGACAATTGCCCCCTTGGTGGAGGGCAGAATGGCCAGCGGCAGGATGATGGCCAGCGGCACCATGGTGTAGATATAGAGCATGGGATTGATGTGCCAGGTCATTTCCATGTGCAGCATGACGGCGACCAGCAGGTGGCCGACAATCATGATGGCGATATAGGGCGGGAAATCGTCGGCGCGGTGCAGATCGAGCTGCTCGCCGCAGGATGCGCAATAATCGGTGACCTTGAGGTAGGACTTGAACATCTTGCCCTTGCCGCAATGGGGACACTTGCACATCGTGCCGCGCCCGATGGCCTGCCAGGTTTGCCGATCTTCCAAAGTCGTGACCTCCGCGGTCATTTCATCACCTCTTTTTGCGGCCCTTGGGCCCGTAACTCCTAGATGGGCGCTTCTGCCCGCGACGCACAGATGACGGATTGACGCGCGTCCCTTCGGACAGCAATTCGAACCGCATGGCCCCGGCAATCGGGGCAACTTCGAGTAGCCGCACGGTTACGCGATCGCCCAGGCTGAACTTTTCGCCGGTGCGCTCGCCCACCATGGACTGCATCTCCTCGACATAGCGGTAATAATCCTGCCCCAGAGTGGAGGCGGGGATAAAACCATCGGCGCCAGTATCGAGCAGGCGCACGAAGAGGCCCGAACGGGTGACGCCGGAAATGCGGCCCTCAAAGCGGGCGCCGATCTGCGCGGAAAGGAACTGCGCCAGCAGGCGGTCGGCAGTTTCGCGCTCGGCCAGCATGGCGCGGCGCTCGGTGGCCGAGATGTGCTGGCCAATGCCGGTGAGCTTGAGCCCTTCCTGCTCGGACAGGCCATCGCTGCCCAGGTCCAGCGCCTTGATCAGCGCGCGGTGAACGATGAGATCGGCATAGCGGCGGATGGGCGAGGTGAAGTGAGCGTAGCGGTCGAGGTTGAGGCCGAAATGGCCGTAATTCTCGGGCGCATATTCAGCCTGGGCCTGGCTGCGCAGCACCATCTCGCTGACCTGCTCGACATTGCCCGCCTTGCGGGACTGGGCGAGCACGCCATTGAAATCGCTGGCGCGAACGGAATCGGACTTCTTGACCGCGATGTCGAGCGAGCCGAGGAAATCGCGCAAAGCCTGCAGCTTTTCGCTGCTGGGCTCGTCATGCACCCGATAGAGCAGGGGCGAGCGCTTGGATTCGAGCGTTTCGGCCGCCGCGACATTGGCGGCGATCATCATCTCTTCGATCAGGCGATGGGCATCGAGTCGCTCGGGAATGCGGATATCCTTCACCAGACCCTTGTCGTCGAGCACGATCTTGCGCTCGGGTAGATCGAGATCAAGCGGGCCACGCTGGTCACGCGCCTTGGCCATGGCGGCATAGGCGGCCCAGAGTGGGCGCAGGATGGGCCCGAGGATCGGCCCCGTCTTGTCATCGGGATTGCCATCAATGGCGGCCTGGGCCTGCTGGTAGCTCAGCTTGGCGGCCGAGCGCATCAGCACCCTGTGGAAGCTGTGGCTGCGCTTGCGGCCATCGGCCCCCATGACCATGCGGACGGCCAGCGAAGCGCGTGGCTCGGCTTCCTTGAGCGAGCATAGCTCATTGGAGATGCGTTCGGGCAGCATGGGCACGACCCGGTCGGGGAAATAGACCGAATTGCCGCGCAGATAGGCTTCGCGATCCAGCGCCGTGCCGGGACGGACATAGGCGGCGACGTCGGCAATGGCGACATAGACAATGAAGCCGCCGGGATTGGCGGCGTCCGTATCGGGCTCGGCGTAGACGGCGTCGTCATGGTCCTTGGCGTCGGGCGGATCGATGGTGACCAGCGGCAATTCGCGCCAGTCCTCGCGGCCCTTGAGCGTCGCCTCCTTGGCCTCTTCGGCCTCACGGGTGACGCTGGCCGGGAAGCGGTAGGGGATTTCGAGGTTGTGGATGGCGATCAGGCTGATGGCGCCTTCCGACATCGGATTGCCGATGACGGCGACGACCTTGGCGCGCGGAATCATCAGGCGGCCGGATAGCTTGACCTCGACTTCGACCAGATCGCCATCGCTGGCGGTCAGCAGGTCGCCCAGCGGAATGCGCATTTCCTTCTGCTTGCGATCGACCGGGATCAGGCGGGCGCCATCATCGTCCATGCGGACAATGCCGATCTGGCCCTTGCGGGGCTTGTCGAGGATTTTCATCGGCTTGGCGGTATAGACCGGCACTTCGGCCTCGCCGGCATCGATGCGCGCCAGAATGCGGTCGCCAGGGGCGGGCGCAACGCGGGCGTCGCGGCCCTGGATGACGGTGACGCGTGGGCGTTCGCCTTCTTCCTCGTTCCACTGCGCGGGGAAGGCGTGGAGATTGTCCGGGTCGGCATCGCTCGGGATGTCGAGCACAGTCACGTGGGGCAGAGCGGCGGTGCGGCGCAGGGCCTTGCGGGTGCGGGTGATAATCCCCTCACCCTCAAGCTCGGCCAGCATGGCCTTGAACGGCCGACGCATATCGCCACGGATGCCGAAGACCTTGGCAAGATCGCGTTTGCCCTTGATGTCGGACTGCTGGGCGAGCGCTTCGAGCAGCTGTTCGCGGGTCGGCAGAGCGCCAGCAGCGGGTTGCCGCGCGCGCCTGGGGCCGGAGGTGTTTTTTGGTTTTTTGGGTGGGATGGGCATTCAAAATGTTTCTGTGTGTTGAGTGATAGATAGGGCAAATCCGTGGGGATTGCCAATTTTGGGTGGTGAGGGGGTGTTTGTGTGTGGTGCGGGGCCAATTTCACCCACCGCATCTCCCTCGGGCTTGACCCGAGGGCCTGCCGGTGAACCACTGAGCCGGATTGAAGCATTGTGCCGCTGGAGAGTGGCCCTCGGGTCAAGCCCGAGGGAAATCCGGTGGTTGGCCGGGATTTGGGGCCAAAGCTCGAAAGCGAGAAGATGGCGGCCTGGGTTTACATCATGGCAAACCGCAAGTTCGGGACCGTCTATGTCGGTGCCACAGGCGATCTCATTCGCCGGGTGTGGGAGCACAAGAACGAGGTGGTTCCTGGTTTCACCAAGGAACATCACTGCCATTTGCTGGTGTATTTCGAGGAACACCAGAACATGCACCGGGCGATGCAGCGCGAGCATAATATCAAGCACTGGGTGCGGGCGTGGAAGGATGAGCTGATCGAGAAGGATAATCCCGAATGGGATGATTTGTACTTTGGGCTCGGGATTGGGTGACGGGCGTCGCATTGGGTGGCGACGCACGGGTTAGTCAAACCACCGGATCTCCCTCGGGCTTGACCCGAGGGCCACTCTCCCGACGCACACTCGTTGGGGCGCATCAACGAACGTGTGCCGATCCCGAAAGGCCCTCGGGTCGAGCCCGAGGGAGATGCGGTGGGGAGGAGAGTGGGGTGCCTCGAGTGAGGAGAGAGGATGTGTCTTCCTAGAACGGCACATCCTCGTCCGATACGACCTTCTTCACCGCAACCTTCTTCGGAGCCGCTTTCTTGGCGGCGGGCTTTTCAGCAGCAGCTTTAGTTGTCGCCTTTTTTGCTGCCGGCTTCTTGGCAGCGGCTTTCTTTGCCGGAGCCTTCTTCACCTTGGTGCCGGTGGCCTCGGCGCGTGCCGCGATCCACTGCACGGCCTGGTCGAGCGTTACCGCCTCGGGTTGGACGTCCTTGGGGATGGTGGCGTTGATCTTGCCCTGGTTGACATAGGGGCCGTAGCGGCCGGCGCGGACGGTGATGGGGCCGTTGTCGTGCTCGAAGGTCTGGATGGCAGCGACCGTTGCGCCACCGCCGCGCTTGAAGCCGCCAGCGGCTTTCTGGGCGATCAGGTCGACGGCGCGGTTGAGGCCGACGGTGAAGACCTCTTCGACGTCGGGCAGGTTGGCATATTTGCCATCATGCAGGACGAAGGGACCGTAGCGGCCTATGCCAGCGGATATGGGGAGCTGCGTCTCGGGATGCAAGCCCACTTCACGGGGAAGCGAGAGCAGCTTGAGGGCTTGTTCGAGATTGAGCGTGGCCGCTTCCCAGCCCTTGGGCAGGGAAGAGCGCTTGGGCTCCTTGCCTTCGCCGAGCTGGACATAGGGGCCGAAACGGCCGGTCTTCAGATAGACCTCTTCGCCCGATTCCGGATCGGTGCCCAGAATGCCATCGCCTTGTGCGGCTTCGCTGGACTGGCCGGAGGCCGCGTCCGAAAGCTGCATGGTGTGCTTGCATTCGGGATAGTTGGAGCAGCCGATAAAGGCGCCGAACTTGCCCAGCTTGAGTGAGAGCTGGCCGGTACCGCAAGTGGGGCAGCGGCGCGGATCCGAGCCATCTTCCTTGGGCGGGAAGATGCGGCTGGCGAGGAGTTCGTTCAGCGCGTCCAAGACTTCGGAAACGCGCAGATCCTTGATCTCGTCGGTGGCGTGCGTGAAATCCTTCCAGAAGTCGCGCAGCACGGTCTTGTATTCGAGTTCGCCTGCTGAAACCTGGTCCAGCTGTTCTTCGAGGCCCGCGGTGAAGCCGTATTCGACATAGCGGGTGAAGAAGCTCTCGAGGAAGGCGGTGACGATGCGGCCGCGATCTTCGGGATGCAAAGCCTTGCCCTCGAGGCGGACATAGTCGCGGTCCTTGAGGGTGGTCAGCGTGGCCGCATAGGTCGAAGGGCGACCAATGCCGAGCTCTTCCATCTTCTTGATGAGGCTGGCTTCGGTATAGCGGCTGGGCGGCTGGGTGAAATGCTGCTCGATATCAACCGCTTGCAGATCAGGCTTGTCGCCCACGGCGAGGGGCGGCAGCTCGCGGCTGTCCTCATCTTCCTCGTCCTCGTCGGATTTGACCTCGACGCCATAGAGCTTGAGGAAGCCGGGGAAGGTGACGACCGAGCCGACGGCGCGCAGTTCGACCTGGCGAGCAGGCACGTTGACGGCGATATCGACCGTGGTGCGATCGATCTCGGCGGATTTCATTTGCGACGCAAGCGTACGGCGCCAGATCAGGCCATAGAGCTTGGACTGGTCGGCATCCAGATTGAGGTTTTCCGGCCGCTTGAACATGTCGGTGGGACGGATGGCCTCGTGCGCCTCTTGGGCGTTTTTGGCCTTGGTCTGATAGATGCGGGCTTTTTCCGGCAGATATTCCTCGCCGAAATATTTGCCGATGACCGAGCGGGCCATGGCAATGCCCTCGGGCGCCATCTGCACGGCGTCGGTACGCATGTAGGTGATCAGGCCGTCTTCGTAGAGGCGCTGGGCGATCTGCATGGTGCGACTGGGCGACAGCCCGAGGCGCGAGCTGGCATCCTGCTGCAGGCTCGACGTGGTGAAGGGCGCGTAGGGATTGCGCTTGGTCGGCTTCTTTTCAACGTTGGAGACGTTGAACTGACCGGCCTCGATCAA
The DNA here is from genome assembly GCF_044987315.1 of Devosia sp. ZW T5_3. Taxonomy (NCBI): domain Bacteria; kingdom Pseudomonadati; phylum Pseudomonadota; class Alphaproteobacteria; order Hyphomicrobiales; family Devosiaceae; genus Devosia; species Devosia sp. ZW T5_3. The sequence goes on from NZ_JBJDRE010000002.1 coordinate 221,580, forward strand.
TTGCTTGAGCTCGGCGGCATTCTCGCCGGTCTTGATGTCGAGCTTGTCGGTCTTCTTGCCATCGACGGAGAAGAGGCGGGCGAGGAAGCTCTTGCCCTTTTGGGCGAGCTTGGCTTCGACCGACCAATACTCGTCGGCCTTGAACTTTTCGATCTCGGCTTCGCGGTCGGAGACCAGACGCAGCGCCACCGATTGCACGCGGCCGGCCGAACGGGAGCCGGGCAGCTTGCGCCAGAGGATCGGCGAAAGGGTGAAACCCACGAGGTAATCGAGAGCGCGGCGGGCGAGATAGGCGTCCACCAGCGGCATATCGATGTCGCGCGGCTTGGCCATCGCGGCGGTCACGGCATCCTTGGTGATGGCGTTGAACACCACACGCTGGACGGTCGTGTCCTTTTTGATCGCCTTCTTGGCGCGCAGCACATCCAGAATATGCCAGGAAATCGCTTCGCCTTCGCGGTCAGGGTCGGTGGCGAGGATCAGGCCATCGGCACCCTTGAGGGCGTTGGCAATGTCGGCAACGCGCTTCTTGGAGGCCGTATCGACCTCCCAGGACATGGCGAAATCTTCATCCGGACGGACCGATCCGTCCTTCGCGGGGAGATCGCGGATATGGCCGAAGGACGCCAGGACTTCATAGCCCGAGCCCAAATATTTGTTGATTGTCTTGGCTTTAGCCGGACTTTCAACGACGACGACCTTCATGGATATTCCGTTCCGCAACCGCTTGTCTTGAGGTGGCGCAACATGGTGAAGGCGGAGGGTCGTGTCAACGGCCCCTGTCCAAACGGGCTCGGCCCCTTGCAAAAAGGACCGAGCAAAGTCGTTGGATCAGGCGAGGCGCGCCTTGCGGGAAACCGCCGGGGTGTTGCTGGAGAATACAGTCCAGGCGAAGATCAGCACGCCGGCAAAAACGACCAGCGAGCTCACCGCCACCAGGGGTTCGACTGCGGTGACGCCCTGTAGCAGCAAGTAGAGCGAGACGGCCATGATGGCGACGCCGGTGGTGTAGACACCGAAGTGAATGAAGGCGAGGCGCCGTTCGGCCTTGGCGGGATTGAGCGCGTAATAACCGCCGAACAGGGCACTGGTCACCCAGCCGAGCAGGTTGATGTGGGCGTGCGCGCCGATCACATTGTGGTTGTGGCTGATCGACATGTGGATGCCGATCCCGATCCCCACGATCAGGAACAGAATGGCAGCCTTGAAGAACAGGTTGGACACTTTTGGCATTTTTATCTCCCCATGCCCGTTCGGGCCTCCCCCCGGAGCCGATCACGAGCCGCGTAAATCTACGCCTTTCCAGGGGGTTTCGCCACGCAGAAGCGCAGTTACAACGTTGCAGCCTTGTCAGGGTGGACGGTTCTGTGCAGGAATGGTGGTGGTCGCCCATCAGGCGAACCGTTTCACACATTCAGCCAAACTGGCCATCGCGTGTTGAGCTCGTCAGTGAGTTCGCCGCTGGCTGCATGTCAGGTCACCCCAGGAGGAATGGACCATGGAATACCGCAAACTCGGCAACAGCGGCACGATCGTCTCGCATTTGTGCCTGGGCACGATGACGTTCGGCAAGGAAGCCGACGAGGCGACCTCGCATCGCCTGCTGGATGATTATGTGGCGGCCGGGGGCAATTTCATCGATACGGCCGATGTTTACAACGCCGGCGCATCCGAAAGCATTATCGGCAATTGGCTCAAGGCCGATGCCAGCCGCGCCAACAGCGTGGTGATCGCCACCAAGGCGCGCTTTCCCATGGGGGAGGGGCGGAACGATGTGGGCATATCGCGCAAGCATTTGCGCTCAGCGCTTGATGCCTCGCTCAAGCGGCTGGGCGTAGAGCAGGTCGATCTCTATCAGATGCACGCCTTCGACGCGGTGACCCCGCTCGAGGAAACGCTGCGCTTTCTCGATGACGCGACGCGTAACGGCAAGATTGCCTATTATGGCTTTTCCAACTTTACCGCCTGGCAGCTGACCAAGGCGGCGTATCTGGCCAAACTCAACGGCTACCAGCCGCCGGTGACGCTGCAGCCGCAATATAGCCTGCTCTCCCGCGATATCGAACACGAGATCGTACCGGCCTCGCTCGACGCACAGATCGGGCTGTTGCCCTGGTCGCCGCTGGGCGGCGGTTGGCTGTCGGGCAAATATAAGCGCGATCAGGCGCCAACGGGCGCAACCCGGCTGGGCGAAAACCCCAACCGCGGCATGGAGGCCTTCGAGGCGCGCAATGCCAAGGACAGCACCTGGGCGGTGATCGGCGCGGTCGAGGACATCGCCAAGGTCCATAATGTCAGCATGGCGCAGGTCGCGCTGGCCTGGGTCGCGGCGCAACCGGCAGTGACATCGGTGATTCTGGGCGCGCGGACGCGGGAGCAACTGGCCGACAACCTCAAATCGGCGGCGCTCAAGCTGAGCCAGGCCGACCTCAATGCCCTCAGCGAGGCGAGCAAGCCCGTAGTCGGTGACTATCCCTATGGCACCGCAGGCATCAATCAACGCAACCGTGGTCGCTAGTCTCAGCTATATTTCAGCGCCACCAATTGCCCGCTCGACCACTCGATCTGGCCGGCCAGATCGAGTTCGAGCAGCAGCATTTGCATAGTCCCGGCGCTGAGGCTGGATTGGCGAATCAGTTCGTCGATTTCCACAGGCGTGGCGCTGAGGGCTGATAGCAGCCGGGATTTTTCGTCGTCGCCCGGGGCTGGCTCAGCGGATTCGATACCCAGGTCAGGCTCCCATGGCGGATCGAATAGGGCGTTGCGGGCGGGGTCGGCGCTGCCCAATGTTTCGATGATATCTTCGGCATTGGTGATCAGCTTGGCGCCTTGCTGGATCAACGAATTGCCGCCCTCGGCGCGTGGGTCCAAGGGCGAGCCGGGTACAGCGAACACGTCGCGGTTCTGTTCCAATGCCAGCCGAGCGGTAATCAGTGAGCCGGAGCGCTTGGCGGCTTCGACCACGACAATGCCGAGCGACAGACCGGAAACCAGCCGGTTACGCCTCGGGAAATCCTTGGCGCGCGGTTCCCAGCCCAGCGGCATTTCGGTGAGCAGGGCGCCGCCATTGTCGAGAATATCGTGGGCGAGCGGGATGTTTTCGGAGGGATAGATCTTGTCGAAGCCACCGGCCAGAACGGCAATCGTGCCCGTGGTGAGGCTGGCCTGGTGGGCGGCCGTGTCGATGCCACGGGCCAGGCCCGAGACCACGGTGTAGCCGCGCTCGCCCAGGTCTGTGGCCAAGAGACGGGTCATCTTGATGCCGGCGGACGAAGCATTGCGCGCGCCGACAATGCCGACCGTCCGTTGCCAATCCAGATTCTCGCCGCCGGCCATGGTGACCAGCGGCGGGGAGGCGGGAATGTGGTTGAGCAGGTCGGGATAGGCCGCTTCGCCCGTGGCAACGAGGCGCGCGCCATAGCGTTCGAGCCCGGCAATCTCGTCTTCGGCCTGCGATAGAGTGGTGATGCGGAGCGGCTTGCCGGTGCGCTTAAGCAGGCCGGGCAGGGCGTCAATCGCCGCCTCGGCCGAGCCGAAGCGGTTGAGCAATTGGCGGAAGGTGACCGGCCCGACATTGTCGGTACGCAGCAGGCGAAGCCAGGCGACGCGCTGCGAGGGGGTCAACATGGTTTCACCCGAGCGCAGCGCCAAGGCCTAAGAGGCCTTCTTTTCCGAGCCGATCTTGGGCTCGGTGCCGGCAATCAGCCGCATGATATTTTCGCGGTGCTGGTAGAACAGCAGGATGGCCAGCAGGGCTGCCGTGGCCGCCAGCCATTCATCGACCACCACATAGGCAAAGATCGGCGCTGTAGCCGCAGCCGTGAGGGCCGCCAGCGAGGACAGCTTGCGCGTCAAGGCGATGAGCAGCCAGACCGCGCAGAAGATCAGCCCAACCGGCCAGGACAGGGTGAGGAGGCTACCGATCATCACGGCGACGCCTTTACCGCCCTTGAAGCCGAGCCAGACGGGAAAGCAATGGCCTAGAAACGCGCCCAGAGCCGCCAGATAGAGCGGCAGGGCGGCATCGCCGCCAACCGGCAGATTGGGATTATAAAGCAGCGTGCGGGCCACGAGGATCGCGACAGCGGCCTTGGCGGCATCGAGCAGCAGTGTTGCCGCCGCGATCGGGCGATTGCCGGTGCGCAGCACATTGGTAGCCCCAATGTTACCCGAGCCGATCTGGCGGATATCGCCCAGGCCGGCGGCGCGGGTCAGGAACAAGCCGAAGGGAATGGAGCCGAACAGGTAAGCGATGATCAGCGTGACCACGAGGCCCGGCAGCATGGCGCCGCCAAACAGCCAATTGGCGAACATCGGCACGTAGGAATCCGTCACGGATCAGCTCTCCTCGACATGGGTATGGACGGTTTGCCCGCCCACGATTGTGCGCAGCACTTTGCCAGCAAGTCGCGCGCCTTCAAAGGAGGTATTATGCGAACGCGAACGGATTTCGCGCTCGGTGACCTGCCAGGGATAATCGAGATCAAAGACGATCAGATCGGCTGGGGCGCCCTTGGCGATGTGCCCGGAGGGCAGGCCGAGAATGTCGGCGGGCCGGCTCGTCATGGCGCGGAGTACGGTCAGCAGGTCGACATCGCCGGAATGCACCAGCCGCAAAGCGGCCGCTAGCAGGGTTTCGAGACCGATCGCGCCGTCTGAGGCCTCGGCGAAGGGCTGGCGCTTGACCTCGGAATCCTGCGGGTCGTGATCGGAATGGATCGTGTCGATCGTGCCATTGCGCAGGCCTTCGATGACCGCCTGGCGATCATCCTCGGAGCGCAGGGGCGTGGAGAGTTTGAAGAAGGTGCGGTAGCGGCCAATGTCGTTTTCGTTGAGCGCCAGATTGTTGATCGAGATACCAGCGGTAACCGATGTGTTGCGCTGTTTGGCGGCGGCGACGAGGTCGACCGAGGCGGCGCAGGATATCTGCGCGGCGTGGTATTTCGTGCCGGTCAGCGCCGCCAATTGCAGGTCGCGGCCCAGGGGAATGGTCTCGGCTTCGCGCGGAATGCCCTTGAGGCCAAGGATGGTGGCGAAGAGGCCTTCATTCATCACGCCATCGCCGGTCAGCCCCTTGTCGGAGACATGGTGGACGACGGTGAGGCCATAATTGGCCGCGTAGCTCATCACGGTGCGCAGCAGCGAGGTGGACTGGATCGAGCGGCGGCCATCGGTGATGCAGACAGCGCCGGCCTCTTTGAGCAGGCCGAACTCGGTCATTTCCTGGCCGTCCAAGCCCTTGGTGATGGCGCCCGCCGGCAGCACATTGACCTTGCTGGTCGCCTTGGCGCGGCGGATCAGGAAATCGATCAGCGCACCATCGTCCACCACGGGGGTCGTATCGGGCATCATGACGAAACTGGTGACGCCGCCGGCCGCAGCGGCTTCGCCCGCCGAGGCGAGGGTCTCGCGATATTCCTTGCCGGGCTCGCCGGTAAAGACTCGCATATCGATCAGGCCGGGCGAGAGCACGTGACCGTTGGCGTTGAAGACTTCGGCGTCTTCGGGCACGCCGACCGGACCGCCAAAGGCGATATCGGAAATCAGGCCGTTTTCGACGAGGACGGCGCCTTGTTGGTCAGTGCCCGAAGCCGGATCGACGATGCGGGCATTTTCGATGAGGAGGGGGCGGCTCATGCTTCGTTCCCCTCGTTATTTCGGGCCGGCAGCAAAGCATCGAGCACGGCCATGCGCACGGCGACCCCCATTTCGACCTGTTCGGTGACCACCGAGGCGGGGCCGTCGGCAATGGCGGGGTCGATCTCGACACCGCGATTCATTGGGCCCGGATGCATGACGATGACGTCAGGCTTGGCAAAGCTGAGCTTTTCGGCGTCGAGGCCATAGAAGCGGTAATATTCGCGGACCGAGGGGATCATGCGGCCATTGGCGCGCTCATGCTGCAGGCGCAGCATCATGACCACATCGACATCCTTGAGACCTTCGCGCATGTCGGTGAACACTTCGGTGGCGAGGTGTTCGATGCCGGCGGGCAGCAGATTGCGCGGAGCGATGACGCGGGTGCGCACATTAAGCGCGCCGAGCAGTAGCAGGTTGGAGCGCACCACGCGGGAATTGGCGATATCGCCGCAGATGGCGACGGTCAGGCCGGAGATGCGGCCCTTGTGGTTGCGGATGGTCAGGGCGTCGAGCAGCGCCTGGGTGGGGTGCTCATGGGCACCGTCGCCGGCATTGATGACAGCGCAACCGACCTTTTGGCTGAGGAGTTCCACCGCGCCGGCCGCCGAATGGCGCACGACGATGACGTCGGGCCGCATGGCGTTGAGCGTGGTGGCGGTGTCGATCAGGGTTTCGCCCTTACTCACCGAGCTGGTCTTGACCGACATGTTCATGACCAGAGCGCCCAGCCGCTTGCCGGCAATCTCGAACGAGCCCTGGGTGCGGGTCGATGGCTCGAAGAACAGATTAATCTGCGTCTTGCCCGCCAGCGTGGGGAGCGTCTTGCGCTCCTGCCGGCTGACCGGAACCATGCGTTCGGCGCGATCAAGCAGATCGATAATCTCGTGCTGCTTGAGGTCGGCTATCGAAAGCAGATGGCGCTGGTTAAATGGGGGAAAGTCGCCGGTCGAACCGGCGGGCGTTGCGGTCTTGCTGGCGCGAGTTTGTGCCATGCGCTCCCATCCTGCGATATTTGCAGCGGTCTAGCGGAGGGGGCGTTGGGGGGCAAGGCGGTTGTGCGATTTTCGCGTAGATTATTGCCGGCGCAGGCGATCCAGGGCGCCTTGCAGAATGTAGCTGGCGGCCAGCTTGTCGACGATTTCGGCGCGGCGATCGCGGCGCAGATCAGCGTCGATCATCATGCGGGTGACCGCTGACGTGGAGAGGCGCTCGTCCCAAAAGGCGATGGGCAGGGTGATGCGCTGCGCCAGGCTGCGGGCAAAGGCGCGGGTGGATTGCACGCGCGGGCCTTCGGAGCCGTCCATATTGAGCGGCAGGCCCAGGATGATGGCGGCGATATTGTTATGGGCGATCAGCTCTTCGAGCCGGATCGCGTCCTGGGTGAATTTGGTGCGCTTGATGGTTTCAAGCGGCGTGGCGGAATAGCGCATGCCATCGGAGATTGCGACGCCGATGGTTTTGGTGCCGAGGTCGAGCCCCATGATCCGGCCGGTGGGGGGGATAGTGGCCAGCGGGTTCTCTAGGTCATTCATAGAACATAACAAGATCAAATTGCTTGATTTTAGAACAAAACAAGATCAAACTTCCTTCATGGGCATGGGAGAGGGGAAGTACTATGGCACCAGTTCGCTTTTTGGAAACATCGTAGGCATTGAACTCGAGTGCGCCATGTGCACTAATGGAGGACGAATTGCCTACGCTCGTAGAAATCGGAAGTTTGCAGATACGTCTTTATCCGAGGGATCATCTGCCGCCGCATTTTCATATTTCTACCCCGTATGGCGACGCGATGATGCTCATCGCGGACCAGTCATTGTATCACGGCAGGCTGCGGAAACGCGATCTCCAGATCGCCCGCGACTGGGCTAGGGCCAACAAGGAGCTCTTAGAAAATGAATGGGCAAAGTTCAACGGATGACGACGAGTTCGTCGAGGTTGGTGGGCCGATGCCGTGCATAAGGCAGGCATCACCCGTGGAAGACATGAAAATCAAGGTCGAGTGGGATGATGGTAGGGAAGAGATTATCGATGTAAAGCCGGCCATCATGAGCCACCGCGCCTATGTTGCTCTTCGCGCGGATCCGAAACTCTTTGCGTCCTTCAAGGTTCGCGACCGTGGCGACTCGCTTGTGTGGCCCGATGGGCAGGAATTGTCGGCTGACTGGATTCAGGACCTTGCGCCTACCGCACTCGATAATGTCGAGTTTCGGCAGGCCATGGCAGATTTGAAACTTAGCCTGGACGGCATGGCCGCGCGGTTGGGAATTGCACGGCGGCTTGTAGCCGACTATCGAAAGGATAAACCGATCCCGCAAGCTATTGCGTTGGCCACGAAATATTTGGTGGACCGCCAGCGCAAAGCGAGTTGATGACCGGGCGACACTGTACGGAGACCCAATGAAACTCACCTGGTTTGGCGGCACGACGCTGCGGATACATATTGGTGGGCAGATTTTGGTGATGGATGCCGGGGCGATGCCTGCGGGAATCGATGCGGTGGAATTGGTGTCCGGGGCGGATGCGCAGTTCGAATCGCGGGGGGATGGTGTGCCGGGTGTTGATGCTGCACGCTGGAAACCGCGGCGGCCGGCGCGGTTGCTTGATGAGGGATCGGATCCAGAGACTGTTGCGTTTTTTCGGGCGGGGCAGGGCGCTACGCTGGTCGATGCCGTGGGCGAGCCGCCGCTATTATTGGTAACGGATGCATTGCCGGTTCTGGGACGTTGGGCGGGCGATGCCGTGGTCGTGCTGCTGGGCGACGGGGCCGCGCTGACCGGGCTTGGCCTGGCGCTGCTGGAGGATTCGGCGCCCAAGCTGCTGGTGCTGGGTGGGGGGGAGGCTGATGTGGATGTGGCGGTGGCTGCATTGCGCGACCGGCTGGACGGAACGGGGCTGGTGGCGCTTGAGCCTGCCATGGCGCTGGAAGTCTGATCCGGCGCATAAGCCAATTTCATTGTATTTTGTGGCCGCGCATTGCTATTGAAGCGGAAAATCGTGCCGCAATTTTCTGGAGTTTGAGATGTCCGTCGATGCCGCAACCGTAAAGCGCATTGGGCGCCTGGCCCGCATTCGCATCGAAGAAGCAGAGGTCGCTGGTTACCAGAGCGAGCTCAACGCCATTCTCGGCTTTGTGGAACAGCTGGCCGAAGTCGATGTTTCGGGCGTCGAACCGATGACCTCGGTGACCCCGATGACGCTGCGCCGCCGTGATGACGTGATCAGCGATGGCGGCTATGCCGACAAGATCGTCAGCAATGCACCGCTCAGCGAAGACAATTTCTTCATGGTGCCGAAGGTGGTCGAGTAAATGGCGGTTTCGATCGCCATCGAAACGCCGCTGCAGGACGATGTGCGCGGGCTGATCGACAAGCTCAACGCCTATCTGCTGCCGCTGTCGCCGCCCGAATTCCAGTTCAAGCTGACGGTCGAGCAGATGGCTGGCGCAGATACGAGTGTGTTTGTCGCGCGGGACGAGACTGGTCGAGCTATTGGCTGCGGCGCCCTTAGGGTGCATTCGGCTGGGATGGGCGAGGTCAAGCGCATGTTCACGGATCCGGAGGTGCGCGGCAAGCGCGTCGGGTCAGCGTTGCTCGAGGCGATCGTCGGGCTGGCGCAGGAGCGCGGGCTGGACGTGCTGATGCTCGAAACGGGTGCTGCGGCTGACATGCCCGAGGCGCATCGGCTGTATACGCGCAGCGGATTTGTGGCGCGCGGGCCGTTCCTCGACTATCCGGACAGCCAATGGTCCGCGTTTTTTGAAAAGCCGCTTCGCCAGGAGCAGACAGCATGAAGGCGATACTTGTTGCGGCGCTTGGCCTCATAGCTTCCCCGACGCTGGCGCAGCCTGAATTCACCGTCGACCAGAGCAAGGTCTATGTCACGACGCCGGAAACCTGCCAGGCACTGGAAAAGGATGGCGCCGATGCGCTGTCCGACGCCAATGTCTCGGTGATGACTTTTGCCGGCGGCATCCGGTCGCTGGAGCATAGCTGCGAGTTTTTCGACGTCAAAACCCACGCGACCAACCGGTCCTTCTTCGCTTCGGCGGTGTGCGAGGGGCTGGACGAAATTTATCCCGACACATTCGCCATAACCCCTTATGACGATAAGACCATTCAGGTGGTATCGTCCTACGACGCCATGATGCAGGTGTCGGGGACCTATGAACCCACCAGCCCGATCGGCAATCCCGGCGCGATTCTCTACCACCGCTGCGACAATCTGAGCGAGATACCCGTTGACTGACCTGACCAGACTGAGCCTTGCCCAGGCCCGCAAGGGGCTCAAGGACAAGAGCTTCACCTCCACCGAACTGACCGGCGCCTATCTCAAGGCGATCGAAGCTGCCAATCCCAAGCTCAACGCCTATGTGGCGGTGACGGGAGAGCAGGCGCTCGACATGGCCAAGGCCAGCGACGACAAGCTGGCACAAGGACAGGGCGGGGCGCTGGAAGGCATTCCGCTGGGCATCAAGGACCTGTTCGGCACCAAGGGCGTGCATACCCAGGCGGCCAGCCACATCCTTGATGGCTTCAAACCCGAATATGAATCGACCGTGACGAGCAATCTCTGGCGCGATGGCGCGGTGATGCTGGGCAAGCTCAACATGGACGAATTCGCCATGGGCTCGTCCAACGAGACCTCCTATTACGGCCCGGTGATTAATCCGATCCGCGCCGAAGGCAGCAATGCCTATCTGGTGCCTGGCGGCTCCTCGGGTGGTTCGGCTGCGGCTGTTGCCGCCTGGCTCTGTGCCGGCGCAACCGCCACCGATACCGGCGGCTCGATCCGCCAGCCCGCCGCCTTCACCGGCACCGTCGGCATCAAGCCGACCTATGGCCGTTGCTCGCGCTGGGGCGTGGTGGCGTTTGCCTCCTCGCTCGACCAGGCCGGCCCGATCGCCCGCACGGTGGAAGACACTGCGCTGCTGATGACTTCGATGGCCGGTTTCGACGCCAAGGATTCGACCAGTGTCGATCTGGCCGTGCCGGACTTTGCCGCTGCCGTCGAACGCGGCGTCAAGGGCCTGACTATCGGCGTGCCGCGCGAATACCGCATGGATGGCATGCCCGCCGAAATCGAAAAGCTGTGGAGCCAGGGCCTCGAATGGCTCAAGGCCGAGGGCGCTACGGTCAAGGACATCTCGCTGCCGCACACCAAATATGCCCTGCCGGCCTATTATATCGTGGCGCCGGCCGAGGCTTCATCCAATCTGGCGCGCTATGACGGCGTCAAATACGGGCTGCGCGTATCGGGCAAGGACATTACCGACATGTACGAGTTGACCCGCGCTGCCGGCTTTGGCCGCGAGGTCAAGCGCCGCATCATGATCGGCACCTACGTGCTGTCGGCCGGTTATTTCGACGCCTATTACGTCAAGGCGCAGAAGGTGCGTACACTGATCAAGAAGGATTTTGAAGATGCCTTCCACGCAGGCGTCGACGCTATCCTGACCCCGGCAACGCCTTCGGCCGCCTTCGGCATTGGCGATGAGGCGCTGGCTGCCGATCCGGTGGCGATGTATCTCAACGACGTATTCACGGTGACGGTCAACATGGCCGGGCTGCCGGGTATTGCGGTGCCGGCCGGCAAGGACGGGCAGGGGTTGCCCCTGGGGCTGCAGTTGATCGGCAAGCCGTTCGACGAGGAGACCTTGTTTGCCGCCGCTCGCGTGATCGAGCGCAGTGCCGACACCGACTTTTCGCCCAAGCCGTGGTGGTGAGCAAAAGCCGGGGTGACTTGATCCCGGCTAAAATCCGCACTACTTGGCGACCATGCACAAATTGAAACTGGTTGTGACGCGGCCCATGGCGGCGTCCGGGCCGACAGGAACTTCGCCGATGGCCTCTGACATTTTTACCTCGCTCGACTGGTCCGAGCCGCCCAAGGACATGAGCAAACCGCTGCAGGCTTTGTGGTGGCTCAAGAAGGGCAGCTTGCGCGTAGGGCCCGAATGGGAACAGGCCCATATCATCGTGCAGGCCATGGAAGGCGTGCAGCAATTTGATTGGGTGCATGCCCTGATGCACTGGATCGAAGCCGATATGGGCAATGCGGATTACTGGTATCGCCGCGCGGGTAAGCGGCGGGCAACGGCGAGTGTTTCGCAGGAATGGGAACATATTGCGGCTGCACTGAGTGAAGTGACGCGGCATTAGGACGTTTCTTTTACAGTCGCGTTTTCCCTCGGGCTTGATCCGGGGGCCTTTCGTTGTTTGTGCCCTGTTGAGAGTGGCCCTCGGGTCGAGCCCGAGGGAGATGCCGTGGGAGGCGAGGCCGCGGGGCCCATTCAACACGCCGGAGTGACGCGGTGGTTGGGATAGTTCCCAACCACCGCAACGCGTTAGCGGTTAGTCACCTCGCTTCGGACCAGTTCCAAGCCGCGCTTGGTGATCCGGTACGGTTTGCCACCCGACGACTTGATCGCCTTTTTGGCTTTGAGCTTTTTGAACAAGGCCAGGGTGCAATTGCTCATCAGCCAGCCGTCGCGGTTGTAGAATTCGAGGCCGGCGACCTTGCCGTTGTCGTCCCGGAGCAGCGCAATGCAGCCGCCCTGCGCGAGGGCGTGCAGCACCCGCTGTTCGTGTTTGGAAATATCCATGAATAGTCTGAGGCCTGTGCCGGCGGGCGCATGAAGCAGCCCGCGAACAAACGTGATCAGCCGCCCGCATCACGCAGGACGGCCGATTGGTTCATTCTCGCCCCGTCTCGATTGGACGGGGCCTCAGACGATCTCAGACTGATTAGACATAAGGCGTGACCTTGATTACGGTTCTAAATTAGCGCCGCCGGCGCGCTCCGCCAAGAGTGAGCGCGCAGCACAGTTGAAATCCGCACCCTGCCGGTGCAAACCAGCAACAGCCTTATCTGGACTGGAAATTGCCGTGACCGCTTTGAAATCGCCTGCCCAATGTGAAACCAAGGACGATGTCCGCGTCGAGATCGACCGGATCGACCAGGCACTGCTCAGCCTGTTCGCGGAGCGGCATCGCTATGTGACGCGCATGGCCCAGATCAAGACCGATCCACATGAGGCGCACGACCGCGCGCGGATCGAATCGATCATCGAGAAAGTCCGGGATCGCAGTTTGGCTCTTGATCTCGACGAAGATCAGGCCGAACTTGTATGGCGTACCCTGATCGACTGGAACATTAATTACGAGAAGGGCATCATCGCGGCCCGGCGAGGCGCGGAATAGGGAGAGGTCCCATGCCCGGTATTACAATGCGCAAGGCAGAGCCCAAGGATGCCCATCGGCTGGCCGATATCGCCTATCGGGCCTGGGAAAGCGGGATTCTGCCGCTGCTGACCGAAAAGCCCGGCATGCGCGAGGCTGAGCAACGCCGGCTGGCCCAGGCTGTGTCAGAGAGCATTTCGCGCATCATCGTTGCCGAAGTCGACGGCATTGCCGTGGCCTGGTGTTCGCGCTCGGCGCGGCGGGCCTATATTCCCTTCCTCTTCGTCATGCCCGAATTGCAGGGCCATGGGCTCGGCTCGATGTTGCTACGCCGCATGGAATCCATGCTGGAACTGGAAGGCGCCGACCGGGTGCATCTGGAAACGCCGGCCGACAATGTGCGTGCGGTGCGCTTTTACGAAAAGCAGGGCTACCGCATCCTGGCGCTGCGGCCAGATGGCCGGGCGGCTCATGAGCCCTTCATGAGCGTCCACCTCGAAAAGCGGCTCGACCCCTTTGAGGGCGAGATCGACGACGAGGATTGATGGCGCTGTCGTTTGCAATCGAACCCGCCCAGCCCGAACAGGCCGAGGCGCTGGCAGAAATTGGCATTTCTGCCTGGCGGCAGAGCGCGTTTGGCGAAAATGATGCCGAGCGAACGGCAATCAGCCAGTTGAGCAATGAGTTCAAAAAATTCTGCCGGACATCGGCCGACAAGATACTTGTCGCGCGACAGAAGGGCGTTCCACTCGGCTGGGGCGCTCGCGAGGATGGCGATCATGTCATATCTGATCTGTGGGTGTCTTCGCACGCGCAGGGCCAGGGCGTCGGTGCGGCCTTGCTAGACGCGCTGGAAGCCGCTATCGCCTCCCATGGGTTCACGAATGCGGAACTCGAAACCTATGCCGGCAATGCCGGGGCGGTTCGCTTCTATCAACGCCACGGCTATGTGCCGGTTTGGCGTGGGCTGAAGTTCTCCGCCAGCCTGAATTACGAACTGGACAAAATTCGCTTTTCCAAGCCGTTGGCCGGTCAAGCGCAACATGGCACAGGATTGCCGAGACCATGACTCTCATCGATACCCGCACCCCACATCCGAAGCGCCTCATTGCCGGCTCGACTGGCGATTGGGAGGTGATCATCGGCATGGAAGTGCATGCGCAGGTGACGAGCGAGAGCAAGCTGTTCTCCGGGTCCTCGACCGAGTTCGGCAATCCGCCCAATTCCAATGTGAGCTTTGTCGATGCGGCCATGCCCGGCATGCTGCCCACGATCAACGAGGAATGCGTGCGCCAGGCCGTGCGGACGGGGCTGGGGCTCAAGGCCGCCATCAACAAGCGCAGCGTGTTCGACCGGAAGAATTACTTCTATCCCGATCTGCCACAGGGCTATCAGATCAGCCAGTTCAAGGACCCTATAGTCGGCGAGGGCAAGGTTTTGCTCGACGTGGACGGGGAAAGTATCGAGATCGGCATCGAGCGACTGCATCTGGAGCAGGATGCCGGCAAGTCGATCCATGACCAGCATCCCAATATGAGCTTTGTCGACCTCAACCGGTCGGGCGTGGCGCTGATGGAAATCGTCAGCAAGCCCGATCTGCGCTCATCCGACGAGGCCAAGGCCTATCTGAGCAAGCTGCGCACCATCCTGCGGTATCTGGGCACCTGCGACGGCAATATGGAGCAGGGCTCCATGCGGGCCGACGTCAACGTATCGGTGCGCCGCCCCGGTGGCGAATTCGGCACGCGCTGCGAAATCAAGAACGTCAATTCGGTGCGCTTTGCCGGCCAGGCGATCGAATATGAAGCGCGTCGCCAGATCGATATTCTCGAAGATGGCGGCAGCATCGACCAGGAAACGCGGCTGTTCGACCCCAAGCTGGGCGAAACACGCTCCATGCGGTCCAAGGAAGAAGCGCATGATTATCGCTATTTCCCCGATCCCGATCTGCTGCCGCTTGAATTCGACGATGCCTTCATCGCCGCCTTGGCCGAGAAGCTTCCCGAACTGCCGGACGAAAAGCAGGCGCGCTTCATCGGCGACTATGGCGTGACGCCCTATGACGCCATGGTGCTGACGCTGGATCGCGAAACCGCGGATTATTTCGAATCCGTCGTGGGTTTTGGCGGCACCAAGCGCGACGGCAAGGCCGTGGCCAATTTGCTCAATGCGGACGTGGCCGCCTATGCCAATAGCCAGGGCCTGGCGGTGTGGGAAACCCACCTCAAGCCGAGCCAGATCGCCAGTATTGTCGATCTGGTCGCGGCAGGCACCATTTCGTCCAAGGGCGCCAAGGACCTGCTGCAGATCGTGATCGCCGAGGAGCCCGAGGGCGAGCCGGCCGAGATCGTCGAGCGCCGCGGCATGAAGCAGGTGACCGATATGGGGGCGATCGAAAAGATCGTCGACGAGATCATCGCGGCCAATCCCGACCAAGTCGCCAAGGTTTTGGCCAAGCCGACGATGATCGGCTGGTTTGTCGGCCAGGCAATGAAGGCCTCGGGCGGCAAGGCCAACCCGCAGGCGCTGAACGATCTGATGAAGAAGAAGCTCGGGATCGAGTAGAGGCGCACGGCCTCGCCCTTCGACAAGCTCAGGGTGAGGCCTACTGTCATCTCAAAAGTAGACCTCATGGTGAGCCTGTCGAACCACGAGGTCGTGGCATCTAAATCGGCTTGCCCACGGTCATCGCATCCCGAAACACCGGGTCGGCATCGAAGAATACCGGCTCCGGGGTTGCGCCGGTTGCGTCGAAAAATCGGCTGATGAAGCTGCGGAACGAGGCGCAAAGGGCGATGTCCGAGATTTCGACATCGGTGAAGCCGACGGCGCGTAGGGCGTTGATATCGGCCTTGGTGATCCTGGAGGCGTCGCGGGCCACCTGCTCGGCATAGGCCAGCATTGCTACTTCCTTTTCCGACAGGCCCGCTGAGCGGTAGTCACGCTGCAGGGCGAGCACCATGTCCTTGGAGCCCAGCTCCTTGGTCAGCGAGCGGGCGTAGACATGGGTGCAATAGGTCGAGGGGACCTGCTTGGCGGCGATAAAGGTGATGAGGCGCCAGGCGCGCATGCCGAGCGAGAAATTGGCCTTGATGCCTTCGGAAAACTGCTCGTAGAGCGGCAGCACTTCGGGTCGCGCGGTCCAGCAGCGGGTGGCTTCCATGACGAAGCCCATGCTGGTCTGTTCGTCTTGATAGATCCGGGCGACCTCGCCGGTCGCCTCCTCCGGGGTGACAGTCTTGAGAAACACTGGTTGCTCTCCAGTTACCGCGGCAGGATGGTAGCGCCCCCGCGGTAAAAGGCCAATGGGCAGCTCAGGCGGGGGCGCGGCGGCCCAGCTTGAAAATGCGGCCATCGATGCAGAGCAGGCCGACAAAGACCAACAGCATGCCCGCAATATGGACGGGCAGGATGATTTCGCCCAGCAGCGTGACGCCCAGAATGATGGCGACGACCGGAGAGATGAAGGTGTTGGAGGCAAAGTTGGTTGCGCCGATGCGGGGCAGCAGGCGGTACATGATCTGGAAGGTCAGTGCGGTCGAGAACAGGCCGAGCGCCAGCCAGGCGGCCCAGGTCTCGGGGCGGGTGGCGTGGGGTACGCCTTCGACGGCAAAGGCGACCGGCACCGAGACAACCGCCGCCCCGGTCAGGGCGATGGTGGCGAGCGTCGTCGGCTCGACCATGCGGAAGCTGCGGGCGACATTGAGCGTCACCGCATAAAGGATGGTCGCCAACAAGCAGAAGCCGATGCCGATCAACTGGTCGCCGGCATGGCCGCCGGTGAGGGCGGGAGAGGCCAGCAGGGCCGCGCCGGCAAAGCCGGCAATGACGCCCAGGGCCTTGTTGTATTTTGCCTTTTCGCCGCCGGGCCAGAAATGGGCCACCAGGACGGTGAGGATCGGGGTCAGCGCGTTGATGATGGCGGTTAGCCCGCTGGGAATATGGGCCTGGCCGAGCGGAAACAGCGTGAAGGGCAGGGCATAGCTGAATACGCCGAGCAGGCCCAGCTTGAGGTAAAGCATGGGATCGCGTGGCAGCGGCTTGCGCATGACGAAGAAAACGACCCAGCTGGCAATGGCCGCGATACTCACGCGGCCGGCGGCGACCCAGATCGGCCCCAGCTCGCGAATCAGGATGGCGTTGAACAGGAACGAGCAGCCCCAGATGCTGCCGACAAAGATGAGCAAAGCCCAGTCACGCGTGGCCATGTGATTCCTCCCCAGCCCATTAAGGAGCGGAACTTACGCCCGGGGAGAACAAAGGTCGAACCGATTTTGACGATGGCTGTCATCAGCGCCGCTGATGGAATGATGCAGCCATGCAAGGGTGGCGATAGCCGGGCCGGATCGGGCTCACTAGTCTTTGCCGGCAAATAATGAGGGACTCATGCTGAAAACAACGATTGCCGCATCTCTGCTTGCCGCCTTGACCTGCGCCCCGGCGCTGGCCGCCGAAACTCTGGACGCCACGCCGCGTATCGCCGTGATGTCCGCCTTCGCGCCCGAATGGATTGTGCTGCAGGAGGCGCTGAGCGAGCGCAAGGACTACACGGTCAACGGCACAACCTTTGCGACCGGGCTGATCGAGGGCAAGCCGGTCGTGCTGTTCCTGACCGGGGTCAGCATGGTCAACGCGGCGATGACCTCGCAACTGGCGATGGACTTCTTCAACCTCGAAAGCATCGTGTTTTCCGGCATTGCCGGCGGCGTCAATCCGGAGCGGCATATCGGGGACGTCATCGTGCCCGCCCAATGGGGGCAATATCTCGATGTGATCCTGGCGCGCGAGACTGCGGCGGGTGAATTCACACCTCCGCCATTCCTCGAAGCGCCATTTCCAAATTTCGGCATGATCTTCCCGCAAAATGTCGGTGTTGCCCGGGAAGGGGCTGAACCAGAAGAGAAATTCTGGTTTGCGGTCGATCCGGATCTGCTGGCTGTAGCTGAAAAAGTGGCGGCTGATATCCATCTTGAAGACTGCGTCGAGGCCAATAAGTGCCTCACGACGGCGCCGGGCATTTATGTCGGCGGCAATGGCGTGTCGGGCGCGGCTTTCGTCGATAATGCCGCCTTCCGCGAATATGCCTTCGGCACGTTCGAGGCCCAGGTGCTGGACATGGAAAGCGCGGCAGTCGCGCATGTCGCCTATGCCAACAAGGTGCCGTTCATCGCCTTCCGCTCGCTCTCTGACCTGGCCGGTGGCGGCGAAGGGGAAAACGAGATGGGCACGTTCATGGGGCTGGCATCAGCCAATTCGGCGGCTGTCGTGACGGCCTTTATCGCCGCGCTACCGAATTAAAGCGGCGCAATCTCGCCCGAGGCCAGCATGCGCAGGGCCTCGGGATAGATGCGGTGTTCTTCGACCAGCACACGGTCTGAAAGGGTGTCCGGGGTGTCACCCGGCAGGACCGGCACTTCGGCCTGCAGGATGGCGGTGCCCTCGTCGAGGCCTGGCGTCACGAAATGCACCGTGCAGCCATGCACTTTGGCGCCGTCGGCAAGTGCTCGCTCGTGGGTATGCAGCCCTCGGTAGAGCGGCAAAAGGGATGGGTGGATGTTGATCATCCGGCCGGCCCAGCGATTGACGAAATCTTCGCCCAGAATGCGCATGAAGCCGGCGAGGCAGACGATATCGACATCCCAGCTTTCGAGCGTCTGGGTCATGATATCCTCGAACATGTCCCGACTGGGAAACTTGCTCTGCGCCAGCGACGCGGTGGCAATGCCCTGACTGGCTGCCAAGGCTAGGCCGGGAGCGGCAGCGCGATTGGAGAGCACGCCGACGATTTCGGCCGGATAATCCGGCGCCTTGGCGGCGTCGATCAGCGCCTGCATGTTGGAGCCGCGGCCCGAAATCAGGATAGCGACGCGTTTGCGGCTCACAGCGAGAGCTTGCCTTCGAAGGTGACCGGCTCGCCGGTTCGCTCGGTCAGCTTGCCGACGATACCAGCGGTTTCGCCGGCGGCGTTGAGCTGGTCGACAAGCTTTTCGGCATCTTCGGGGGTCACGGCGACCAGCATGCCGACGCCGCAGTTGAAGGTGCGCAGCATTTCGCGCTCGTTCATGCCGCCGATATGGCTGAGCCAGGCATAGACCTTGGGCACGGTGACGGCGTTGAGATCGACATGGGCTGCCAGATGGTCGGGCAGCACACGCGGAATATTATCGATGAAGCCGCCGCCGGTAATGTGGGCCAAAGCCTTGATACCGATGCCGGCCTTGAGGGCGGCCAATAGCGGCTTCACATAGATGCGGGTGGGCGTGAGCAAGGCTTCGGACAATGACTGGCCGGGCGCGAAGGGCGCGTCCATGTACCAATCAATGCCCGACAGTTCGACAATCTTGCGCACCAGCGAATAGCCGTTGGAATGCACGCCAGAGGAGGCAATGGCGACCAGAATGTCACCAGCGGCGATATCGGGGCGGGGCAGGAGCGAGCCGCGTTCGGCGGCGCCGACAGCAAAGCCGGCCAGATCATAGTCATTGCCGTGATACATGCCCGGCATTTCGGCGGTTTCCCCGCCAATCAGCGCGCAGCCGGCAATGCGGCAGCCCTCGGCAATGCCCGACACAATGGCGGTGCCCTGTTCGACATCCAGCTTGCCGGTGGCAAAATAGTCGAGGAAGAACAGCGGCTCGGCGCCCTGCACGATAATATCGTTGACGCACATGGCGACCAGGTCGATGCCGATAGTGGAGTGATTGCCCGTATCGATGGCAATCTTGAGCTTCGTGCCCACCCCGTCATTGGCCGCGACCAGCACCGGATCGGTAAAGCCGGCGGCTTTCAGATCGAACAGGCCGCCAAAGCCGCCGATCTCGCCATCGGCGCCCGGGCGCCTGGTAGAGCGGACAGCGGGCTTGATGGCCTCGACCAGCGCATTGCCTGCATCGATGTCGACACCGGCCTGCTTGTATGAGAGACCGTTTGATGTCAGGTTTTGAGGATCGGACATTGGCCTGGAACCGTTTGGGGAAAGCGTGCGCAAAGCCATTACCGGAAAGCCAAGGCGATTGCCAACTCCGGCGCCGGAAGCTAGACGGCCTGATAGCTTCTCCACCACCACGACGCAAGGGCCGTACGGCAAGATGACACTGCGCAATCAAGTCTTGATCTGGGTCGCATTCCTGGTGGTGCTGGTGCTGCTGCTTTGGCTGTTCCGCGGCATCCTGTTGCCCTTTGTGGTGGGCGCGGCACTGGCCTATCTGCTCAACCCGCTGGTCAACCAATTGCAGAAGTGGCGCTTCGGGCGCGGTTGGGCCACCGCAGTCGTACTGCTGAGCGTCATCACAATCTTTGTCGGCCTGTTCTTCATGCTGGTGCCGCTGATCGGCCAGCAGGTGATCGGCCTGATCCAGCGGTTACCGGGCTATGTTACCGATCTGCAGGCGTTGATCACCCGCTGGTCGCCCGAAATCAACGAATGGCTGGGGCCGGAGCGGGCCGCCCAATTGCAGACCAGCATCAGCGGCATGGCTACGCAAGTCCTTAGCTTTATCGCTACGCTGCCGGCCGAACTGGTCAATATCGGCCTGACCGGGGCCGGAGTCATCGGCTTTACGCTGTTGACCCCGGTGGTGGCTTTCTATCTCTTACTCGACTGGGAAGGCATGGTGCGCGGCTTGCAGGGGCTGCTGCCTCGGGATTCGCGGGGCGAGATCAACGGCATCCTCAGCGATATCGACAAGTCCATGGCCGGCGTTATTCGCGGGCAGGGCGGTGTGCTGCTGATCGACGCAGCCTATTACGCTACGGCGCTGAGCCTGCTCGGCCTAAACTTTGGACTAGCGGTTGGCCTGATGGCCGGGCTGCTCAGCTTCATTCCGTTTGTAGGCTTCGCTTTCGGCTTCGCGCTTTCGGTTGGCATCGCCATCGTGCAGTTCTGGCCCAATTACTGGATGGTGGTGGCGGTCTGCGCCATTTTCCTGGGCTGGCAATTCATCGAGGGCAATATTCTCTATCCCAAGCTGGTCGGCTCCTCGATCAATATTAACCCGGTCTGGCTGATGTTCGCGCTGCTGGCTTTTGGTGCTCTATTCGGCTTTGTTGGCCTGTTGCTGGCGGTGCCGCTGGCGGCGATCGTTGCCGTGCTGATCCGCTATGGCGTCAAGAAATACAAAGCCAGCGCGCTCTACCAAGGCACCAATGGGGACGCCGATGGCGACGCCAGCGCGGCCTGACATGGACGAGACAGGTGCTGCAAGGGGACAGCTTGCCTTCGAGCTGCCGCATGTTCCGGCCCAGGGCGAAGGCGATTTCCTGGTGGGCGAGGGCAATGCCCTGGCGCATGGGCGGATCCTGGCCTTCCCGCATTGGTCCGAGCCGCTGACGCTGCTGATCGGGCCGGCGGCCTCGGGGAAATCGCATCTGGCGCGGATTTTCGCCGATCGTAGCGGTGCGCATTTCGCGGGGGTGGATGAGCTGGAGGCGCTGGCGACGCAGGGCGGACAGCAACCCCTGATTGTCGAGGACGTGGATCGGCTGGGTTATGACGAGGCGGGGCTGTTTCACCTGCTCAACCAATCGATGCGCGACCAGCGCGCCATCTTGCTGACGGCGCGCGAAGAGGTTGCGCAATGGCCGCTGGCGACCGATGATGTCCGCTCACGGGCCCGGCGGGCGACCGCGTTCAGCCTCGAAATGACGGACGACATTCAATTGTCACAGATGTTCGTGAAACTGTTCGGCGATCGGCAGATCAAGGTCGATCCCAGAATCATCGGCTACCTCGTGGCGCGCATGGAGCGCTCTACCGAGGAAGTCGCGATTCTTGCTGACCTCATGGATAGGCTGGCCCTGGCAAAGGGTACGGCCATTACCCGCAGCATCGCCGCCGATGCGCTCGACCGCCGCGCGGTCGCTCGCGGCGCGGTGCAGCACGAACAGGATTGGGATGGGCCGGACGATGAATGAAATGAGCGATTTCGCCGAAGCGGACGCCGGCGTGCCCGATGCCGAAGCGCTGCGCACCAGCCCGGCCCGGTTCGTCAACCGCGAAGTCAGCTGGTTGCAGTTCAATATGCGCGTGCTCGAAGAGGCCGGCAATGAGAGCCACCCGCTGCTCGAGCGCCTGCGCTTCGTATCGATCTCGGCCAATAATCTTGATGAATTCTACATGGTCCGCGTGGCCGGCCTTAAAGGCCAGTTGCGGGCAGGGCTGTCCAAGCAGAGCGCCGACGGCCTGACGCCGGCCGAGCAGCTCGAGGAAATCGCGACACTGGCCCAGCACCTGCAACTGGAGCAGCAGGACCATTGGCAGAGCCTGCGCGAGGAATTGTTCGCGCAGAATGTGGTGATCCACGAGGAGGATGACCTCAGCGCCGACCAGGTCAATTACCTGCAGAAGCTGTTCCGCGAGGAAATCTTCCCGGTGCTGACGCCGATTGCGGTTGATCCGGCGCATCCGTTTCCGTTCATTCCCAATCTGGGCCTGGCGCTGGCTTTCGAGCTGCGCCGTCCCGATAGCGACCAGCCGCTGACCGCCCTGGTGCGCATTCCGGGCAATCTCGATCGCTTCATCACCCTGCCCAGCGGGCTGGTATCGGAAGGGCGGACTGAGGTGGTTACCATAGACACCCTGGTGAAGTTGTTCTTCCACAAGATGTTTCCGGGCCACGAGGTCGTCGGCTCCGGGGCCTTCCGGGTCATCCGCGACAGCGAAATCGAAATCGACGACGAAGCGGCCGACCTCGTGGTCGAGTTCGAATCCGCCTTGCGCCAGCGCCGCCGCGGGCAGGTGATCCGGCTCGAAATCGAAAGCTCGACGCCGCGCGCGCTCAAGCGCCAGATCGGCGAGCAGCTGGGCGTCAAGGATGGCGATATCTTTGAGGTGCAGGGTTTCCTGGGGCTGGCCGACGCGCGCAAGGTTTGCGATGTCGAGCGGCCCGACCTCAAGTTCACCCCCTATCTGGCGCGGTTCCCCGAGCGCATTCGCGACTATAATGGCGACAGCTTTGCCGCCATTCGCGCCAAGGATATTCTGGTGCACCATCCGTTCGAGAGTTTTGACGTGGTGGCGCAGTTCCTGATGCAGGCCGCGCGCGATCCTGATGTGGTCGCCATCAAGCAGACGCTCTATCGCACGTCGTCGGATAGCCCGATCATCAAGGCGCTGGTGATGGCGGCGGAAGCCGGCAAGTCGGTGACGTGCCTCGTCGAGCTCAAGGCGCGCTTTGACGAAGAAGCCAATATCCGCTGGGCCCGCGATCTGGAGCGGGCCGGGGCGCAGGTGGTGTTCGGCTTTATCGAGCTCAAGACCCACGCCAAGATGAGTCAGGTGGTGCGCCGCGAAAAGGGCAAGCTGGTCAGCTATTGCCATATCGGCACGGGCAATTATCACCCGATCACCGCCAAGATTTATACTGATCTCAGCTACTTCACCATCGATCCGGCGATCACGCGGGACGTGGCGCGGGTGTTCAATTTCATCACCGGCTATGCCCGCCCGACGGAGCTCGAGACCATCGCGGTTTCCCCGGTCAATCTGCGGCAGACGCTGATCGAGGATATCGGCCGCGAAATCGAGCATGCCCGCCAGGGCAAGCCGGCCAGCATCCTGCTCAAGATGAATTCGCTGGTCGATCCGCAGGTGATCGACGCGCTTTATGATGCGAGCCAGGCTGGCGTGAAGGTCGATCTGATCGTGCGCGGCATCTGCTGCCTGCGGCCGGGCATTCCTGGTTTCTCGGAGAATATCCGGGTCAAATCGATCGTCGGGCGCTTCCTTGAGCACAGCCGCATCTATTGTTTCGGCAATGGCGAGCATATGCCCAATCCGAATGCGCGGGTCTATATTTCGTCGGCCGATATCATGGGCCGCAACCTTGATGGGCGGGTGGAAATCATGGTGCCCATTCTCAATAAGACCGTGCATAAGCAGATCCTGGACCGGATTCTGGTTGCCTATCTGCGCGACAACCAGCAGAGCTGGGAAGTGTTGCCGGATGGCAGTTCGCACCGTATTCGCATGGCTGAAGGCGAAGAGCCGTTCAATGCGCACGATTATTTCATGACCAATCCGTCGCTGTCGGGTCGCGGCAGCGCCGGAATAGGTGAGGGCGACGAGGATACGGTTTGACACAATTCTGGGGGGTCGATGCCGATCCAACGGCACAGGGACGGATCAAGGGCGCCAAGCCCGTGGCCGTCCTCGATATCGGCTCCAATTCCGTCCGCCTGGTCGTTTATGAGCGCCATGCGCGTTCGCTGACGCCGCTCTACAACGAAAAATCCGCCTGCGCCCTAGGGCGCGGCATTGCCCAGACCGGGCGCCTGGCCGACGCCAATGTCGCTCAGGCGCTCGAGGCCATCAAGCGCTTTGCCCTGGTGGCGCGCATGATGCGAGTGGGCAAGGTCTATGTGCTGGCGACCTCGGCGGTGCGTGACGCCGCCAATCGCGACGAATTCGTTGATGCCGTCGAGGCCATCATGGACACCAAGGTGCAGGTGCTGAGCGGCGAGCGCGAAGCCCATTTTGCAGCGCTGGGTGTGGTGGCCGGCA
Organism: Devosia sp. ZW T5_3; assembly: GCF_044987315.1. Taxonomy (NCBI): domain Bacteria; kingdom Pseudomonadati; phylum Pseudomonadota; class Alphaproteobacteria; order Hyphomicrobiales; family Devosiaceae; genus Devosia; species Devosia sp. ZW T5_3. The sequence goes on from NZ_JBJDRE010000002.1 coordinate 245,898, forward strand.
TTCCCGGCTTTGATGGCATTGTCGGCGATCTGGGCGGCGGCAGCCTTGAGCTTTCCGCCATCAGGAGCGGCAACGATACCGACGGGGAATCCTACGAGCTCGGCGTGATACGCCTGCAGGACGACAGCAACGGCAATCCGATGAAGGCCGCGAGCATCGTGCGGGAGCGGCTGGAAGCCTCCATTCTGAAGAGAGTCGCGCCGGGCAACAGTTTTGCGGCCATTGGCGGCACCTGGCGCTCATTGGCCAAGCTACATCAGGTGCTGCGCGAATATCCGCTGCAGATGGTGCAGCACTATACCGTGCCCGCCGAGGACATGATCGCGCTCTGCACCGAGATCGTGGAGGCCGGCTCACTCAAGAATTATCCCGGCTCGGAATTCGTCAGCTCCTCACGCCGCGATCTGGTGCCGTTCGGCGCCGCCGTACTGGGCGAAGTGCTCAAGGCCGGTGCCTTCACCAATGTGATGTTCTCGGCGCTGGGCGTGCGCGAGGGTTATCTGCATGGCCTGCTCGATGCCAAGGAACAGGCGATCGATCCGCTGATCCAGGCGGCCGAAGAGCTCTCGGTGCTGCGCTCGCGCTCGCCGTCGCATGCTAATGATCTGATCGAGTTTACCGGGCAGTATTTCGCCATCGCAGGCATTGTGGAAACGGCCGAGGAAACCCGGCTGCGCAAAGTGGCGTGCCTGTTGGCTGATATTGCCTGGCGGGCTCACCCCGATTATCGCGGCGTGCAGAGCGTGGATGCGGTGGCCTATGGCTCGCTGACCGGCGTCGACCATCCCGGCCGGGCGTTCCTCTGCCAGGTCATTGCCGTGCGCTATGGCGGGCTCAAGATGAAGGGCATCAACCAGCCATTGCTGGCCCTCGCCACGCCCGAAGCCTCGCAGCGCGCCAAGCTGATCGGGGCGCTGTTCCGGGTGGCCTATCCGATGACGGCAGCCATGCCCGGCATTCTGCCGCGCATCCGGTTCGAGGTAGAGGGCAGCTTGCTGGCGTTGGTGCTGCCGCAGGACTTCGCGTTCCTGAACGGCGAACATCTGAGCGGACGGCTGGACCAGTTCGCCAATCTGGCAGGCTACAGGGCCTCGTTCATCAGCGTCGCGAGCTAGTCGAAGCGGCTATTCAGCCGCTTCCGCCTGCGCGACGGGGAATTCGACGATGCCCTTGCGGGTGGCAACCAGGCCGACGCGACCGTGTTTGATCGCCAGGGCCTTTTCGCCGAACAGCTTGCGGCGCCAGCCTTTGAGGGCGGCGACATCAGCTTCGTCATCGAGCACCAGGGCATCGATATCGTCTGAGGTCGCGATGATACGGGCGGCGACGCCGTGTTGCTCGGACACCGATTTGAGCAGCACGCGGATGAGATCGCCCACCGCGCCCTTGGGCGAGGGGCCGCGATAGCGCTCGGGCATGGTCGGCAATTCGGCCTTGCCCAGCTCCTCGACATCCTTGAGCAGCGCCATGATCTCGGCGGCGGCGGAACTCCGGCCAAAGCCGCGGGGCACGGCACGCAGTTTGTCGAAGGCCTCAGGCGTCAGCGGGCGTTGCATGGCCAGTTCGAACAGCACGTCATCCTTGAGAATCCGGCTACGCGGCTGATCGCTGTCCTGCGCGCGTTTTTCGCGCCAGCCGGCCAGCACCTTGAGGGCCGCCAGGTCGCGCGGGCGATTGATCTTCATCTTCAGGCGTTCCCAGGCCTTGTCCGGTTGCACGACATAGGTATCGATGCTGCGCAGCACGCCCAGCTCGTCCTCTACCCAATCCCAGCGCTTGGTGGCATCCACCTGCTTGCGCAATTCGCGATAGATATCGCGCAGATAGGTGACGTCGGCCAGCGCATAGGTCAGTTGCTTTTCCGAGAGCGGACGGGCCGACCAATCGGTAAAGCGGGAGGATTTGTCGAGTTCGACATTGGTGATGGAGCGCACCAGATTGTCGTAGGAGACGCTATCGCCAAAGCCGCAGACGCTGGCGGCGATCTGCGTGTCGAAAATATTGACCGGCACTTTGCCGCTCAGCTTGACGAAAATTTCCACGTCCTGCCGTGCGGCATGGAACACCTTGGTGACTTCCGGATTGGCCAGCAGCGCGAAGAAGGGTGTCAAATCGATCCCCGACGCCAACGGGTCGATCAGTACGGCTTCATCATCAGTCGCGGCCTGAATCAGGCAAAGCTTTGGCCAGTAAGTGGTTTCGCGCAAGAACTCGGTATCAACCGTTACGAAGTCGAACTTAGCGGCACGATCGCAGAAGGCCGCGAGCGCATCTGTGGAAATTATGGCGTCCATACCGGTTTCCGTCTCAAAATAGTCAAGATTGTTCCTAGCAGGTGCGAGAGCGTCACTCCAGAAGTGAATCTTTAAGCATAAGGAATTGGTTAGCGCAGCAGGATGATGCAACCCCACCGGCTAGGCCAGCCAAACTTGACAAGCATGGCGACCCATGCGCTTTTCCGGCCCAAGATTCCGGCCTTTTACCGAGTTCCGACATGACAACACATCGCTACCGCTCGCACACCTGCGGGGCCCTGACGGCCCAGGACGCAGGCCAGACCGTCCGCCTCAGCGGCTGGGTGCATCGTATCCGTGACCATGGCGGCCTGCTCTTCATCGATCTGCGCGACCATTATGGCCTGACCCAGGCCGTGATCGACCCTGATTCTCCGGCCTTCGCCGCTGCCGAGAAAATCCGGGCCGAATGGGTGCTGCGTATTGACGGAGAAGTGAAGCTGCGCGACGCGGCAGCCGTGAATCCGAACCTGCCCACCGGCGCGGTCGAAATTTATGTGCGCGAGATCGAAGTGCTCTCGGCGGCCAAGGAATTGCCATTGCCGGTGTTCGGCGATCAGGAATATCCCGAGGACGTGCGGCTGAAGTATCGCTTCGTCGATCTGCGCCGCGAGAAGCTGCATGCCAACATCGTCAAGCGCACCAAGGTGATCGCTGCGATGCGCCGCGAAATGGCGACGGCCGGCTTTGCCGAATATTCGACGCCGATTCTCACTGCGTCGTCACCTGAAGGCGCACGCGACTTCCTCGTGCCCAGTCGCATCCATCCCGGCAAGTTCTTTGCGCTGCCGCAGGCGCCCCAGCAGTACAAGCAGCTGCTGATGGTGGCCGGCTTTGACCGCTATTTCCAGATCGCGCCCTGTTTCCGCGACGAAGATCCGCGTGCCGACCGCCTGCCGGGCGAGTTCTACCAGCTCGACCTCGAAATGAGCTTTGTGACGCAGGAAGACGTGTGGAACACGATGACCCCGGTCATCACCGGCATTTTCGAGGAATTTGCCGATGGCAAGCGCGTGACCAAGGACTGGCCGCGCATTCCCTATGACACGGCGATCCGCAAATATGGCTCGGACAAGCCCGATCTGCGCAACCCCATCGAAATGCAGGCCGTGACCGAGCATTTCGCTGGGTCGGGCTTCAAGGTGTTTGCCGGCCAGATCGAGGCTGACGACAAGGTCGAAGTGTGGGCCATTCCGGCCAAGAACAAGCCCGGTGCCGAGCCGATCGGCCGCGCATTCTGCGACCGCATGAATGCCTGGGCGCAGGGCGAAGGCCAGCCAGGCCTTGGCTATATCTTCTTCAAGGACGGGCAGGGCTCCGGCCCCATCGCCAAGAATATTGGTGAAGAACGCACCGCCGCCATCAAGGCCCAGCTTGGTCTTGCCGATGGCGACGCCGTGTTCTTCGTCTGCGGCCGCCCGGCCAAGTTCTACAAGTTTGCCGGTGAAGCCCGCACCAAGGCCGCGACCGATATCGGCATTGTCGATACTGAGCAGTTCGCCCTGTGCTGGATCGTCGATTTCCCGTTCTACGAATGGGACGAAGAGGAAAAGCGCGTGGACTTCGCGCATAACCCCTTCTCCATGCCGCAGGGCGGCATCGAGGCGCTCAACAGCCAGGACCCGCTGACCATCAAGGCCTATCAGTATGATGCGGTCTGCAACGGCTATGAAATCGCCTCTGGTTCGATCCGTAACCAGTTGCCCGAGACCATGGTCAAGGCGTTCGAACTAACCGGCAAGAGCCGTGACGAGGTCGAAGAGCAGTTCGGCGGCCTCTATCGCGCCTTTCAATATGGCGCCCCGCCACACGGTGGCGCTGCCTTCGGCGTCGATCGCATCGTCATGCTGATCTGCGGCGTGCAGAACCTGCGCGAGATCACGGCCTTCCCGATGAACCAGCAGGCCGAAGACCTGCTGATGAACGCGCCCAGTCCGGCTTCGGCCAAGCAACTGCGCGAGCTGAGCATCCGCCTGAACGTGCAGGACAAGTAGGCTCTACCGACCGAATTTTGGGGCGGGCACCACAGGGTGCCCGCCCTTTTCGTTTCCGGCGGTTAATCAGCGTTAATGATGCGTTAAACGCCTGTTGTTACCGCTATGGCGGCGAGAAACTATTTTCCCGGATTCGTTTTTGTGCAGTCGCGGTATTCCCACATCCTGATGCTGTTGGGCGCCATTCTGGCGTTCGTGCCCATCCTGGCGGTGGACTATCTGCTCGACGCCTATGTGCGGGTCCGCGAAAAAGCGGTGATTCAACAATCCGCTAGCCTGGTTAGTTCACAAATCGAAATCGGCGCGATGGATGCGGTGGCCTCGCTGCGGCGGGTATTGGCGGCCAGTCCCTCGCTCTGTACACCGACCTTTGTCGCCAATGTGCAGGACGAGATCGAATCCAGCCTCAACCTCAAGCAGGTGCTGGTCGAGAATGCCGATGGTGTCCAATATTGCGACGCCTTTGGCCGTACGATTTCCTATTCGCCGCTGTCGCAAAGCCTGCCGATCCCCGGGCATACCGAGACAATCACGGTGGTCAAGCTGGGCCAGATGGCAATGCCGGCGCTCAAGATCACACAGGTATTTGGCACGACGCGGCGGGTTTCCGCCTTTGTGCCGCTGGTCGGCCAGAGCCAGGCGGGGCTGGCCCAAACCATTCCCGCTGCCGGCATGCTGCGCGTGGTGCTGACCAATGGTACCTCGGTATTCACCCTGGGCGACGCGACGGCGTTTGACGGGCAGGGGGCTACCGAATTCGTTTCGGCGCAGAGTTTTGCCGGGGAATTGCCGCTCAAGATCGAGGCCGCCGTGCCGTTTGCCGTGGTGCGCGCAGGTTACGCCGATCTCGATATGAGCTTCACCGTCCTGGCTTGCCTGATGAGCGCAGGATTCCTGCTGATGGCGCTGCATTATGTTCGCCGCTCGCGCGTGCCGGCTTTCGATCTGGAACGCGCCATCGCCCGCGGCCAGATCAAGCCCTATTACCAGCCGGTCATCAACCTGCGGACGGGCGAGTTGGTCGGCTGCGAAGTGCTGTGCCGCTGGGAAAAGCGCAATGGCGAAGTGGTGCCGCCGGGTGCGTTCATCGACTATGCCGAAGTCACGGGCCTCGCCATACCCATGACGCTGTCGCTGATGCAGCAGGTCAAGTTCGACCTGGGCGAATTGTGCCGGCAGATGCCCGACCTCAAGGTGTCGATCAACCTGTTCGAGGGGCATTTCCGCGATGGCAGCATTATCGAGGACGTGCAGGCCATCTTCGGGGGCTCACCGATCGCCTATCGGCAGCTGGTGTTCGAGATTACCGAGCGTCGCCCGCTGGCTAATTCGACCGTGGCGATCAGTGTGATTGCCGGGCTGCATGCGCTGGGCGCCAAGCTGGCCATGGACGATGCGGGCACCGGACACTCCAACCTGGCCTATCTCGCCACGCTTGGCGTGGACGTGATCAAGATCGACCGGGTGTTTGTTGATATGGTCAAGCCGGAGACGACCCAGGTGCCGGTGCTGGACGGGCTGATCGCCATGGCCAAGGACCTCAATTGCGAGATCGTGGCCGAGGGCGTGGAGACCGAAGCGCAGGCGCTCTACCTGCGGGCGCGGGGCGTGTTGCATGCCCAGGGTTTCATTTTTGCGCCGGCACTCAAGGTCGGGGCATTCAAGGAACTGGCCCTGGCGCTGCAGGCGACCCATCCGACCCGGCGGCGCGGCGAGGCCAGTGTCGCCAGCGCTGCCTAGACGGCAAGTCCCCTTCGGACATTAGGTCTTTTCATCCTGCCGGATTGATGGCACGTACGCGTGCCGGCAATCCATTGTCCGATGGTCCCCGCCGGATCGCCAGGAGAATACCTCGTGTCCACCGACATCAACGAGCAGCGGAAAGCCCTTCGCGAAGCGGCCCTGCATTTCCATGAATTCCCCAAGCCGGGCAAGCTGGAAATCCAGCCAACCAAGCCCCTGGGCAACCAGCGCGATCTGGCGCTGGCCTATTCTCCCGGCGTTGCGGCGCCCTGCGAGGAAATCGCGGAGAATCCGGATAGCGTGGCGCGCTATACCTCGCGCCAGAACCTGGTCGCGGTGATTTCCAACGGCACCGCCGTGCTCGGTCTGGGCAATATCGGCGCGCTGGCATCCAAGCCGGTGATGGAAGGCAAGGCGGTCCTGTTCAAGAAATTCGCCGGCATCGACGTGTTCGATCTCGAAATCGACGAGATCGACCCCAAGAAATTCATCGATGCCGTGGCGCCGCTGTGGCCCACCTTTGGCGGCATCAACCTCGAAGATATTCGCGCGCCCGATTGCTTTGAAATCGAGGAAACGCTGCGCGAGCGCATGCCAATTCCGGTGTTCCATGACGACCAGCATGGCACCGCTATCATTGTCGGTGCTGCGGTGCTGAATGGACTCGAACTGGCCGGCAAGAAGATCGAAGACGTCAAAATCTGCACGTCCGGGGCAGGGGCCGCGGCTATTGCCTGCCTCAATGTGCTGGTCGCGCTCGGCGCAAAATACGAGAATATCTGGGTCGCCGACAAAGATGGTCTGGTCACCCACAAGCGCAACGACGTCAATGACAAGTGGCGCGGTCAGTTCCGCCGCACCAGCGAGGCGACGAGCCTCGCCGAAGTGATCGATGGCGCCGATGTGTTCCTGGGCCTCTCGGCTGCCGGGGCGCTCAAGCCCGAAATGCTGACCAAGATGGCGCCCAAGCCGCTGATTCTGGCTTTGGCCAATCCGAACCCGGAAATCATGCCGGAGCTGGCAAAGGAAGTCCGGCCGGACGCCATGGTCTGCACCGGCCGCTCGGATTATCCGAACCAGGTCAACAATGTGCTGTGCTTTCCGTTTATTTTCCGCGGTGCGCTCGATGTTGGCGCCACCACGATCAATGAGGAAATGAAGCTGGCGGCCGTGCGCGCCATTGCCAAGCTGGCGCATGAGCCGGGGCTGGAATCCTCGCCCTCGGGCACGCCGGCCGTCTATGGCCCCGAGCACATCATTCCCAATCCGTTCGATCAGCGGCTGATTCTGCGCATCGCGCCGGCCGTCGCCCGCGCGGCGATGGATTCGGGCGTGGCCAAGAAGCCGATCACCGACTGGAAGGCCTATCTCGATAGCCTCAACCGCTTCGTGTTCCGCTCCGGGCTCGTGATGAAGCCGATCATCGATCGGGCCCAGGGGCAGAACAAGCGCCTCGCCTTTGCCGATGGCGAAGACGAGCGCGTGCTGCGCGCCACCCAGGTGCTGCTCGAGGAACGCATTGCCCGGCCCATCCTGATCGGCCGCCCGGCGGTGATCGAGGCACGTATCGAGCGCTTCGGGCTCAACCTCAAGCCCGGTACCGATTTCGAGATCATCAATCCCGAAGACGATCCGCGCTATCGCGACTATGTCGCACTGTTCCACTCGCTGGTCGGCCGCGACGGCGTCACGCCCGACACCGCCCGCCAGATGGTGCGCACCAATACGACCGTGATCGGCGCCCTGGCCGTCAAGCGCGGCGAAGCCGATGCGCTGATTTGTGGCCTGCAGGGGCGCTTTATCAAGCATGTGCGCGATATCCGCTCGGTCATCGGACTGCAGGACGGGCTCAATGACGTGTCGGCGCTCTCCATGCTGATCATGCCGCGCGGCGCGTTTTTCCTGGCCGATACCTATGTCCACCAGGACCCGACCGCCGACGAAATCGTGCGCATCACACTGCAGGCGCGCGACCACCTCAAGCGCTTCAACATCGAGGCCCGCGCGGCGCTGCTGAGCTATTCGAACTTCGGTTCGCGCGATGGCGACAGCGCCTACAAGATGCGCGAGGCCTATAACAAGCTCAAGGCAATCGCTCCGGACCTGATCGTCGAAGGCGAAATGCAGGGCGACCTGGCGCTCAATCAGGAATTGCGCGAGCGCTATGTGCCCGACACCGTGCTGACCGGCGAAGCCAATCTGCTTATCTTCCCGAACCTTGACGCCGCCAACCTGTCCATGACCTTGCTCAAGGAAATGAACAACGCCCTCTCCGTCGGTCCGATCCTGATGGGGCCGCGTTCGCCGGCGCATATCCTGGCGCCGTCCACCACCAGCCGCGGCATTGTCAACATGGCCGCCATCGCTGCCAATGAAGCGATCGGGACCGAAGCATGATCCGGCATACGGTCGTCTTCACGCTCAAGCATCAGGCTGGATCGGCGGAGGAGGGTGCCTTCCTCCGCAATGCCAAGGTGCTGGCACACATTCCGGGCGTCGAGAAGTTCGAGCAGTTGCGGCAGGTCAGTCCGAAGAACGATTATGCCTTCGGCTTCTCGATGGAATTTGCCGATCAGGCTGCGTACACCGGCTATAATGAGCATCCGGAGCATGTTGCGTTCGTGCGGGACCGCTGGGTGCCGGAAGTGGCGCGGTTTCTGGAGATCGACTACGTGGCGCTTTGAGGAGAGGGGTGGCGCCGACCGTGGTGGCACCACACTCCAAGCTGGGTGCACCGTAGCTGTCGGCTAACGCACTGCTTCGCAACCCCGCGTTAAGGCATTGTCAGCCATACTGGCCGCGTTCAGTATTCGGTTTTGCCCATGCCCACCCGTCTCAAACGTCCGGCCATTTGGCGTCCATTGGCAATGACTGTGGCTTTGCTCGGGTTTCAGGGCTATTTGGCCTATTCGGCGATCAGCGGGCAGTTCGGCATCGACAATCGGGGCCAGATACTGGCTGATATCGATGTGCTCAAGGCGCGCTCTGCGGCGCTGCAGGCGGAAATCGATGCGTTCCGGCACCGCTCGACGCTGATGGATAGCCGCAAGCTTGATCCCGATATCGTCACCGAGCGGGCTCGGGCGCTGCTGAACATGGCCAATGCGAATGACATTATCGTCATGGTTGATCCGGTGAGTGGTAAACCACTTTCCGGTAAATTCGATGAATTAGCCAAAGATCAGTTAAACGAAATTATATCAGCGGATTCAATTCTTTAGCGTTGATCCGATCTGCCGCTTGGGCATTGCTTTCCGCCAATTGCTTGCACTATGATGGCGTTGTGTGGCCAATTCGGGCCCTGCGGCAAATCCATTCCGATGCGGAGCGTTCCCTATGGCGCGTAAGGCTGTGGCCACCAAGGCCAAGACGCAATCCAACATACCTCAGCTGACCAAGGAACAGGAGCTCGAAGCCTATCGCGAGATGCTGCTGATCCGTCGCTTCGAGGAAAAGGCCGGCCAGATGTATGGCATGGGCCTGATCGGCGGCTTCTGCCACCTTTATATCGGCCAGGAAGCTGTCGTCACCGGCATCACCATGGCCAGCGAAAAGGGCAAGGACGCGCAGATCACCGGCTATCGCGACCACGGCCACATGCTGGTCATGGGGCTCGACCCCAAGGGCGTCATGGCTGAGCTGACCGGACGCCAGGGCGGCCTGTCGCGCGGCAAGGGCGGCTCGATGCACATGTTCTCCAACGAGCATCGCTTCTATGGCGGCAACGGCATTGTCGGCGCGCAGGCGTCGCTGGGCACGGGCCTCGGCTTTGCGGCCAAGTACAAGGGCGACGGTTCGGTCTCCATTGCCTATTTCGGCGACGGCGCGGCCAACCAGGGCCAGGTCTATGAGAGCTTCAACATGGCCAAGCTCTGGAACCTGCCGGTCGTGTTCATCATCGAGAACAACAAATACGCCATGGGCACCTCGATCGAGCGCTCGTCGGCAACCACCGATTTCTCCAAGCGCGGCGCTTCGTTCGACATTCCGGGCGAGCAGGTCGACGGCATGGATGTGCGCATGGTCTATGATGCCGCCAAGCGCGCCATCGAGCATGCCCGCTCGGGCAAGGGCCCGTTCATCCTCGAAATGCTGACCTATCGCTATCGCGGCCATTCGATGTCCGACCCGGCGAAATATCGCACCAAGGACGAAGTGACCAAGTACCGCCAGGAACGCGACCCGATCGAGCAGATCAAGGCGCGGCTGCTGGCCGAGGGCTATGCAACCGAAGAATCGCTCAAGGCAACGGAAAACGAAATCCGCGCCATCGTCACCGAAGCCGCCGATTTTGCGACCAACGATCCCGAGCCGGATGCGTCCGAGCTCTGGACCGACATCACCATCTCAGCCTGATGACCGGCCCTGTCGACATTGTCGAGAGTATCAACGGCGTACCCGTGTCCATTACCCATGGGCTGGACGTGGGCACGAGCCCGAACGGGGACATCGAGTATCACTACAACTTTCTCGATTATGTCTTCGGGGCGGACGAGCAGACGATCTTCGCGCGCAGCTATCTCGGTGATGACCGGGCCGATGTCCGCTCCTATACGCGCGACCTCGACACTTGGCCGCTGGCACTGCGCGCACTGATCTATCTGCAGCTCCGCTATCGCGAGCTCACCGTGCTGATGACCAATGGCTACGAGCCCCTGCCCAAGGCGCTGGCCAAGCGCGTGGAGGAGGGCGTAGCCCAATTCCTAGCGGCGTCGGTCATCGACAGTGGTGGGAGGCCGGCATGAGTATCCTGCTCGGTGTCATCGTGCTGTTTGCCATCCTGTCGGCGGTCGTGGCTGTCGTGCAGGCCATGGCGATCACTCGCCTGGCGCCCGCCAGCGAGCAGATCGGCTCGTTCTTTCCGCTCGGCTGGTGGAAGTTCAGCAAGCTCGACGCCAAGGCCGGCCCGCAGGCGGCTGCGCCCCTGGCAATCTACAAGCGCGCCGTCATCGCCTTCCTGATCTTTCTGGTGCTTGGCTTGGTGCTGAGCGGTTGGTCCGCCAATCGCCCTGCGCCGGCCGAGAGCACCACTGCCTTTATTCAATCCAATCCTGAAATTCCTGCCCGCCGCGTGGCCGCGATGCCCGGCGCCCCCTCGCTGGAGAGTTAAATGCCCCAAATTCTGATGCCTGCGCTGTCGCCCACCATGGAAGAGGGCAAACTGTCCAAGTGGCTGGTCAAGGTCGGCGACAGTGTCAAATCCGGCGACGTGCTGGCCGAAATCGAAACCGACAAGGCGACGATGGAAGTCGAGTCGGTCGATGAAGGCGTGGTCAAGGAACTGCTGATCGCCGAAGGCACGGACGCGGTGAAGGTCAATACGCCCATCGCGCTGATCCTGGCCGAAGGCGAAACCGCCGGTGCAGCGCCTGCCGCGCAGACCGCCCCGGAGCCGGCTGAGGCCCCGGTGGTTCCAGCTGAAAAGGCGGCCGAGGCTGCACCCGCTGCTGCCACGGTTCCGGCCGCGCCAAAGTTTGAAGCCCAGAGCGACCCCGATCTGCCCGAAGGCGTCGAGATGGTCGAGATGACCGTGCGCCAGGCGCTGAACGAGGCCATGGCTGAGGAGCTGCGCCGCGACAAGGACGTTTTCGTGATGGGCGAGGAAGTCGCCGAATATCAGGGCGCCTACAAGATCACGCAGAACCTGCTGCAGGAATTCGGCCCCGAGCGCATTATCGATACCCCGATCACCGAGCATGGTTTTGCGGGTCTCGCCGTCGGTGCAGCCTTTGCCGGCCTCAAGCCGATCGTAGAATTCATGACCTGGAACTTTGCCATGCAGGCAATCGACCAGATCATCAACTCGGCCGCCAAGCAGCTCTATATGTCGGGCGGCCAGGTTACCGCGCCCATGGTGTTCCGCGGCCCGAACGGCGTTGCCTCGCGCGTTGGCGCCCAGCACAGCCAGGACTATTCGGCCTGGTATAGCCACGTTCCCGGCCTCACCGTCATTGCGCCCTATAGCGCCGCCGACGCCAAGGGCCTTCTGAAGGCCGCCATTCGTTCGCCCAACCCGGTCGTCTTTCTCGAAAACGAAATTCTCTACGGCTCCACGGGCCTGGTCCCCAAGGTCGATGATTTCGTGCTGCCGATCGGCAAGGCCCGCATTGCCCGCAAGGGTGCGGACGTCACCATCGTCTCGTTCTCGATGGGCATGCGTTATGCCACCCAGGCCACGGAAAAGCTGGTCGCGGCGGGCGTCGATGTCGAACTGATCGATCTGCGCACGCTGCGCCCGCTCGACAGTGACACCGTGATCGAGTCGGTCAAAAAGACCGGGCGCCTGGTAACCGTGGAAGAGGGCTGGCCGCAGGGCGGCATCGGTGCCGAGATTTCGGCCCGCGTCATGGAACAGGCGTTCGATTATCTCGACGCCCCCGTCATGCGCGTGACCGGCAAGGATGTTCCGATGCCCTACGCCGCCAATCTCGAAAAGCTGGCGCTGCCCAACGTCGATGAAGTCATCGCGGCGGTCAATGCCGTGACGTACCGCTCGTAAGGAGAGACGAGATGCCGATTGAAATCACCATGCCGGCGCTCTCCCCCACGATGGAAGAGGGCAAGCTTGCCAAATGGCACGTCAAGGAGGGCGACAGCGTCTCCTCCGGTGACGTGATCGCCGAAATCGAAACCGATAAGGCCACGATGGAAGTCGAGGCCGTTGACGAGGGCAAGATCGGCAAGATCATGGTTGCCGAGGGCACCGATAATGTGAAGGTCAACGCGGTCATTGCCGTGTTGCTGCAGGAAGGTGAGGACGCCAGCGCCATTGGGGCGGGGGGCAGCAAGCCCGCCGAGGCCCCCAAGGCGGAAGCGCCTAAGGCTGATGCTCCAAAAGCCGACGCCGGCACGGTGATGCGCGCTGACGCCGCCACCCAGACGGCGCCGACCGCCAAGGCCGATCCGGCGCCGGTTGCCAATTCAGGCTCCAGCGCCCCGGCCAAAGCTGAAGGCGGCAAGGTGTTTGCTTCGCCACTTGCCCGGCGCCTGGCCAAGGAAGCCGGGATCGATGTGTCGGCCATTGCCGGCTCGGGCCCCAAGGGCCGCGTCGTCAAGTCGGACGTCGAGGCCGCCAAGTCGGGCAAGGGTGCAACCAAGCCTGCTGCCGCGACGGCATCGGCCGGTGCGGCTCCTGCGACCGGGATGAGCAAGAACCAGGTCATCGCGCTTTACGAAGAAGGCAGCTACGAACTGGTGCCTAACGATGGCATGCGCAAGGTCGTGGCAGCGCGCCTCACCGAATCCAAGCAGACGGTGCCGCATTTCTACCTGACGCTCGATTGCAAGATCGATGCGCTACTGGCGGCTCGCGAGCAGATCAATGCCTCGGCGCCCAAGAGCAAGGAGGGCAAGCCGGCCTTCAAGCTCTCGGTCAATGACTTCGTGATGAAGGCCTGGGCTGTGGCCTTGCAGCGCGTGCCCGCGGCCAATGCCACCTGGGCGGGGGACTCGATCCTCTACCACAAGCGCAGCGACGTAGCGGTTGCCGTGTCGGTGCCGGGCGGGCTGTTCACGCCCGTGGTCAAATCCTGCGATACCAAGACGCTTCGCGAAATCTCCGAAGAGGTCAAGGATCTGGCCGGCCGCGCCCGCAACAAGAAGCTGGCACCGCATGAATATCAGGGCGGTGCTTCATCGGTGTCCAACCTGGGCATGTTCGGCATTAAGGAATTTGCCGCGGTGATCAATCCGCCGCATGGCACGATCCTGGCGGTCGGCGTTGGTGAGGAACGCGTCTATCCCGAAAACGGGCAGATCAAGATCGGCCAGTTCATGACAGTCACGCTCTCCTGCGATCACCGCGCCGTCGATGGCGCGCTGGGCGCCGAAGTGCTGGGCGTGTTCAAGGGCCTGATCGAAAATCCCGTGATGATGCTGGCCTAAGGGGCAGGGCGCATGAAAACCATCCTCGCCTATGGCGATAGCCTGACCTACGGCGCCAATCCGCAGCCTAATGGGCCGCGGCATGCCTATGAAGATCGCTGGCCGAGTGTGCTGGAGCAAGGCCTGGGCGGCAAGGCGCGGGTGATTGCCGAAGGGTTGGGCGGCCGCACGACGGCTTCGGATGATTGGTACGCTGCGGCTGATCGCAATGGGGCGCGCATCCTGCCGACCCTGCTCGACAGCCATTCGCCGCTCGATCTGGTCATCATCATGCTGGGCACGAATGACCTCAAGCCCGCCGTCTGCGGTTCGGCTCTCGAGGCTTCGTTTGGCCTGCGCCGTCTGGTGCAGATCATTCGGGGGCAGGCGGCGGGCAAGGGCGAAACCGCGCCCCAGATTATTCTCGTTGCGCCACCGCTGATCTGCGACAGCGACAATGCCGACATGCTCGGCCATTTCGGCGGGCTGCAACATGGGCTCGAGCAATCGAGCCAGTTTGCCGCTCACTATGCGCGCCGTGCGCAGGAGTGGAATACCGGCTTCTTCGACGCGTCCACGGTGGCCAAGGCCGACCCGGCTGACGGCGTTCACCTCGATGCGGCCAATACCCGCGCCATCGGCGTCGGGCTCGTGCCCGTCGTCAAATCCATGCTCGGCCTCTAGGCCAAACTCTGGAGGCCAAAATGGCTGACCAATACGATCTTCTCGTCATCGGTGCCGGTCCGGGCGGCTATGTCGCCGCCATTCGCGGCGCGCAGCTCGGCATGAAGGTGGGCATTATCGAGCGCGAGCATATGGCTGGCATCTGCTCGAACTGGGGTTGCATTCCCACCAAGGCGTTGCTGCGCTCGGCCGAAATCTACGGCCATATGAGTCACGCCAAGGATTACGGCCTGACGGTCGAGAAATTCGGCGTCGATATCGATGGCGTGGTCAAGCGTTCGCGCGCCATTGCCGCGCAGATGAACAATGGCGTCCAGTTCCTCATGAAGAAGAACAAGGTCGACATCATCTGGGGCGAAGCGGTCATCACCAAGCCCGGCGAAGTCAAGGTCGCCCCGACCAAGAAGGCCATCGTGCAGCCGCAGGGTCCCGTTCCCAAGAATGCTCTGGGCGAGGGCACGTACAAGGCAAAAAACATCATCATCGCTACCGGTGCTCGCCCGCGCGTGCTGCCCGGCATCGAGCCCGATGGCGACAAGATCTGGACCTATTTTGAAGCGATGAAACCGGCCGCCATGCCCAAATCGCTGGTGGTGATGGGCTCGGGCGCCATCGGCGTCGAATTTGCCTCGTTCTACCGCTCGATGGGCGCCGAAGTGACCATTATCGAGCTGCTGCCGCAGATCATGCCGGTGGAAGATGCCGAGATTTCCGGCCTTGCTCGCAAGCGCCTGGAAAAGCGGGGCATCAAGATCCTGACCGATGCCAAGGTCGCCAAGGTCGAAAAGACCAAGGACGGCGTGGTCGCCCATGTCGAGCTGAAATCCGGCGAGAAGCAGCAGATCGCGGGCGACAAGCTGATCTCGGCTGTCGGCGTACAGTGCAATATCGAAGGACTGGGGCTTGAGACCGTCGGGGTCAAGACCGAGCGCGGCGCCATTGTCATCGATGGCTACGGCAAGACCAATGTGGACGGCATCTGGGCCATTGGCGACGTCGCCGGCCCGCCGATGCTGGCGCACAAGGCCGAGCATGAGGCTGTCATCACCGTCGAAAAGATTGCCGGTCTCAAGGTGCATGGCCTCGACAAGCTCAAGGTGCCGGGCTGCACTTATTGCGAGCCGCAGGTGGCCAGCGTCGGGCTGACCGAAGCCAAGGCCAAGGAATTGGGTCGCGAGATCAAGGTGGGGCGCTTCCCATTTGTCGGCAATGGCAAGGCCATTGCCCTGGGCGAGCCCGATGGGCTGGTCAAAACCATTTTCGACGCCAAGACCGGGGAACTTCTGGGTGCGCACATGATTGGTGCCGAAGTCACCGAACTGATCCAGGGCTTCGTCATCGCGATGAACCTGGAGACGACCGAGGAAGAACTGATCCACACCATCTTCCCGCACCCGACCCTGAGCGAAACGATGAAGGAAAGCGTTCTGGACGCCTATGGTCGCGCGCTGAACATCTAGCGCGCAACTGCTCACCGCCGTTGCCACGACCTCGCCCTGCTACGCGTGCAGGGTGGGGCGCAACAGCAACGGAATTGAAGGAGTTATCCACATGGTCAAAGCCATCCAAGTCGGCCTCGGACACTGGGGATTCAGCTGGACCAAGGAAGTTATCCCCAAAGTTCCCAGCATTCACATGGTGGGCTATGTCGATTCCAATCCGGACGCGGTCAAGCGCGTACAGAACGAACTCGGCATCGAGGAGAAGCGCTGCTTCCTGAGCCTTGATGAGGCAGCCAAGGGTGTCGAAGCCGACCTTGCCATCTGCACGCTGCGCACCGAGGCACATTATCCGGTGGTCAAGCGGTGCCTCGAGCTGGGTTTCAATGTCTTGGTCGAAAAGCCCTTCGCCTCGACCATCGCGCAGGCGAAGGAACTGGTGGATCTCGCCAAGGCCAATGGCCGGGTGCTGATGGTCAGCCAGAATTATCGCTTCCAGCCTGCGCCGATTGCCGCAGCCGAGCTGATCGGCGCGCAGAAGTTCGGGCCGGTGAACCTGGTCTCGATCGATTTCCGCCGCCACGCACCGAGCCAGGGCTACCGCTATTGGGACATGCCCGATCCGCTGCTGGCCGATATGTCGATCCACCATTTCGACCTGATGCGCATGGTGCTGAGCGACGAGCCCAAGCGCGTCTCCTGCCGCACCTGGAACCCGGCGGCCAGTCCCTTCGGCCATCACCCGATCGGCGTGGCGACGTTGGAATTCGAGAAGGGTACTATCGTCTCCTATCGCGGTAGCTGGATGAGCAGCGGCCCGGTAACGCCGTGGGCGGGCGAATGGACCATGGATTGCTCGGAAGGCGAGATCATCTGGAGTTCGCGCGATCATTTCATGGGCAAGGCCGGCCCCGACCGGCTTAGCCTGCGTGAGCGCGACAAGGAAGCCGTTCCCGTCTCACTGGCGCCCGTCGAATTCACCGACCGTACCGGCACATTGGCGGCGATCGCCAAAGTGATCGAGTCCGGCTCGGTTCCTGCCCGGTTCAGCTCGGGCGAGGACAACCTGCATTCGCTTGCCTTGGTGCAGGCCACTATCACTTCCGCCGCCCGGGGCGGCGAATGGGTCGACATAGCGGAGATCATGCAATGAGCGTCGGAATGCAGGAACTACTGATCTTTCTGGCCATCGGCCTGGTCGCCGGCTGGCTCGCCGGACTGCTGCTTGGTGGCGGTGGGCTGTTGCGCAACCTGATCGTGGGCGTCATTGGCGCCTTTGTGGGGGGCTGGCTGCTGTCGGTGGCCAATATTTCACTGCCCATCGGCAATGTGCTGGTGAGCCAGATCATTACCGCAACGATTGGCGCTATCGTCGTCATCATCGTGGCGCGAGTTGTCGCCAAGTAGGGGGCAGCCCATCATAAAGACCGGGTTGAACCGGCAGCCTTTGGGAGCGATATAACGGGCACGCTCTGCCCAGTCAGGACCAAAATTGGTTACGCTCATTGATAATTCGGCGCTCAAACCGCGCCACCCGGAAAAGGCCAACCGGCCCGACAGCGTCGTGCTGCGCAAGCCGGACTGGATCCGCGTGAAAGCGCCGGGTTCTCCGGTCTATAAGGAAACCCAGCAGATCGTGCGCGAGCATGGGCTGGTGACCGTGTGCGAAGAAGCCGGCTGCCCCAATATCGGGGAATGCTGGAGCAAGAAGCACGCGACCATGATGATCATGGGCGAAATCTGCACCCGCGCCTGCGCGTTCTGCAATGTGCGCACCGGCATGCCCGGCCCGCTCGACGCGAGTGAACCGGAAAAGGTTGCCCTGGCCGTGCAGAAGCTCGGCCTTGAGCATGTCGTCATCACCTCGGTGGACCGCGACGACCTGGCCGATGGCGGCGCGCAGCATTTTGCCGACGTGATCCTGGCCATTCGCGCGCACAATCCCCGCACCACGATCGAAATCCTGACGCCTGACTTCCTGCGCAAGGAAGGGGCCCTCGAAATCGTCGTGGCAGCCAAGCCAGACGTGTTCAACCACAACCTTGAAACTGTGCCCTCGAAATATCTCAAGGTGCGGCCCGGCGCGCGTTACTTCCACTCGATCCGCCTGCTGCAAAAGGTCAAGGAACTCGACCCCACCATGTTCACCAAGTCCGGTATCATGGTTGGCCTCGGCGAAGAGCGGAATGAAGTGCTCCAGCTGATGGACGATTTGCGTTCGGCCGATGTGGATTTCCTGACCATCGGGCAATATCTGCAGCCGACCAAGAAGCACTATCCGCTGCAGCGCTTCGTCACGCCCGATGAATTCAAGTCCTACGCCACCGTTGCGACTGCCAAGGGCTTTTCCCTGGTCTCGTCCAGTCCCTTGACCCGCTCGTCCCACCACGCTGGCGAAGACTTCGCCAAGCTCAAGGCAGCCCGGATGGCAAAGCTCGGCCACTGATGAAACGCTTTTTCGAACGGCATGTGCCGCATCTGCCCAAGCGCATGTTCGACATCGTCGCCGACCTGTCGGACTATCCGCGCTTCATCCCCAATTGCAAGGCAATGGAGGTCCGCAAGGACCCCGCCGCCGGCGCGGCCGATATAAGGCTGGCCAAGATGACGCTGTTCTTCGGCCCGATCACGCAAGCCTATACCAGCCGGGTGACTGTCGATCCCGAAGCGCTGACCATCCGTGCCAAGGCGGTGGATGGCCCCTTTGCCTATCTCGATAGCGTATGGAGCTTCGAGCCGGAGGGCATGGGCACGCGCGTGCGCTTCGAAATCGACTTCAAGATTTCCAACCCGCTGATCGCCGCCGTGGCCGAGCCGGCTTTCGCCGCCAAGCAGGACGAAATCATGCGCGCCTTCGCCGATGAGGCGGACAGCCGCTACGGGGATTAGCGATGTTCGAACGGCTCGATTGCGTTTGTTTGCACACGGACGACATCGAGACATCCCTGACGTTCCTTGGCGATATGGGCACGACCGAGGCTTGGCGGCTCGACCGCTTGCTTGACGACGGCAGGCCTTGGACTTTGGTTGGGCTGGATTTCCCCGACAAGACCAGTTCGCAACTTGTACTCAGCACGCATCCTGATCGGCGGATGATTGAGGTCGAAATACGGGTTGCCGACGTTCGCCGCGCTTATGAGCAATTGCGCCAGAGCCCAGGCGTTCGCTGGCTGGCCGAACCATTCCCCATCGAGCAAGGTCATGTGGCCGTCATGCAGGCGCCGGACGGAAATGCCTTTGTGCTGATCGGCAACTAAGCTTTAGTCGTCGTCGCTATTGAGCACCTGCAGGATCAGTTCGAACGCCGCTTCCACAGTGGCCCGGCGCACGGCATCGCGACCGATATCGCCGAAGCGGTGTTCGATCACCACCGTGGCCAGTTCCGACGACACCGCTACATAAACCAAGCCCACCGGTTTCTTCTCGGTGCCGCCATCGGGGCCAGCGATGCCGGTCACGGACACTGCAAAATCGACCCGCGCCGTATTGCGCGCGCCGTCCGCCATGGCTCGGGCCACCTGGTTGGACACCGCGCCGTAATCATGGATGAGCCGGGCAGGGACCTGGATCATGCGCGACTTGGCAGAATTGGCGTAGGTGATGTAGCCGCCATAAAAGGCGGCGGATGAGCCTGGAACGTCGGTCAACGCCGCGGCAATCATGCCGCCGGTGCAACTCTCTGCGGTAACAATGGTCTTACCGGCCTGCGTGAGGAAATCGATGACTTCCTTGCCGGGATCGCGCGCTGCCCTGGCTGCCATCAATCCCCCCTCGGTACTTCTACACTCGCACTCGCCATGGCCACGATACCTTCCTCCCGCCCGGTAAAGCCGAGCTTTTCACTCGTTGTCGCTTTGATCGCGATCCTGTTGGTCGCAATTCCCAGTGTTTCGGCAATCACCGCCTGCATTGCCTGCACATGTTGCGCAATCCTGGGTCCTTCGCAGACAATTGTCACGTCAAGATTGACGATGCGACCGCCCATTCCGGTCACGAGATCGCCAGCGTGCTTGAGGAAGATGGTGGAGGCCGCGCCTTTCCACTGCATATCGGCCGGCGGAAAGTGTACCCCGATATCGCCTTCGCCGATGGCGCCCAAAATGGCGTCGGTCAGCGCATGCAGCGCTACGTCAGCGTCGGAATGACCCTTGAGCTTGGCTTGATAGGGAATGCGCACCCCGCCCAGCCATACAGCGTCACCGGGCTCGAATGGATGCACGTCAAAGCCGGTGCCGACACGGGTTTCCATAGCGAAATCTCCTGAAACGATCCGCTCGGCCCGCTCGAAATCCTGGGGATGCGTAATCTTGATATTGTCGGGGTCGCCCATCACCATGGCGACCTTGAGCCCCGCCCATTCGGCGATTTCTGCGTCGTCGGTGAACCGGCGGCGAATGGTGGAAGCGCGCATATGCGCGGAAAAAATCTGCCCGAAGCGGAAACCCTGCGGCGTCTGGGCGGCATGAAGCTGGTTGCGATCCTCGGTGGCAACGACCAGGCGGCCGTCCAGCGACCGCTTTATGGTGTCGGTGACACCAAGAGCGGGCAGGGCGCCATCATATTGGTCCAGCACCGCAATGACGTCGCCAATCAGGTCGGTGGTGGCAAACGGCCGCGCCGCATCCTGGATCAGCACCAGATCAGGCCTCGATGGTGCCAGGGCCTTGAGGCCTTCCAGCGCCGAGGCTTGCCGCGTGCCGCCCCCAAGTACCGGCGCCAGGAGGCGGTTGTCGTTGAGGCCAAGAGCGGCGTAGCGCTCTGCATGGCTTGCGTGGATAACGGGCAGAATCTGGCCGATGGCAGGATGGTCGAGAAATGCCTGGATGGTCCGCTGCAACACCGGCACGCCTGCGACATTGCGGTATTGCTTGGGATCGGGCGTTCCGCCGGCACTCGCACGCTCACCCTGGCCAGCAGCAACAATGATGACGGCGATGGATTTTTGACGCATATCGGAACAGACACTCAACCCGGAAAACCGTCACATGAATCTGGTCTAGCCGTGCCGGTGTCATGCGGCAAGTGCAGGGCTGCCGCACACGCGGCAACGGTACATAAGGTGTTGCGCTAGCGGCGCTTTTGATTATTGTGCGGGCAGAAATTCAAAAATGACCATTTCTGGGGCAGTCCTTGTCTGAAATTGCCTGCGAGTTGAGCATTGGGAGCCATCGGGTTCGCAGTCATGCTTTGCTTGCTCCCATGGCGGGAATCACCGATCGCCCGTTTCGTGTCCTCGCAGAGCGGTTCGGCGCTGGCATGGTCGTATCCGAGATGATCGCCAGCAATGCCCTGGGCGTGGGCAATGAAGAGATGGTGCGTAAGCTCGGCCGCCCCGGCACGCTGCCCCACATGGTGCAACTGGCGGGCTGCGAGGCCGAATGGATGGCGCGTGGCGCCAAGATCGCCCACGATGCGGGCGCCGATATCATCGACATCAATTTCGGCTGCCCGGCCAAGCGCGTCACCAATGGCTATGCCGGCTCGGCGCTGATGCGCGTGCCCGATCATGCCATGACGCTGATCGACGCAGTCGTTGCCGCCACCCCGCTACCGGTCACCGTCAAGATGCGCCTGGGCTGGGACGATGACAGCCTCAATGCCCCCGAAATCGCCCGCCGGGCCGTCGATGCCGGCGCCCAGATGATCACCGTGCATGGCCGCACCCGCCAGCAATTTTACAAGGGCAATGCCCGCTGGGAACTGGTGCGGGCGGTTGTCGAGGCGGTGGACGTGCCTGTCGTGGTCAATGGTGACATTGTGGACTTTGCCAGTGCGCGCGAGGCCCTGCAGCAATCCGGCGCCGCCGCGGTCATGTTGGGTCGTGGCGCCCAGGGCCGTCCATGGGCTGTTGGTCAGATTGGCGATGAACTGGCCGGCAACGAGGCGCAGCCTGCCCCACAGGGCGAGGCGCTTGCCGAACTGGTTGCCGAGCATTACGAGGGCATCCTGGTCGAATATGGCACGGTGGTGGGCCTGAGGGCCGCGCGCAAGCATCTGGATTGGTATCTGGAGGCCGCCGGCATCGCGCTCGACAAGCCGACCCGCACTGCCTTTCTCAACAACGAAACGCCGTCTCATGTGCTCGAGATGATCGGCGCGATTTTCTCGGGCGAATGGAAGGCGGCGGCATGAGCGCGTCTACGAATGCGAGCAAATTGGCCAGCGTGCCTTCGACTGCGGTGCTGCAGGCTTTGCCCCAGCCCATCATCGTTTGCGACGAAGATCGCCAGATCATCTTCGTCAATTATGCCGCTGAGGCGTTTTTTGGCGCCTCCCTGAGCGTTTTGACGCGCCAGCGCCTGGACGATCTCATCGCTTTCGGGTCGCCCATTATCAGCCTAGTTGAAACCGTCATCCTGCGCCGCGGGCCCATGACCGAATATCGCGTCCGCGTCGGCTCGTCCCGCTTTGGCGATGAGCGTATTGCCGACGTGTTCGCCAGCCCGCTTTCGGATAGCGATGGCCGTGTGGCGCTGCTGATCCAGGAGCGGACCATGGCCGACAAGATCGACCGCCAGATGGTGTCGCGTGGCGCGGCGCGCTCGGTGACGGGCTTGGCCTCGATGCTGGCGCATGAGATCAAGAATCCACTCTCGGGCATTCGCGGCGCCGCCCAATTGCTTGAGCAGAGCGTGGCGAGCGACGAAATCCCGCTGGCTCGCCTGATCCGCGAAGAGACCGACCGCATTGTCGGCTTGATCGACCGTGTGGAAGTGTTTGGCGACGAGCGCCCGATGGAGCGCGAGCCGATTAATATCCACGTCATTCTCGATCGGGTAAAACTGCTGGCACGCAACGGCGTCGCCCGGGGTATTGCCTTCTCCGAAGAATATGATCCGTCGCTGCCACCGGTTTATGGCAATCGCGACCAGCTCATTCAGGTCTTCCTCAATCTGGTCAAGAACGCTTCGGAAGCCCTTGAGCGCACACAGAAACCGGAAATCCGTATCACCACGGCCTTCCGCCCAGGCATTCGCATCAGCGTGACGGGTGTGTCCGAGCGCATCTCGCTGCCGCTCGAAATTGTCATCGAGGACAATGGCCCCGGCGTGCCGCCCGATATCCTGCCGTTCCTGTTCGATCCCTTCGTCACGACCAAGCTCAATGGCTCGGGCCTCGGCCTGGCACTGGTGGCCAAGATCGTGGGCGACCATGGCGGCGTCATCGATTGCGATAGCCGCCCCGGCCGCACCCGTTTCCGCATTCTCCTGCCCGTCGCCAGCGGGGCCTTCAACGCGTCTTCTGAAGAGGTATCGGCAAAATGAGCCACGTTGTCCTGCTAGCCGATGATGACGCGGCCATCCGCATGGTGCTCAACCAGGCGCTGACCCGCGCCGGTTACGAAGTGCGCCCCACCGGCAATATCTCCACCATGTGGAATTGGGTGAGCCGCGGCGAAGGCGATATCCTGATCACCGACGTGGCCATGCCCGATGGCAATGCCTTCGAGGTCATGCCCAAGATCAAGAAGCTGCGCCCCGATCTGCCCATGATCGTGATGTCGGCGCAGAACACCTTCATGACGGCCATTCGCGCCTCTGAAGTCGGCGCTTACGAATATCTGCCCAAGCCGTTCGACATTACCGAAGTGCTTTCGGTGGTGGCCCGCGCGCTGGCCGACGCCAAAAAGCCGACAACCGCCGAGCGCAAGGCCGAAGAGCCGGGCGAGACCATGCCGCTGGTTGGCCGCTCGACCGCCATGCAGGATATCTACCGCGCACTGGCGCGCCTGATGCAGACCGACCTGACGGTGATGATCACCGGCGAGAGCGGCACCGGCAAGGAATTGGTTGCGCGGGCGCTGCATGACTTCGGCAAGCGCCGTAACGGGCCTTTTGTCGCCATCAATATGGCTGCCATTCCGCGCGACCTGATCGAAGCCGAACTATTCGGCCACGAGAAGGGGGCCTTTACCGGCGCCAATACCCGCTCTTCCGGTCGCTTCGAGCAGGCCGAGGGCGGCACGCTGTTCCTCGACGAAATTGGCGATATGCCGATGGATGCCCAGACCCGCCTGCTGCGCGTGCTGCAGGAAGGCGAATACACCATGGTCGGCGGCCGATCCTCGATCAAGACCAATGTGCGCATCGTCGCGGCTACGCATCGCGATCTCAGCCAGATGATCCGGCAGGGCCTGTTCCGCGAAGATCTCTATTACCGCCTCAACGTCGTGCCGATCCGCCTGCCGCCGCTGCGCGAGCGCATCGACGATATCGGCGATCTAACGACGCATTTCCTCAACGCCGCCCAGCGCGAAGGGGAGGCGGTCAAATCCATCGCTCCCGAAGCGATCCGGTTGATGCAGAATTATTCCTGGCCGGGCAATGTCCGCGAACTGGAAAACCTCGTCCGTCGCCTCTCGGCGCTCTATGCCGACGAAAGCATTTCGGCCGAGATCGTGCAGAACGAACTCAATATCGCCGAGCGCCCGCAGACCAACGGCATGGCCGGTCCGGTCGATGTGTCCATGGCGGTGGAAACCCATGTGGGCCAGTTGCTGCGCGAATATGAGCCGAACCTGCCGCCGGCGGGGCTGTATCAGCGCGTGATCGACCGGGTGGAAGCGCCGTTGATCGCCATGGCGCTCAATGCCTGCGGCGGAAACCAGATCAAGGCGGCCGATCTGCTCGGCCTCAATCGCAATACGCTGCGCAAGAAAATCCGCACCCACAGCATCGAGATCGTCAAGCACAGCCGCCGCAATTGATGCGGCTGTTTACAAACCGTTCGCCGCACTGGCGAAATTGCGGCCGTTTGATCACACTGTCACATTTTGGCAACAATTGTCTTGAAGGGTTGCCCAAATTGGGTCAGGCTCTGCCTTCCTGTGGCGGAGATGGAGTGCCAAGCGGCATTGTATGACGGAAACGGCGATCATCGATAACCAGGCTGCGCCAGCACGGCGGAGCGAGGCGGCGCATTCTTCTCGCGTGCCGTTTTTTGCTGCACATACCAATAGGCCGCTGCGGGTCCTGGGTTTTGTGGTGGTGTTCGCCTCGGTCCTGATGTCCTCGATCTCCTTCCTGATCCTGTCGGGCGCGACCAATATCGAGCCTTCAGCAACCGTCTGGACCGTTATCTGGATCGTCACCGGCATCCTGGTCCTGCTGATGATCGCCCTGGTTGTTACCGAGGCCGTGCTGCTCATCCAGGCCCGCTCGCAGCGCCAGCCCGGCTCGAGCATGCAGCTCCGCATGGTCACGATGTTCGCTATCGTCGCCGCCATTCCCGCGGTCATCGTTGCAGTGGTCGCGACCTTCTCGCTCAACCAGGGGCTGGATCAATGGTTCTCCGAACGCACCAGAGCCATGGTGGAAAGCTCACGCCTCGTCGCGCGCTCCTATATGCTTGAGCACGCGCAGGTTTTGCGGGACGACATTATCTGGGTGGCCACCGAGCTCGAACAGGCGCGCGGCACGTTCGAGGAAGATCGCGACCGTTTCGAGCGTATCCTGACCGCGCTTGCGGTTACCCGTTCACTGCCCTTCACGTCGCTCATTCACGGCGATGGCGACACACTGATGCGGGCGCAGATCAACGTGCAGGGGGCTTATCCCAAGCTGCCGGAGGGCATTACCCAGGGGGTGGTCGAAGGCGTGCCGAGCCAGATTGCGCCGGGCAGCACCAATTTGGTCGGCTCTATCGTCAAGCTGCGGGGCTATGACGACACTTACTTGTTCGTTGCCCGCCCGGTCGATGCCGAAGTGCTCGAATATATGCGGCTGACTGACGAGAACATCACCGAATACCGGCAGTATGCATCCAACCGGCTAGTGTTCCAGATCACCTTTACCATCATGTATGTCGGTTTGGCCGTGGTGCTGTTGCTCGCCGCGTTGTGGATCGGCATTGCGCTTGCCAATCGCTTCGTAGACCCGATCCGAAATCTCATGATCGCTTCCAGTCGCGTCAGCCGCGGCGATCTCGATGTGCAGGTTCCGGTGCAGGAGGGCAGGGGCGATCTGCGCGATTTGTCTAATGGCTTCAACCAGATGACGCTGCAGCTCAAATCGCAGCGCGAAGATCTGGTGACCGCCAGCGAGATGAACGAAAAGCGCCGCCAGTTCACCGAGGCGGTGGTGGAAGGCGTTTCGGCTGGCATTATCGGACTCGACCCCTTCGGAGCCGTCACGCTGGTCAATGCGCGCGCCTGCGAAATGCTGGAACGCGATGAAATTGGCCTCATGGGGGAGCGGATCGAAGTGGCCATGCCGCAATTGGCGCCGATCCTTGAACGCGCCCGCTCGGCCCGCCGTGGCCAGGTCCGCGACCAGATCCAGCTCGGCAACGAGACCGATAGGAGAACCTATCAGGTGCAGCTGACCCGTGAGGGCTCGATCGCCGAATCCAAGGGCTATGTGCTTACCTTCGATGACATTACCGATCTCGAATCCGCACAGCGGACCAGCGCCTGGGCCGATGTCGCCCGGCGCATCGCTCATGAGATCAAGAACCCGCTGACCCCGATCCAGCTTTCGGCCGAGCGCCTGCGTCGCCGCTATGGCTCCAAGCTCGAGGATGACCGCGAGGTTTTCGACAAATGCATCAACACCATCGTGCGCCAGGTGGGCGATATCGGTCGCATGGTCGACGAATTCTCGGCCTTTGCCCGTATGCCAGAAGCCGCTCCCGAAATGGCCGACTTGTCTGATACCATCCGGCAGGCGGTGTTCCTCGAAAGCGTCCGCCTGCCGGAAATGGTGATCCATACCGAGCTGCCGGAGATGCCGATCCATGCCTGGTTCGACAGCCGCCTGATTTCGCAGAGCCTGACCAACCTGATCAAGAATGCGGTAGAAGCCTTTGAATCCGTGAGTCCTTCATCCGATTGGGTACCTACCATCACAGTGCAGGGGCAGCTGGAGGGCAATCACGCCCGGATCAACGTGTCCGACAATGGCAAGGGCTGGCCCAGCGAAAACCGGCAGCGGCTGCTGGAGCCCTATATGACCACGCGCGAGAAGGGCACGGGCCTGGGTCTCGCCATTGTAGCGAAAATCATCGAACAACATGGCGGCATAGTGGAACTGGTCGACGCCGAGCCTGATGCGACCGGCCGGGTCGGCGCCTGCGTGACCTTCACATTGCCCCTGCAATCGCCAATCAAGACGTCCGAGGAGAGCGGTGCCGATGCGGCATCGACCGCCCCCTCGCAACAGGAGGAGCCGCTTATTTCAGCGGCGGTTCATAAATAATGGCACTCGACATTCTCATTATCGACGACGAAGACGACATCCGCGACCTGATCGCCGGCATTCTGGAGGACGAGGGATTTGAAACCCGGCAGGCCCATGATGCCGATAGCGGGCTCAACGAAATCGCCCGCCGCCGCCCCAGCCTGGTCTTCCTCGATATCTGGATGCAGGGCTCGCGTCTGGATGGTCTGCAATTGCTCGATGTGTTCCAGAGCCAGCACCCGGACATGCCGGTGGTGATGATTTCGGGGCACGGCAATGTCGAAACCGCCGTCTCGGCGATCCGCCGCGGCGCCTATGACTATATCGAAAAGCCGTTCAAGATTGACCGGCTGCTGCACATCACGCAGCGCGCCATGGAAGCCACCCGCCTGCGCAACGAGGTTGCGGAGCTCAAGGAACGCTCGGCGAGCAAGAGCATCGACATGGTGGGCACCTCGCCCGCCTTGCAGCAGGTGCGCGGCATTATCGAAAAGTCGGCGCCGACCAATTCGCGCATCTTTGTCTCGGGCCCGTCCGGCGCCGGCAAGGGCCTGGTGGCCCGCCTGATCCATCAGCGCAGCCCGCGCGCTGACGCACCGTTCGTTGAAATCAACGCCTCGCTCTATGCGCCCGAGGAAGTGCCGGTCGTGCTGTTCGGCCGCGAGGCCCGCGAAAAGACCGGCATTCTCAAGGTGGAAGTCGGCGCGCTGGAACGCGCCCATGGCGGCACGCTCTATCTGTCGGAAGTGACCACTTTGCCGGCCCAGACTCAGGCGGCGCTGCTGCGCACGCTGGTGGAAAACCGCTTCAACCGCGTTGGCGGCACGCAGGCCGTGCCCATCGACGTTCGCATCATTTCATCCAGTTCGCAGAATGTGGCGGCCCAGATCGAAGGGGGCGAATTCCGCTCGGACCTCTTCCACCGCCTCTCCATCGTGCCGCTCCCCCTGACGCCACTCAAGGAGCGCCGCGAGGACGTGCCGCCACTGGTCAGCGTCTTTATCGAGCAGGTCTGCCGCATGCATAATCTGCAGCGGCTAACGGTGGGCGATGACGCGATTGCGGTGTTGCAGGCGCAGGAATGGCCGGGCAATGCGCGGCAATTGCGCAATTCCATCGAGCGCCTGCTGATTCTGATGAAGGACCAGCAGCCCGAGGATGGGGTGATCACCGCCGCCATGCTGCCATCCGACATTGGCGAAGTGCTGCCCACAGTGGGCGACACCGACGCTTCGGCGCATTTGATGAGCCTGCCGCTGCGCGACGCGCGTGAGGTGTTCGAGCGGCAATATCTGCTGGCGCAGATCGAGCGTTTCGGCGGCAATATCTCCAAAACGGCCGAATTTGTCGGCATGGAACGCAGCGCCTTGCACCGCAAAATCAAGTCGCTGGGGCTTTGAAAATTGGGCGGAGGCTATGCATGAGGCGCGGGTAGGCAGCCTTGGGCTTCTGTGCCATAGTGTTTAACGTGTAGTGAATGCACTTTTGCGATGGGGGCGGAGCATCAGCTTTCGCGCCCAGCCTGGACCAGCCAGCGCAATTATAACAGCGACAACAAATGCCGCGAAAAGAGACCTAAATGGCTAGCGAAAAACAACAAAATCTCCAGGACTCTTTCCTCAACCATGTCCGCAAGCAGAAGGTGCCCGTCACGATTTTCCTCGTGAACGGCGTCAAGCTGCAGGGTGTCATCACCTGGTTCGACAATTTCTGCCTGTTGCTGCGCCGTGACGCCCAGTCCCAACTGGTCTATAAGCACGCCATCTCGACGATCATGCCGGGCGCACCGATCCAGCTGTTCGATCCAGAACAGAACCACGACGACTAACGAGCTTATATGAGCGATTTTCACGACGACGACGAGGCCGTCCAAAAGGGCGGCCCGCAGGCGTTTATCGACCAACGCGCCCAGCCGACACGGGCCGGATTGATTTGCCCCGATGTCCGCGGGGCCGTTTCCCAGCACAGTATCGAAGCCCGCAAGGCGGAGTTTGAAGGCTTGGCCGGGGCGATCCGGCTCGAGATTGCCTTCTCCGAAATCGTCAAGGTGCGCGAGGTCAAGCCGGCGACGTTTATCGGCGGCGGTCATGTCGAAACCCTGGCGGCCCGCGTCAAAGAGGACGAGATCGACCTGCTCTTGGTCGATGCCGCGCTGACCCCGATCCAGCAGCGTAATCTGGAAAAGGAAACGGGCACCAAGGTGCTGGACCGCACCGGGCTGATCCTCGAAATTTTCGGCGAACGCGCCGCCACACGCGAAGGCGTGTTGCAGGTCGAGCTTGCCCACCTCAATTACCAAAAGAGCCGCCTCGTGCGCTCCTGGACCCACCTTGAGCGCCAGCGTGGCAGTGGCGGCATGGGCTTTATGGGCGGCCCGGGCGAAACGCAGATCGAAAGCGATCGGCGCCAGCTGACCGACCGTATCGTGTTGCTTGAGGATCGGCTGGAAAAGGTCAAGAAGACCCGCGCCCAGCAGCGCCGTCAGCGCGACGACACGCCATTCCCGATCGTTGCACTGGTCGGCTACACCAATGCCGGAAAATCCAGCTTGTTCAACACGCTGACCGGGGCAGGGGTGTTTGCCGAAGACCTGCTCTTCGCCACTCTCGACACCACTGTGCGCAAGCTCGAATTGCCGCATGGCAGGGCAGTGATGCTCAGCGACACGGTGGGCTTTGTCGCCGACCTGCCGACCGACCTCGTCGCCGCCTTCCGCGCTACGCTCGAAGAAGTCGTCGATGCCGACGTGATCCTGCATGCCCGCGATGTTGCCAACCCCGACCATCTGGCGCAGGCGCTCGATGTGCTCAAGGTGCTGGGCGATCTGGGTGTGTCGGCGGAAACGACGCCGGTCATCGAAGTCTGGAACAAGGTCGATCTGCTCGGGACCGTCGACGGCTCCACTGAGGAAGCATTGGCGGCCATTAGCCCGGCCGGTCGCGTTGCGGCCGTGGTGCCGGTTTCGGCCAAAACGGGGCAGGGGCTGGACGCGCTCAAGCTGGCCATCGAGGCCGCGCTTGCCGAAAAGAGCCGAACCTATCACGTGCATGTGCCGCATAGCGCGGGCAGCGACATCGGCTGGCTGCACTCGCATGCCGAGATTATCTCACGCGATGAGGCGACCGAAAAAGGCTCCGGCTTCATCGTGCGCGTAGAACCCCGGCACAAAGCGGCGTTCCTCGAGCGTTTCAACGGCCGGATCGAAGGGTCTGACGCTTAAGCCTTGTCGGCCTTGCGGATCTCGTTCCAATAGCCATCCAGACGTTCGAGCCCGGCATTGCCCGGTTCGATATCGTCCTCGCGGCACCTGGCCTCCACATAGTGGAAGCGCCGGGTGAATTTGAGATTGGCATCGCGCAAGGCCGCTTCGGCGTCCACGCCAGCGTGGCGCGCGAGATTGACGACGGCAAACAGCAGGTCGCCGATTTCCTCATGCGCTGCCGCTGGATCGCCCGCTGCTACCGCTTCATCAACCTCATCCAGTTCCTCGACCGCCTTGGCCCGCACGGAGGCATAGTCCGGCCAGTCAAAGCCGACCTTGGCAGCGCGCCTGGTGAGCTTTTCGGCGCGCGCCAGAGCGGGCAGGGGCGCGGCGACATCATCGAGCACTGAAGGCGTGGTTTCGCCCTTGCGGGCTGCCTTGGCGGCGCGCTCCTCGGCCTTTATCGCCTCCCAGCGGCCCTTGGCAGCATCGGAATCACTGGCGTCGAGATCGCCGAACACATGCGGGTGTCGGCGAATGAGCTTCTCGGTAATGCCGTAGATCACGTCGCCAATGTCGAAATGCCCGGCCTCGCTGGCCATCTGCGCGTGATAGATCGGCTGCAACAGCAGATCGCCCAGCTCTTCCCGCAAATCGGAAAAATCCTGCCGCTCGATCGCGTCGGCGACCTCATAGGCCTCTTCGATCGTGTAGTGGCGAATGGACGAGAAATCCTGCTCCAGATCCCAGGGGCAGCCGCCCACCGGATTGCGCAGCGCCGCCATGATCTCGATGAGGCGGGAGATGTCGCGGGAGGGCTGCATGGCGGACTCATGGCTAGGAATCGGAGTTGCAGTCTAGAACTTGCCGATCTCGCTGCGAACCGTCTGAATGAACCCGGTGAGTTGCTCGGGCGTGCAATTATTCATGTCGTAAAGCGCCAGATATTTCGGTGGCATCCGGCCGCGGAAGGTTGCCCAACCCCATCGGCGGGCGATGCGGCGCGGCGGATCGCCCATGAGCATGGTGCGCCAGCGATTGCCGCCATAGGTGGTGATGAAGATCGCCTTCTTGATGTTCGTCAGGTTCGGAACCAGCCGCCCCCGATCCCCGCCGCCCTCCATCACAAAGGACACGCCCGGCAGGAAGATGCGGTCGAAATATCCTTTTAAAATGGCTGGATAGCCGTAGTTCCACACAGGATGCACGAAGACAATGGCTTCCGCCGCCCGTAGCCGATCCACATAGGGTTTGATTGCCGGCGTCAGATTGCCGGGCACCTCGTGATAGTTCAGGCGCTCTTCGCGGCTCAGCACGGCGCCGAACTGCTCGTCATAAAGATTGAGGGCATCGACCTCATGCCCATTGTCGATCAGTTCGCCCACCACAGCATCGAACAGAGCCCGGTTGTAGCTCGTTTCCACCGGGTGAGCATGAACCACATGAACGCGCATCAGGCGGCGTTCACTGGATTGAGGCCGTCGAACAACCAGGCGCGGCCGGCATTGAAATCGAAATTCGGATCGTCCCAGGCGATCATCTTGCCGGGATTGAGCATGCCCTTGGGGTCGGCCTCACGCTTGAAATCGAGCTGCTTCTGATCGGTCCGCTTCATGCCGCCTTCCTCAAGCGTGTAGCGATGGGGATTGAACACGGCGCAGCCGTTTTCCTCATGGATGCGGATGATCTCGTTGAGCCGTTCTTCGGTGGTGTAGCGTACCAGCGGCAGGCCACCATACATGACCACACCATCCTGCCGGCCGACCTCGATATGCATGGGCAGCTCGTCGCCAAGAATCGAGATGATCTTTTCGACATGAGAGACGGTGGGATAGCGCGTCTGCAGATAGGTGATCGTCGGATCGACCTTGAGCGCCCGCAACGTCGTGTGGTTCCAGGCCAGCTCGTACACGGGCGGCAGGCGCTTGAGCTCTTCGGCGCTGGCCTCGTCGGAGCGGTAGAGCATTTCGCCCTTGTGGTGGGCCACGAACAGCGTCATCGCGTCCACAGCCACCGGCGCCACCATCAGCAGCACGACGGACTGGCCATCGCGAATATAGGGCTTGTGGCGGTTGAAATAGTCCTGCGGGATTGGGGCCGCGCAGGGCGCCACTTCCTTGACCAGTAGCCCATCCTGTAGGGCCACCGCGCCGCCAAAGCGGCAAGCCTCGATAAAGTCGTCAAAGCCGACAATCATGTCGACCCAGTCATGCGCCTGGGTCAGGGGCATTTCCGCCTCGACGATAATCCCGTTGGTGCCATAGGCATGGGCGACCTTGAGGATGTCCTCGCCCACCAGATCCAGCTCGCGCGGGTTTTCCTCGCAGGTGATGACCTTCACCCCCAGAATGCTGCCGATATTGCGCAGACCACCCCAACGGATCGAGCCGACGCCGCCCGACCCGCCGGCGATAAAGCCGCCAATGCTGGCCATGCGATAGGTCGAGGGGTGAAAGCGCAACTCGCCGTTTACGGCTTCCCGCGTCTGGTGATCCATCTGTTCCAGCACGGCACCGGCCTGCGCACGCACGCGATCCGGCTTGATCTCCAGAACCTTGTCCATGTTCATCAGATTGAGCATGGCGCCGCCCGAAAGCGGCATGGCCTGGCCGTAATTGCCGGTGCCGGCTCCGCGCGGGGTGATGGCAATGCCATGGCGGAACGCAGCAGCGAGAACGGTTTTCACCTCCTCATTGGAGCGCGGCGACACCACGATTTCCGCGGTCACATGATCGAGCTTGGCTTTCAGTATCGGGGAATACCAATAATGATCGCGGCTGCGTTGCTGGACGATGCGGGGATGATCCTCGACCGGAATATCGCCAAGGTCAGCGCGGAAATCTGAAATGCTCATGCTTGTCGTCCCATCAGGTCGTCGAGTTCACGGTAGTCGGGCAGGGTAGTGTCGATAGCAGCGCCACTGCGCAGCACGACGCGATCGGTTTGCGGCCGGGACATCAGCTCGGTCCAGGTGCGGGCGCGGAACAGCACCAGCTCGGCAGGCAGCTCGATGCCGATCATGCCGGAATAGGTGAAGCCGCCAATCGCCGCCGGCTCGGTGCTGACCGAACGCGCCCAGGTAAAGGCATCGGCCTGTGGGTGGTCGAAGTGCAAAATCCGCGCACCTTCGCGCAGGACTTCAAAGCCATCGAGATCGCCATAGGCATAGAAGGGGTCGCGGGTATTGTCCGACGCGATGGCAACCGGCACCCCGGCCGCCTTGAGTTCGTTGAGCAGGGTAACACCCCGCCAGCGAGGCGTCCGCACCCCGCCGACATTGCGCCGGTCCTGTAGATACATGTTACAGATCGGCAGCGAGACGACGGCAATGCCCGCCTGCGCGACGCGCTCGATGGTTGCCATTGCCGTCGCTTCGGGCTGAATGGCAATGGCGCAGCAATGCCCGGCCGTCACCTTGCCCGCAAAACCGGTCTCGATCACCGCATCGGCCAGGCTCTGCAAAGCGTCGGCCGCCGGGTCTCCGGTCTCATCAATGTGCAGGTCCACATCGAGGCCAAAATCGCCAGCCACTTCGAGCAGCGCACGCATGATGGCGGGATTATCCGGGTGAACGCCCGTGGAGCCGCCCAGCAACCCCTTGGCCGCCTTGGTGCGTGTGGCGACCGCGCGAAGCGCCGCCGGGTCAAGAATTGTGTCGGGCCCCATAAGACCTGCCGCCTGAAGCTCGATCCGGCCCACCCAGCGCTCGCGCACGGCCTCGAACACGTCCCAGGAAATCTCATGTTGTGGCGGAGCGCTATCGATATGCGTCCGCACGGCGGCCGTGCCATGGGCCCAGGCACAGCGCAGGGCAAAATCCATGCGCCGCTCGACGTCGGCCGCCGCCCAATTGGCCGTGCGGTCCTCGCCGACGGCCATCAGGGCACCAAGCCAGGTGCCATCGGGGTTTTCCTTGCGCGGCCAGATATGGCCCTTGTCGAGATGGGTATGCAGATCGACAAAGGCTGGCAGCACAATGCCATGGTCGAGATCGATACGATCCGGCCCAAGCGGGGCGCTGCCAGCGGCACCAAGGCTGGTGACCTTGCCGTCGGCAATCTCGATATCGACCAGAATAAGCGCACCCGAGGCGGGTTCGCCCATCACGGCTGCCGGCACGTTTGCATTGGCCAGCACATAGTGGCCGGTCGAAGGAATAGTGATCGTCAAAACCTTAATTCTCCCGCTTGATGGCGCTCTCATGCCAGCGATGCAGCGTCAGCCAGGAGATAAACGAGGTTAGCCCGAAGATGGCAATGCCGGTGCCGCAGAGCATCAGCAGGGCAACGAAGAGGCGGGGCAGATTGAGCCGGTACTGGCTTTCCAGCAGCC
The DNA here is from genome assembly GCF_044987315.1 of Devosia sp. ZW T5_3. Classification (NCBI taxonomy): domain Bacteria; kingdom Pseudomonadati; phylum Pseudomonadota; class Alphaproteobacteria; order Hyphomicrobiales; family Devosiaceae; genus Devosia; species Devosia sp. ZW T5_3. The sequence goes on from NZ_JBJDRE010000002.1 coordinate 280,626, forward strand.
GGAACGCGAGGCCCGCGCCCTGGCCAGCGGAACCGGCAGCGAACTCCGCGACGACCGCGGCAATCAGCGACAGCCCGCCACCAATCCGCAACCCGGCCATGAAATAGGGCATCGAGGTCGGAATTTTGAGGTAAAGCAACGTCTGCCACGGCGAGGCGCCATAAAGCTCGAACAGGTTCAATAGGTTATGATCGACGCTCTTGAGGCCCTGCGCCATGTTGGAGAGGATAGGGAAGAAGGCCACGAGAAAGGCGCAGATGAGCAAAGCCGTCTGCGTATCGGGCGCATAGATCAGCAGCAGCGGCGCAATGGCAATCATCGGCGTCACCTGCAGGATCACCGCGAAGGGGAACAGCGCCAGCTCGAGAATGCGCGACTGCACCAGCAGGATCGCCAGCCCGACGCCGCCAATCAGCGCCAAAGCCAGGGCCATGAAAGTGATCTTGAGGGTGACGAGCAGGGCAGGCCATAGCGTCGCGGAGTCGGTGAAGAGCGCGATGACGACATCGACCGGCCCCGGCAGGATGTATTTCGGAATCCCGTTGATCGTGACCAGCAAATGCCAGGCCGTGATCGCCAGTACGAGTGCAATAAGGGGGACTGCGATGCGCAACACCTTTTCATTGGTAGTGGCGCGGGGAATCAGGGCCGCCACGGCGGCATCAGTGCCGGCTTCGGCTGGGGCGATGGTCTTGATCTGGTTCATGACGTGATCTCCGCAGCATGGATGGCGCGTTGCAGCGCATCCGAAACGGTCTGGCAGGTCTGCCGATAGCCCTCGGAATTGCGATAATCATGGTCGCGAACAGGGGGCTGGGCGATCTGCATATCGGTGAACACCTGGCCCGGACGCGCCCGCATCACCACGATGCGGCTGGAGAGATAAGCGGACTCGTAGACCGAGTGGGTGACGAAAATCACCGTCATGCCGAACTGCTGCCACAGCCGCAGCACGTCGTCATTGAGCTTCTGGCGGGTGATTTCATCGAGCGCGGCAAAGGGCTCATCCATCAGCAGCAGCTTGGGCCGCGTGACGATGGCCCGCGCAATCGAGACGCGCATCCGCATGCCGCCGGACAGTTCGCGAGGATAGGACTTGGTGAAATCAGCCAGACCGACACTGGCCAGCCCTTCCATGATCCGCTCGCGCGCATCTGCCTTGGAAACGCCCCTGAGTTTGAGCGGCAGGTGCACATTGTCGAACACGCTGGCCCAGGGCATCAGGGTCGGATCCTGGAACACAAACCCCACATCGCCCTCGGGCAAGCCCTTGGTGTTGATCTTGGAGGACGGCCAATCGATGCTGCCCGAACTTGGCGCGCCAAGCCCCGCGATGATGCGCAGGGCCGTCGACTTGCCGCAACCGGAGGGGCCGAGTAGCGAGATGAACTCGCCGGCTTTCACATCGAGCGACATGTCCTTGAGGGCCAGCGTGCCGTTGGAGAACACTTTGGTGACGTTGCGCATCGAGACGATGGCGCGGGGAGCTTCGACCTCGATAGGGCGAGCGGCGACGGCAGCTGATGTATCGGTCAATATCGGAACCCGGATTAGGGTCAAAACAGCGCGGACGGGATTGCCCGCGCCGATTGATCGCGGTGCTATTCGGCCTTGGCCAGTTCCAGACCCACGCCCTTGCAGACGAATGCGGTCGAGAACGACTTGGAGATATCGATACCGGCTTCGTAAACGCCGGCCTTGACCATCATGTCATAGAAAGCCTGCCAGCGTTCGGCCGTCATGCAGCCAATGCCCTGGGTCTCGGCTTCGCCGGAAACGACGACGCCATATTCCTTCAGCTTGGCGATCGAGAAGGCGATCTGACCATCGGTCATCTCGGGATTGTCCTTCTTGATCAAATCGTTAGCGGCTGTGTTGTCACCATAAAGGTAATTGTACCAACCGATGATCGAGGCATCGACGAACCGCTGCACCAGGTCCGGCTTGGTGTCGACGATCTCTTGCCGGGTCTCGATGGCGGTAGAGTAGGGGTCATAGCCATAGTCGGCGAGCAGATAGATCTTGGGCGCCCAGCCGGTCTGGCGCTCGATTTCATAGGGCTCGGAGGTCAAATAGCCCTGCTGCACGGCCAGCGGATCGGCGATGAAGGGCGCGGGGTTGAACGTATAAGGCTCGTATTTGTCGTCGGAGAAACCTTCCATTGACGACTTCATCCATGGCCAGAAGCCGCTGAACAGGCTGTCCTTGCCCAGGATCATCTTGCTGGCGCCCGTCAGGCTCGCGAGATCGGTAAAGGGTGCATCGGGATGCGCCAGCAGGACCTGCGGGTCCTTCTGGAAAATCGCCGCGACAGTAACGACGGGGATGCCGCGCGATACCGAGTCGATCGTGCCCATGCCGCCCATGTAGAAATCCAGCTGACCGGCAACCAAAAGCTGACCATTTGGGGCCTGCGGGCCGCCCTGGCGGATGGTCACATCCAGGCCATACTTGGCGTAAGTGCCATCGGCGACGGCCTGGTAATAGCCGCCATGCTCGGCCTGGGCGAGCCAGTTGGTGCCGAATGTGACCTTGTCCTGGGCCGTAGCGGCTCCCGCCAGGGCACCGAAGATCAGGACCGACGATGAGACGAGTTTGGTAATATCGTGCATGTTGCGCTCCCCGGCATGGCTATGAGCAGCCACGACCAATTTCTGTGCGACCGCGTCGCTTGCGCAATTGTTGTCCCGGTCTTGCTCCGTTGTGAAGTCAAAAAATGAGCAGCTGTATAAAATGCCTGCCATGCATGCAAATTGTGCAGTTTGGGCTAGGCAAGCGGTTTACCGGACGCTAGCATCGCCACCTCAAGGAAGTTTTTGACTATGGCGACGCCCCTCTCTCCCCAGCAGATTCATCCGCCTTTCGCGCCTTACAGCCACGGCATTGTCGTGCCGGCGGGGCAGCGCCTGGTGTTCTGCTCCGGCCAATTGGGCATTGGGGCAGACAAGATTGTGCCGCCCGACTGCGTGGGCCAAACGCGCATCTGTTTTGACAATATCGCCGCCATTCTGGGCGAGGCCGGCATGACGCTCGCCAATATCATCCGCATCAACGCCTATGTGACGGGCAGGGAGCACCTGCCGGACTATATGGGCGTGCGCAACGTGCTGTTTGCCGAGCCTTATCCCGCCTCGACTCTGATGATCGTTTCCGGCTTTGCCCGGCCCGAATTCGTGGTCGAAATCGAAGCTATTGCCGCCGGACCGGCCTGAGGACCTCTCTATGACCCGCAAAATCTGGTGGACCGACTTTTCCGCGTCCGATTTCAACACGATCGATCCGGCAAAGACCATTGCCATCCTGCCCATCGCGGCCGTCGAGCAACATGGCCCCCATCTGCCGGTGGGCGTGGACACGATCATCAACCAGTCGATGATGGAGCTGCTCGCGGCCCGCGCGCCGGCCGAGTTGGATATCCGCATCCTGCCGGTTCAGGCCATTGGCAAATCCAACGAACATATCTGGGCCAAGGGCACGCTCAGTCACAAGGCAACCAATCTGATCGACGCCTGGACGCAGATCGGGCTGGAAGTGGCGCGGGCAGGGGTCCGCAAGATCATTTTCGTCAATTCGCATGGCGGCAACGAAGAGATCATGGGCATCGTCGCCCGCGAACTGCGGGTGCAAGCCGGCATGCTGGCCGTCAAAAGCGGCTGGCGCTTTACACCGGCTGGCCTATTGAGCGACCTCGAGCGCCGCCACGGCATCCATGGCGGGGATGCCGAAACCTCGCTCATCCTGCATTTCCGGCCCGATCTGGTCGATATGAGTCGCGCCGAGAACTTCGTGTCCATCGCAGCGCGCGACGAGGCCGAGTACAAATATCTGCGGCCCACCGGCGCCTTCGGCCACACCTATGCGTGGATCGCCTCGGATATCAATCCGGGCGGCGCGGTCGGCGATGCGTCCATTGCAACGGCAGAAAAGGGCCGCGAGATCGCCGAGCACAACGTCGCCGGCATGCTCGAAGTCCTCGCCGAAATCGAACGCATGCCGCTGCCGGGCAGTCGCTAGGCGGGAGCGCGGTTTCGGAACGCTGCAGTGGGCAGGTTCCGCCAGGGCTCCGCGCCGCGCATCCGTCGTTCGCATAATATATATTATGGAACTAAAATGGATCAAAAAGCCCAGGCATTGCGGGCCTTTGAGCCAACTGCACCACAAACCTACAGATTGAGGATGCGTCCGGACAGCACGTCGATCTGCATGCCATCGAATGCCGGCGTGACCTTTGCCGGCGTTGCGGTTTCGGTTGCACGGTAGTCGAGATCGATATGCATGTTGGTGAGCACGGCCTGGCTAGGTGCGAATTGGGCGATCAGGTCCAAGGTCTCAGGCAAGCTTAGGTGGCTGGGATGCGGCGTCGGCCGCAGCGCATCGATGACCCAGATCGACAGGCCGGATATCGCGTCATGTGACTGCGGTGGGAAACCCGACAGATCGCAGCAATAGGCAAAGTCGCCGACGCGGAAGCCCAGCGAGGAAATATCGCCATGCGTCTGTTCGAAGGCCTGGACTGCAATGGAGCCGCCCGGCCCTTCGACGACGCATTTCGCGTCGGGAGCGATCGTGTGAGCGCTCAGGATGGGCGGGTAGGAACTGCCGGACGGCGCCGTGAAGCAATAGCCGAAGGCTTCGCGGAGCCGTTCGCCGGTGACCTGGGTGAAATACACATCGACCAGCCGCCGATTGTGCAGCGCCAGCACGCGCAGGTCATCGATGCCATGGGTGTGGTCGGCATGTTCATGGGTATAGAATACGGCGTCGACGCGATCGACTTGAGCATCCAGCAACTGCTCGCGCAGATCGCAGCCGGTGTCGATCAGGACCCGCGTCGGCTCGCTGCTGCCGTCGCTCCAGCCCTCGATGAGCAAGGAACAGCGCCGCCGCCGGTTGCGCGGTTCGTCCGGGTCACAATCGCCCCAGACATTGCCGATGCGCGGCACGCCGCCCGATGAGCCGCACCCCAGGATCGTCGCAATGATCCGTTGCGCAGCCGCCATCTAGGCGCTCAAACCGGTTTTGGCGAAGAGCCGCGCAAAATTGGTCGTGGTCTGCTGGCCCAGCGTCACCAAGTCGATGCCGCGGACTTCCGCCAGTTTCTCCGCCGTGTGCCGCACGAATGACGGCTCATTGGATTGGCCGCGATGCGGAATCGGCGCCAGATACGGCGCGTCAGTCTCCACCAGATAGCGATCCGCCGGGACGATCTTGGCCACTTCTCGGATTTCCTCGGCATTTCGGAAGGTGATAATGCCCGAAAACGAAATATAGCCGCCCAGAGCCAGCGCCCTGTTCGCCAAATCCGTGCCCGCCGTGAAGCAATGCAGCACGAACGGGAAGGCCCCCTGCCCGCTCTCTTCTTCGAGGATAGCCGCCATGTCATCATCGGCCGCGCGGCTGTGGATAACCAGTGGAAGACCTGTGGATCGTGCTGCCGCGATGTGACGGCGCAAACCGGTCGCCTGCGCCTCGCGTGGCGCATTGTCATAGAAGTAGTCGAGCCCGGCTTCACCGATCGCGACGCAGCGCGGATGGGCGGAAAGCCGGATCAAATCCTCGGTCTGGATGTGCAGTTCCTGATCCGCATTGTGCGGATGCGTGCCGACCGAGCACCAGACGTTCGGGAAACGTTCCGCGATGGCCGCGTATGTGGAAAAGTTATCCACACGTGTGGATATCGTCACCATGCCATCGACGCCCGCCGCCGCCGCACGCGCCATCACGCCGTCGATATCACCGGCCAGCGCCTCGAAGTCGAGATGGCAATGACTGTCGATCAGCATGGTCAGGAAGCCTTGCGCTCGAGTCGCGCGAAAACGCCCTGCGGCACCGGCAAAGCGGCGCCCGTCTGCAGCCCATTGGCAAGCTGCGCGGCCGCCAGAGTGCGTCCCTCAGCCGGCACAGCCAGTTGATCGAGGATCGCATTGGCCGATTTCGGCACGAAAGCAAGCAGCGGAATGGTCAGCCGGCGAACCACGTCCGCCGTCAGATAAAGCACCGAGCCCATGCGCACCGGGTCGGTTTTCCTGAGCGCCCAAGGCTCCTGGGCCGCGAAATAGTTGTTTGCCGCACTCAGCGCCGCAATGATCGCCCCGGCCGCCTCATGCACCAGCTGACCGTCCATAGCCCGCTGCGCCTCAGCCAGTGCCGTTTCGACCTCGGCCACAATAGCCTCGTCGTCCGGCGTTACCCCGGCATATTCCGGCACTAGGCCGTCGCAGTTCTTGTTGATCATCGAGAGCGAACGCTGCGCCAGATTGCCGAGATTGTTGGCAAGATCGGCATTGACGCGGTTGACCAATTTATCGCGGCTATAATCGCCATCCTGCCCGAAAGACACTTCGCGGAGCAGAAAATAGCGCAGCTGATCGACGCCGAATTCCTCAGCAAGTTCAAATGGATCGACCACATTGCCGAGCGACTTGCTCATCTTCTGGCCGTCCACGGTCAGGAAGCCATGCGCAAACACGCGATGCTGCACATCGATACCCGCACTCATCAGGAAAGCGGGCCAATAGACGGTGTGGAAGCGAATGATGTCCTTGCCTACCACATGCAGATCGGCCGGCCAAAACTTCTTGAACAGCGTGCTCTGCTCATCGGGAAAGCCCAGGCCGCTGATATAATTGGTCAGCGCATCGACCCACACATACATCACATGCCCAGGCGCGCCCGGCACAGGAACGCCCCAATCGAATGTGGTGCGCGAAATCGACAGATCCTTCAGGCCGCTTTTGACGAAGGAAATGATTTCATTGCGCCGCTCCTTGGGCGCGATAAAATCCGGATTACTCTCGTAAAGATCGAGCAGCTTCTGCTGGTAGGCCGACAGGCGGAAGAAATAGGTCGGCTCTTCGACCCAGTTCACCTCGGCGCCGGATGGGGCAAAGCGCTTGCCATCCTTTTCCGTCAGTTCGTCCTCGTCGAAATAGGCTTCGTCGCGCACCGAATACCAGCCTTTATAGGTCGACTGGAAAATGTCGCCATTATTGCTCGCGGCCATTTTGGACCAGATCGCCTGGCTGGCTTCGTGGTGACGCGGCTCGGTGGTACGGATAAAATCGTCGTTAGAGATGTCCAACAGCTCGGCCAGTCGGCGGAACTCGCCGGAATTACGATCCGCGAGTTCGCGCGGGGTCACGCCCTGCGCGGCGGCAGTCTGCACCATCTTGATGCCATGCTCGTCAGTGCCTGTCAGGAAATAGACTTCGCGGCCTTCCAGCCGCTTCCAGCGGGCGATGGCGTCGGTCGCGATCATCTCATAGGCGTGCCCGATATGGGGCGCTCCATTGGGATAGGAGATCGCTGTGGTGACGTAGAAGGGCTTTGCGGTCATCGTGGCTCGGCGGAAACGGGAACAGTCAGTGAAACATGCTTTCTGATCGCATCGAAAATGGCGGCCAGCGTCTGTTTCATGTCCAGATTGATGCTGTCGGCCTCGGCGAGCAGGGCGTGTGCCTTGTCCCATAGCTCGTTGGCAGAGGCAAGGCGCTTGCGGGCGCCTGTCTGCATGGCCGCATTGCGGGCTTCGTCGGCCATCCAGTCGTCCAGCATTTCGCGGGCAAACGACAATTCGGTGCTTTGCGCATCGGCGCCCAGGGCATCCGCCAATTGCAGGCTCACACCGGCCGGATGACGCAGCGGATCGGCCAGCCAGGCCTGAAGCGCGCCCAGAGCCGAGCCTTCTTCGAGCGCCAGCGTCTCAAACGCCCGGCGCGGTCGCCCGCCAGCCAGCGCCACGGCCCGCTGCAATTCGGCCTCGCCCAGGGCATCCCCCTGCTCCATCAACACCGCAGCGACGTCAGCATCGGCAATCGGCCGCAGCGCCAGGTTGTGACAGCGTGATTTGATGGTTGGCAGGAGCTGTCCGGGGCGGTGCGATACCAGCAGGAATGTGGTGTCCGCGGGTGGTTCCTCCAGCGTTTTCAGCAGGGCGTTGGCGGCTGATGGATTGCAGTCGTCAATGCTGTCGATGATGGCGATCCGGTGTCCCGCCCTGCCCCGCGTGTGATGGAGGGAATCGCGCACCTCGCGGACGTCCTCGACGCGGATAACTGTGTAATAACCCTTGCCGTCCTTGGGGCGGCGGCGCAGCAGGAAGAGGTTGGGGTGGGACATTGCCGCCACCTGCTCCTCGACGCGCCCCGCATCCTCATCACCCGTCGCCACCAGAATCGCGGCGGCGATTTCAAAGGCGAACGTGGCTTTCCCTATGCCCTGCGGCCCATGCAGCAGGATGGCGCCCGGCAGGCGGTGCTCGGCAATATTGGCAAAAATGGCGTTGCGCGCAGCATCATGCCCACGCGCCCGCTGGCGCCGCTCAGGTAGCGGCACATCCTCGATGGCGTCCGGGTCGCTCATGCCTGCGAACCACGCAGCAATTCGGGAAACCGCTGGCAAACCGCGTCCCAGATCGTGGTTTCCAGGGCATCCGCACTCTGTTCCGCCGTGATCACGACGCAGCGGTCCGGGTTGTTGCGGGCAATTTCAAGAAAGCCCTCGCGCAGCCGCTTGTGCCAGTTCAGGTCTTCCTTTTCGAAGCGATCGCCCGTCTGGGCCAGCCCGTCCTCGATGGCGCGCAGAGCCACACGCTTGAAGGCGGCTTCGGGATCCATATCCAGGATGATCGTCAGATCGGGCGTATGCCCGTCGAGGGCCAGGGTTTCGAGGCCGCGGATAAGTTTGTCATCGACGCCGCCGGTCAGGCCCTGATAGGCCCGGGTCGAATCGTGGAAGCGGTCGCAGATCACCCAGGTGCCAGCTTGCAGGTTGGGCTCGATCAACTGCGTGACATGGTCGAGGCGCGCCGCCGCAAACAATACGGCCTCGGCTCCGGCGCCCCAGCTCTCCGAGCGTCCCTGCAGGATGAATGAGCGGATCGCTTCGGCCCGCGGCGTGCCACCGGGCTCACGGGTGCGCATGGCCTCGATGGACAGGCGATGCAGATTGGCCAGCAGGCGTTTGACCTGCGTCGATTTGCCGACGCCTTCGCCACCCTCAAAGGTGATGAAACGGGCCCGGTTGGTTTTTGGCGCTTCCAGCATCAGCCAGTCTTTATCCCAGTCTTAGAGCCAGCCCAAGGCCAACTGCTTCAGCGCGTCGGTCGCACGGCGCACGATATCGCCCTGCTCTACCGTCTCGGCGGCAAAGAGCGGCGCGGTCTGTACCAGTTGTTCGTCGCAGAACACGCGCAATTCCGCAACCTTGTCGCCTGCATTGACTGGCGGCATTAACGGCCCCGTATAGACCACTGATGCGCCAAGGCATTTGCGCGATCCACGCGGCAGATAGAGGGCAATTTCTCCCTCGCCAACCAGGCCGACGCTGCCACTCGTACCACCATAAACATTCGCATAAGCCACCACGGCGTCATCCGCATAAGCCGCAACACGCTCGAAAGCACGGGCGCCCCAGGTGATCAGCTTGCGCCCTTCTTCGGTGCGTTCGGCCATGGATTTGAGGCCATGCACCACGGCAATCAGCCGCCGCCCGCCATCGTCGGTGGAGATCACCGAACCGTAGCCTGCGGCTTCGGTATGCCCGGTCTTGAGACCGTCGACGCCGATTCCCAGCTCGACCAGGGAATTGCGGTTGGCCTGTTTGATGCCGTTCCACTCCATCTCCGGCTCGGAGAAATAGTGGTAATATTCGGGAAAATCATGGATCAGGTAGCGTGCCAGATCGGCAAGATCGCGGGCCGTTACATGCATGTTGGGGTCCGGCAGGCCGGTCGCATTGGTGAAGACCGAGCCTTCCAACCCGATAGCTTCGGCCAACTCGTTCATCATCGCGGCAAAACTGGTTTCGGAGCCCGCAATGCCCTCAGCCAGCACGATAGCCGCGTCATTGCCCGATTGAATAATCACCGAGCGGATAAGGTTTTCGACGCTGATCTTGGAGTTGAGCTCCGCGAACATGGTCGAGCCGCCGGAGGCCGCACCGCCCGTGCGCCAGGCGTGTTCGGAGACGAAGAACTCGTCGCTCATCTTGACGCGGCCGGCACGGACTTCGTTGAAGACGACGGCGATGGTCATGAGCTTGGCCATGCTGGCCGGCTCCATCGGCAGGTCGGCGTCTTTCTGGAAAATCACCGTGCCGGATTCTTCATCCATGAGGATGGCGAACCTGGCTTTGGTGTCGAAAGAGGCTTGCGCGAAAGCCGGCGCCGTCAGCGCCAGCAGGAGGATAACAATCGGCGCTATCAGCTTCACGAACCAGGCCTCCCATCCCTTTCGGGGCGGCACCCAGGATAGCCGCGCCGGCTTTATAGACTAATAGAGATTTACGTCGCTGAGGCCAAGTTTTCGTGCCAGCGCGATAGCGTCTTCGCGACCTACGCCGGGCTTGAGATAAGTCAGCGTTAGCCGCGTTGCTGGCGTGCCATTGACGGAAACTGGCTCTTCCAGAACCGAACCGATAACAGCAAATTGTTCGGACAGCGCGATTGCATTGGCCTGGTCCGAGAAGACACCAAGCCCCAGCTTGATCGTGCGCGAGTCGGCATCCACCGATTTGGCCCAATCCTGCAGGTCGGGAGACTTGGTCGCCATGGCGTTGACGGCGGCGAAGGCCGTGCCGATGTTCGCGTCCTGGGCCTGCGGCGTGGTGTCGGAATAGGAGAATAGATTGCCGAAGAAATTGCCGGCCATGTCGGCCAGGCTATTGGTGCCATCGGCATAACGGGTGCCACCGGAGATCGGCGGGCCGTCATAGCTGGCCAGCAAAGCGCGGGTGTCATCGCCTTCGAGTGGAGCCTTGCCGACATATTCGACCTGCACCTGTGCGGAGCCGTTATTGACGTAGCCGAGCATTTCGGCGGCGCGGTGGGAGAGGTCCATGATGCGGCCGGGGAGATAGGGGCCGCGGTCGTTGACGCGGACCACGATGGAGCGGCCGTTTTCCTGATTGGTCACCCGGACATAGGATGGCAGTGGCAGTGTGGGATGGGCGCCGGTGATGGCATTGGCGGAGAATATCTCGCCATTGGCAGTGCGGCGGCCGTGGAAATCCGAGCCATACCAGGAGGCGTTGCCGGCGGCGCGATAGTTCGGATCCTCTTGAGGAACATAGACTTTTCCGCGCACCGTATAGGGCTGGCCGACCTGATAGCGCCCTCCCCCCTTGGGCGGATTGGGATTGTTGGTAACGCGGGGAGAAACGCCGACGCCATACTCTTTCGAGCTGAAGGCGCCGCGCTTGACGGTGGCGCCGAGGCCGCCGGTATAGCAGGCCGCAAGTGTCGGGGCGATCAGGGCGCCGAGGGCCACGAGGCGGATGGCTTGGCGCCAGGGGGTCATCGTCACGGTACGCAAACTCTTACGCTGGTCACACTGGTACGCACAGATCATAACGCGATCTCGTGCCGTAATGCGCAAAGAACCCTTTTCTGGTTTCAGCCAGGTTAAAGGGAACGGACTGTTAGCATTGAGCGTAGCATTTGACGTAAATTGGCGGTGCTTGAGTGCAAAATGTGGCAGTGCTCCTGTCCTTGCATCTCAAGGGATATAAAGATATCTTTATGTCACCGGAAATATCGATCGAACCGAGGTGATGGCGATGAGCCAGCATGAGAACACCCACATCCCCGACTGGAACGAGGTCCGCACCGCGCTGGCCGAGGCAGCGCGCGAGCGCATCCTGATTCTGGACGGCGCCATGGGCACCATGATTCAGCGCCTCAAACTCACCGAGGAAAATTTCCGCGGCGAACGGTTCAAGGATTGGACGCTGCCGCTGCAAGGCAACAACGACCTGCTGGTTATAACCGAACCGCAGATGATCGAGGATATCCATTACCAGTATTTCATGGCTGGGGCGGATATCGCCGAGACCAACACGTTTTCGGCCACCTCGGTGGCGCAGGCGGACTATGCCTGTGAAAGCGCGGTCTATGACATCAATTACCAGGGTGTGCTCGTCGCGCGCCGTGCGGCCTTGCGAGCTGAGGCCGAGGACGGAAAGCGGCGGTTCGTGGCGGGCGCGCTTGGGCCGACCAACAAGACCTCGTCCATGTCGACGGACGTCAATAGCCCCGGTCACCGCGCCATCACTTTCGATGAACTGGTCGTGGCCTATGGCGAAGCGATCCGCGGCCTGGTGGATGCCGGCGCAGACCTGCTGCTGTTTGAAACCATCACCGACACGCTGAACACCAAGGCCGGCATCTTTGCGGCACAAAAGCTGTTCCGCGAACGCGGCATCGATGTGCCGATCATGATTTCGGGCACCATTACCGATCTTTCCGGCCGCACGCTATCGGGCCAGACGCCGACGGCGTTCTGGTATTCGGTGCGCCACGCAAATCCGCTGACCATTGGGCTCAACTGTGCACTGGGCGCCAATGCCATGCGCGCCCATCTGGGCGAATTGTCCGATGTGGCCGATACGTTCATCTGCGCCTATCCCAATGCCGGCCTGCCCAATGCCTTCGGCCAGTATGACGAAACGCCCGAATTCATGGCCGAGCAGATCGAGGGCTTCGCGGCCTCGGGCTATGTCAACATTGTCGGCGGCTGCTGCGGCTCGACGCCCGACCATATCCGCGCCATCGCCGAGGCCGTGGGCAAGCACAAGCCCCGCGTGGTGCCGGAAGCCGACAAGCTGCTGCGCCTGTCAGGCCTTGAGCCCTTTACGCTGACCAGCGACATTCCTTTCGTCAATGTGGGCGAACGCACCAATGTCACCGGCTCGGCCCGCTTCCGCAAGCTGATCACTGCCGGCGATTATACCGCCGCGCTCGATGTTGCCCGCGACCAGGTGGCCAATGGCGCCCAGGTCATCGACATCAACATGGATGAGGGCCTGATCGACAGTAAGCAGGTGATGATCGAATTCCTCAACTTGCTGGCCGCCGAACCCGACATCGCCAAAGTGCCGCTGATGATCGACTCTTCCAAGTGGGAAGTGATCGAGGCGGGCCTCAAATGCGTGCAGGGCAAGGCGCTGGTCAATTCCATCTCGATGAAGGAAGGCGAAGAGCAATTCCTGCATCACGCTCGCCTGGTACGCGCCTATGGCGCTGCCGTGGTGGTGATGGCATTTGACGAGCAGGGCCAGGCTGACACGCTGGAACGCAAAGTCGAGATTTGCACCCGCGCCTATAAGCTGCTCACCGAGGAAGTCGGCTTCCCGCCCGAAGATATCGTGTTCGACCCCAATGTGTTCGCGGTTGCCACCGGCATCGAGGAGCACAATGGCTATGGCGTCGCCTTCCTTGAGGCGACCAAGATCATCACCGACACCCTGCCCCATGTGCATATTTCGGGCGGCATCAGCAACCTGAGCTTCTCGTTCCGCGGCAATGAGCCGGTGCGCGAGGCCATGCATGCGGTCTTTTTGTACTATGCCATTCAGAATGGCATGGACATGGGCATCGTCAATGCCGGCCAACTGGCCGTCTATGAGAGCATCGACAAGGAACTGCGCGATGCCTGCGAGGACGTGATCCTCAACCGGCGCGAGGACGCGACCGACCGCTTGCTGGCGCTTGCCGAGCGCTATCGCGGCGCCGCCGGCAAGGAAGTTGCCGCCAAGGATTTGAGCTGGCGCGAAAAGTCGGTCGAGGACCGCATCGCCCATGCACTGGTCAATGGCATCACCGAATATATCGATGCCGATACCGAGGAAGCCCGCCAGAAGCTGCCGCGGCCGCTGCATGTCATCGAAGGCCCGTTGATGGCCGGGATGAGCATTGTTGGCGACCTGTTCGGCTCGGGCAAGATGTTCCTGCCGCAGGTGGTAAAATCCGCCCGCGTCATGAAGCAGGCCGTGGCTTTGCTGCTGCCCTATATGGAAGCCGAGAAGAATGCCGACGGCAATGCCACGGGCCGCAAGAGCGCCGGCAAGGTGCTGATGGCGACGGTGAAGGGCGACGTGCACGATATCGGCAAGAATATCGTCGGCGTGGTTTTGAGCTGCAACAATTACGAGATCATCGATCTGGGCGTCATGGTGCCCACGGCCAAGATCTTGCAGACGGCGCGCGACGAGAAGGTCGACATTATCGGGCTCTCCGGCCTCATCACGCCTTCGCTGGACGAGATGGTGCATGTGGCTGCCGAAATGGAGCGGGAAGGCTTCGACATCCCGCTGCTGATCGGCGGGGCGACGACCAGCCGCGTGCATACGGCCGTCAAGATTCACCCGCGCTACAACGCCGGCCAGGCCGTTTATGTCAACGACGCCAGCCGCGCCGTGGGCGTGGTGGGGAACTTGTTGTCGCAGGATACCAAGGTGACGTTTATCGAGCAGGTGCGCGCCGAATATGCCAAGGCGGCCAATGCCCATTTGCGGGCGGAGGAAGAAAAGCAGCGCCTGCCGCTGGCCAAGGCCCGCGCCAATGCCTTCAAGCCGGATTGGTCGGGCTATACGCCGCCCAAGCCGAGTTTCCTCGGCACGCGCGTGTTCGAGGATTATGATCTCGAAACGCTGGCGAAATATATCGACTGGACGCCCTTCTTCCAGACCTGGGAACTCAAGGGCCGCTACCCCGCTATCCTGCAAGACGAGAAGCAGGGCGAGGCCGCGCGGCAGTTGTTCGCCGATGCGCAGAAGATGCTCAAGCAGATCATCGAAGAGCAATGGTTCCATCCGCGCGCCGTGGTCGGCTTCTGGCCGGCCAATGCGGTGGGCGACGATATCCGCCTGTATAGGGATGAGGGCCGCGCCGAGGAGTTGGCCACGCTGTTCACCCTGCGCCAGCAGCTGAGCAAGCGCGATGGCAAGCCCAACATGGCCCTGAGCGACTTCGTGGCCCCCGCCGGCACGCCGGACTATCTGGGCGCCTTCGTCGTCACGGCGGGACTGGAAGAAGTGGCTATTGCCGAGCGCTTCGAACAGCAGAACGACGATTATTCGTCGATCCTGGTCAAAGCCTTGGCCGACCGCTTCGCCGAAGCCTTTGCCGAGGCTATGCATGAGCGGGTGCGACGCGAATTCTGGGGCTATGGCGCCAGCGAAACCTTCTCGCCCGAGGAACTGGCCGGCGAACCCTATAAGGGCATCCGCCCTGCCCCAGGCTATCCGGCCCAGCCCGACCACACGGAAAAGACCACGCTGTTCCGTCTGCTCGACGCCGAAAAGAATGCTGGCGTGACGCTGACGGAAAGCTACGCCATGTGGCCAGGATCGTCGGTTTCGGGCCTCTATTTCAGCCACCCGGACTCCTATTATTTCGGCGTGGCCAAGGTGGAGCGCGACCAGGTGCTGGATTATGCGCAGCGCAAGGGCATGAAGGTGGAAGAGGTCGAACGCTGGCTCGGCCCGATCCTCAACTACATTCCCGGCCCCGCCATCGTGGCGGCGGAGTGATGCCATGGCCCGCGTTGAGCCAATCCCGGTAACCTTGGTAACCGAGCCCACGCGCCTGTTGGTGCTGGACCCGGACACGGCCTTATTACGCCTGCCCGCCAATAGCGGGCACGGCCATGCCGATGGCGACTATTGCATCGCCTGCGCCGGGCGCAGCGACGTGCGCACCATGCTGTTCGACCTGCTCGAAGGGGCGAAACAGGGACTGCGGCCGGCGTTCAAGAATGTGGTGGTGGATGCGAGCGCCGTGGCCGATCCGGCACAAGTTGTTGCCGCGCTAACGGGCAAACTGCCGGCGCAGGCCATGCGGGACCATACGGTGGCGCGGTTGTTTTATCTGGTGGGGTGAGTGGACGCCGCTCGGTGCTGACGGCCTAAAAGGCGGATGAGGATCAAATACCCTCATCCGCAGGCTTGGCTTAAGCAGCGATATCGGCGGCGACTTTGACCGAGATCATCTTGTCGGGGTTGATCACGGGCTCGCCGCGCTTGATCTGGTCGACATTTTCCATGCCTTCGATGACCTTGCCCCAAACGGTGTACTGCTTGTTGAGGAATGGCGTGTCGCCGAAGCAGATGAAGAACTGCGAATTGGCGCTATCGGGGCTCTGGGCGCGGGCCATCGAGGCGGTGCCGCGCACATGGGGCTCGGCGTTGAATTCCTGCTTCAGATCGGGATACTTCGAACCGCCGGTGCCGCGGCCCTGCGGGCAGCCGGTCTGGGCCATGAAGCCATCGATCACGCGGTGGAACACGATGCCGTCGTAAAAGCCTTCGCGTGCCAGCTTCTTGATGTGGGCGACGTGATTGGGCGCCAGGTCGGGGCGCATGGCGATGACCACCTTGCCCTTGGTGGTTTCGATGACGAGGGTGTTTTCGGGATCAGTGATCTCGGCCATTTTCTGCAACTTTCGTGTTGGGGGAGGCTTGTCGCAAGCCTTGGCCCCGCATGTAAGGAATGTTGGCGTTTGGCGCAACCCGAGCGGGCCGCGGCACTGTCCTACTTATATTCGATCTTGGCGGAGACGATCTTGCCGGGGTTCTGGACCATGCCGGACTGATCGGTGCCCTTGGGCAGCGCGTCGACATATTCCATGCCGGAAACGACCTTGCCGAAGATGGTGTACTGGCCATCGAGAAAGCTGGCATCGGCGTAGGTGATGAAGAATTGCGAATTGGCCGAGTTCGGATCCTGCGCGCGGGCCATGCCGAGCACACCGCGCTGGAAGCTTTCCTTGTCGGTGAATTCGGCAGCCAGATCGGGCAGTTCGGAGCCGCCCATGCCGGTGCCGGTCGGGTCGCCGGTCTGGGCCATGAAGCCGTCGATGACGCGGTGGAAGACCACGCCATTATAGAAGCCCTCATTGGTCAGCGTCACGATGCGCTCGACATGCTTGGGGGCCAGCGCGGGCAGCAGCTCGATATCGACGTCGCCCTTTTCGAGCGTCAGGATCAGGTGTGGCGTGCCTGTCTGGGCGAAGGCGGGAGCGGCGAAGGTTGCGGCCAGCACAGCGGCGGCGACCAGGGCAAAACGGCGGGTGAAGGCGATCATTTGGATTTCAGGGCCTTGAGTACGATTTGCGGGACAAAGGCGGAGATATCGCCGCCCATTTCAGCGATCTGGCGGACCAATGTGGCCGAGATATGCCGCACGGGTGGGCTGGAAGGCAGGAACACGGTCTGCAGATCGGGCGCCATCTGGGCGTTCATGCCCACCATCTGCATTTCATAATTGTAATCGGTGGTATCGCGCAGGCCGCGGATGATCAGCTTGGCGCCATGCTCGCGCGCCGCATTGACCATGAGGCCGGAGAAATCGACGATTTTGAATTCGGTGTCGGTGCGCTTGCCCACCGGGGCGAGCACCTGCTCGAGAATTTCGAGCCGATCGGAATGGGCGAAGAGCGGCGTCTTCTTGCCCGCATTGATGCCGACGGCCACGACGAGCGTATCGACCAGCTTGCAAGCACGCTCGATGACATCGAGATGCCCATTGGTCAAAGGATCGAACGAGCCGGGATAAAATCCGACGAGCTTGGTCATTGGGCCCTCCCCCTGTTTGGCGCGGTTTGTGTCATGGGTCGATGGCCCAATGCAAGCGCGGAACCGCGTGGAGCGTAAAGACATCGAGCCCGTCGGGACCGACATCCTGCTCGATCAGGCCCCATTTGAGCCGTTGATAAAAGCCGCGCATAGGCGGCTTGGCGCAGAGATAGAGGGACGAGCGGCCCTGGGCGAAGAGCCTTGCCGTCGCGGCATTGACCAGCGCCTCGGCTATCCCCTGGCCGCGCCGGTCGGGCTCGACCCAAAGGGCGGCGATCCAGGGCGACAGCAGCGGGCGGGCAGCCAGATCGGATTCTATGGCGGTTACCGTGCCGGTGAACCCCTCGTCATCGGCCGCAACGAGACTGAAGGGGAATGCTCCGCCTGCCAGAACGTCGGCCAGGGCCGTTTCGACATCGGTGAGCGCAGCGCCGTACGGGCGCCAGAATGCCTGCCAGATTCGGTCGGCGACGATGGCTTTGAATTCGGGCGCGTCGTTCAGGTCCTGAATCGTTACCGAGTTGCCGCCCATCAGGCGCGTTTTTGCAAGGCGAGCCAGACGCCGCCGCACATCAGCACCGCGCCGGAGACGCGATTGACCAGGCGCACGCGGGCGGCGGTCAGCAGGTGGCGAGCCCGACCTGCAGCCACGGCATAGATGCAATCGCTGGCGGTGGCGACAGCCATGACGATCAGCCCCAGGATCATGATTTGGCCGAAGGCGGGGCGGCTCACATCGATGAATTGCGGCAGGAAGGCGCTGAGGAACAGCAGGGTTTTGGGATTGGACCAATTGGTCAGCACGCCCTGCCAGATATAGCGGCCGACCGGCAGGCGGGCGCCATCGGCAAAGCTGAGCTGGCCGGAGGAGCGGAACATCTTCCAGCCGATCCAGATCAGATAGGCGGCGCCGACAATCTTGATGATTTCAAAGGCGCCGGAGACGACGCTCATCACCGCTTCGAGGCCAATGGCCACGATGAAAACCATGCTGAACATGCCCAATTCGGTGCCAAGAATGGTGAACAGCCCGGCCCTCGTACCACCGGCCAGCGAATTGGCGATGACCACCGACACGGAGGGGCCCGGAATGATGGAGAACAGCAGACAGGCCAGCATGTAGGGCAGAATGATTGCGGGATCGATCATGATGTCTCCTCAGGGAGCCTGATGAAGCCCCCTAGCAGGGAGGTAGCAAGCCATTGCGCGCAGGAAAGTGCAAGAGGGCTTTGGCTGACCGCCAATTCAGCCGCAACGAGGGGACGAAGGCAATGAGCGTGCGTCTTTGCCCTCCGCCCCTTCGTTAAACCGCCTACCCTGCGACGGTTGCCGCGAAAAATCCTTCTGGATCATCCACTTCCTTCAATCTCTTACCATCGATCTGTAGGAACCGGCTCCCCAGCGCGCGCACGAAACTGCGGTCATGTGACACCAGGATACAAGTCGCGCCATGGGCCAGGATTTCGCTTTCCAGCTGCTCCTGGCCCGCGATGTCGACATGGTTGGTGGGCTCGTCCAGCAGGTAGAAATTGGGCTGGCTCAGCCGCAGCGCTAGCAGACCAAGCCGCGTGCGCTGCCCGAAGGACAAGGTCGCGATGGGCTTGTCCTGCTTCTCCACCGGGAAGCCGGCGGCGGCCAGCAGGCTCTTGCTGCGCTGGTCGCCATTGTCGAACTCGCCGGTGATGAAGGCCAGCGGCGAAAGCTTGTTGGGCAATTGCGTCATGGCCTGATCGATATAGCCCACATTGAGCTGCGGGCTGACGCGAATGCCCGGCACGTCCTGCCGCGTCATGGCGCGATGCAGATGCCCCATCAGCTGCGACTTGCCCGTGCCATTGCGGCCCAGCAGGACGACGCGGTCGCCCTGAAAAATATGCAGCTTGTCGATACGGAACAGCTTGCGGCCATCCGGCGTGGTCACGTCGAAATTCTCGATGGCCAGCAGCACTCGCGCCTGCGCGCCGCTATTGCTCAGCTTGATGTCGCCCGAGCGCTCCTTGTGCAGCTCGTTGAGATTATCCTCGATCTTGCTGGCGCGCTCGCGCAGATATTTGGATTTGACCGTCAAAAGGTCGCTGCCCGAATTGATGCCGATATTGGTCAGCTTGGCCGCCTGCCGGCGCAGCCGGTCGACTTCCTTCATATCGCGTTCGCGCTTGAGTTCGGCGGCTGCATCCAATTCATCAAGCGCGATGCGCGCCTTGCCATAAGGCAGCGGGAAATAGGCCGAATTGCCGGGCCGCAGGAACAGCGTGCGATTGGTGGTGGCGTCGAGAAACGCGCGGTCGTGGCTGGCAATGATAACCGGGATGTTACGGGCCGCGCGCTCCAGCCAGTTTTCCAGCAGCAACAGCTTGCCCAAATCGAGGTGGTTGGTCGGCTCATCGAGCAGCAATGCATCGGGCTCGGCGATCCAGCAGCGGGCGATCAGCGCGATGCGCTGCCAGCCCCCGCTCAGTTCTCGTACCGGCTTTTTCCAGAGATCGTCGGGCACTTCGAGATCGACCAGTACCACATCCACCCGCCAGCTATCGCTGGCTCGGTCGGCTTCGGGCAGCATAGCAAGCACGGCGTCGTAAAGCGGCATATCGAGAATGCCCGCCGGCACGTCCTGCTCGACATAGCCGATGCGCAGGCCGCGCGAGCAGATGATTTCGCCTTCGGTGAGTTCGCCCTTGCCGGCTATGGCCCGCAGCAGCGTGGTCTTGCCCTTGCCATTGCCCGCAACCAGGCCCACGCGGTCGCCTTCGGCGATGACGATGTCGAGTTTGCTGAAGAGTGTGTCGGTTGCCGTAAGGCCGGCATTGCGGAGGCTGATCGAGCCCATTTTCGTCTCACTGGTCTGGCGCTGTATATTCGCGCGCCTTTGCATTCACTGCGCGGCTGCAATCAGTGCGCCGCCTGGAAGGGCAAACCAGAATGGGAGACAGGAAGAAGTGTCAGTACCAGTCGCTGGTCAGCCCTGTAGCGTGTGCCACAGGGCCTGGACGGGGCCGCGCTGACGATGCTCGAACGAAAATCTCATGCAGCCCTCCTCCGTGCTGGTGTTGATCAATGACGCAGCAATAACCCCGGCCGCCGCGAAAATCAATTCGCGGCGGTCAGATGAGGTAGAACAAGGCAGAAACTATAGTCAGCGCCCCAAAACGCGGGACGGACAGCTTGGCCAACCGGTACGCA
Organism: Devosia sp. ZW T5_3; assembly: GCF_044987315.1. NCBI lineage: Bacteria > Pseudomonadati > Pseudomonadota > Alphaproteobacteria > Hyphomicrobiales > Devosiaceae > Devosia > Devosia sp. ZW T5_3. The sequence goes on from NZ_JBJDRE010000002.1 coordinate 301,158, forward strand.
ATACCTGATCCGGCATGCGGCCAAACACCGAGAAATGAGCCAGCAGGGTTCGCTTGATACGCAGAACGACGATCCCAATCGGCTCGCATACGGCAACTCCAGACAAAAACCGTATGTCCACTGTTTTAGCAGCGGGCGTTTAAGAAAGTGCTTTCAAGAAGCAAACGGAACGTAAATACGGCGCCCGATCTTGGGACGGTTTTGTGCCGATATGTTGCTCAACCCGCCGGGCGCAGGCGCATCCGTTCTTTGATATAGGCGCGGCAATAGTTGTAGTTGAGCTGATAGACCCAGCCGCCCTGGGTGGCTCGCACCTTGATCAGCCCGTCATTGGGCACATTCAGCGAGATATCGGTGTAGCCAGCGGCGGCAATCGTGTTGCGGATCTGCCGGTCAGTCTGGCAGATCACTCGGCCATGGAAGAAATCTTCCCGTTCATCGCCAAAATGGAAGCCGAAGCCAAAGGAGGGCTGCGCTGTTGCGGCGCCGCTCATTCCCCCGATCATGAATAAGACAGAAACCAGGGCTAACCCGATCTTGCGCATGGCCATCTCCCGGCTGCGATACATCAGCTAGCCGCATAGCAGACACATGCTGAACCAGCGCCGAACTGCCCGCTCATAATTCGCTCAGATATGTGGAAATTCCAAGGCACAGCCGCCGATCGGGCACCAGCGTGCGCTCGGGATCAGATATGTTAAAAGGCGGAATCGCCCGATTCGGGCTTTAATACGGATAGTGCATTGTCCCAGGCAGACGACCTTTTCGGCGGCCCCATCGAACCCGAACGCCCACGCGTAAAAACCGAGGCGCCCAAGCCCGCCGCTCCAGCGGTAGCGGGAAGCTATTCGGCCGCCGATATCGAGGTTCTGGAAGGGCTCGAGCCCGTCCGTCGCCGGCCGGGCATGTATATCGGCGGCACCGATATCAATGCACTGCATCACCTGTTTGCCGAAGTCATCGACAATTCGATGGACGAGGCCATTGCCGGCCATGCCAGCCGTATCGAAGTGCATTTCGGCGAAGATGGCTACATCACCGTCTCCGACAATGGCCGCGGCATCCCGGTCGAAAAGCATCCAAAATTTCCAGGCCGCTCCACTTTGGAAATCGTGCACACCGTGCTGCATGCCGGCGGCAAGTTTGATTCCAAGGCCTATGAAACCTCGGGCGGCCTGCATGGCGTAGGCGTTTCGGTGGTCAATGCGCTGTCGGACGACATGGTGGTGGAAGTCGCGCGCGAGCAGCAGCTTTACCGCATGACCTTCTCGCGCGGCATTCCGCAGGGCGATATCGTGGCGCTCGGCCGCGTCAACAATCGCCGCGGCACCACCACGCGTTTCCATCCCGATCCTCAGATCTTTGGCGAGGCTGCCAAGTTCTCGGCCGCCCGCCTGTTCAAGATGACGCGCGCCAAGGCCTATCTGTTCGGCGGCGTCGAGCTGCGCTGGAGTTGCGACGAGAGCCTGGCTACCGAGGAAGCGCCGGCCAAGGCGGTGTTCCACTATCCCGACGGGCTGCGCGACTTCATGACCGCGCGGATCGAGGGCGAAACCCGCATTGTCGACGACATTTTCTCGGGCAGCACCGGCAAGGCCGGCTCGCATGGCGCGGTGGAATGGGCAATCGCCTGGACGCTGGGCGATGGCGGCGTCTCCTCCTATTGCAATACCGTGCCGACCCCCGACGGCGGCACGCATGAGACCGGCCTGCGCACCGCCGTGCTGCGTGGGCTCAAGAATTATGCCGAGCTGACCAAGAACAAGGCCGCTGCCATCCTGACGGCGGAAGATGTGTTCGCCCATTGCAGCGCCATGCTCTCGGTCTTCGTGCGCGAGCCCGAGTTCGTCGGTCAGACCAAGGATAAACTGGCCTCGGGCGAAGCCACCCGCATTGTCGATACGGCTTTGCGCGATGCGTTCGATCATTGGCTGGCGGCCTCGCCCAATCAGGCCGGCAAGCTGATGGATTGGGCGGTCGAGCGGGCCGAGGAACGCCTGCGCCGCCGCAAGGAAAAAGAGATCGACCGCGCCAGTGCCACCCGCAAATTGCGGTTGCCGGGCAAGCTGGCCGATTGCACCCAGGGCGCGGCACAGGGCGCGGAACTCTTCATCGTCGAAGGTGACTCGGCTGGTGGTTCAGCCAAGCAGGCGCGTAACCGTGCCAGCCAGGCCGTGCTGCCGCTGCGTGGCAAGATTCTCAACGTGGCCGGCGCCAGCCGCGAAAAGATGGCGGCCAGCCAGCTGATCGCCGATATGATCCAGGCTTTGGGCTGCGGCACGCGCGATCGCTATCGCGAGGATGACCTGCGCTACGACAAGATCATCATCATGACCGACGCCGACGTGGACGGCGCCCACATCGCTTCTCTATTGATGACCTTCTTCTTCCAGGAAATGCCCAAGCTCATCGATGGCGGGCACCTGTTCCTGGCGCTGCCGCCGCTGTACCGCATCAGCCAGGGCCCCAAGACGCTCTATGCCCGCGACGACGCGCATAAGGACGAGCTGATGGCCACCGAGTTCACCGGCAAGAGCAAGGTCGACATCACCCGCTTCAAGGGCTTGGGCGAAATGCCCTACGCGCATCTGCGCGAAACGACCATGTCCCCCAAGTCGCGGACGCTGTTGCAGGTTAAAATCCTGGACGAGCTGGATGCCACCAAGATCAGTGTCGATCGCCTGATGGGCAATCGGCCGGAGGCGCGGTTCGACTTCATCCAGGAGAACGCGGCCTTTGTTACGGACCTCGATATCTAGGCGAGTCGAGCCTCACACTGATGTGAATCTCGACTTATCTTGACCATCTGCGCAGCAGTTAATGTTAAATCTTGCAAGGCCGTTGACTTGAAAGGCCTTTGCGCTATGGTCCGCGCCGCTGGAGCATTTCCGGCTTGACGGCTGGTTTTATTGGACACAGTCCGCCTTTGCTGAAGGTGCCCCAGGGCCACTCTGTCGACCAGCACGTGTTGCTCTCGCTTTCGTGGCCACCTCCCGTATGCGGACTGTTTGTGTGATTGCCTTTCCAGTCCGCCGCTGACGCAAACCGCGGCATGATGCCTGCGTCGTTTGCGGCTTTCTTCCCGGTGCGCCGCCTTGAATGTTTCGAGCGGATCCTGCATCGGGCAACAGCTTTGAGTGGAACGACTGAATTTGACCGACGAATTTTCCGGGCTGGGCCTTTCGAGCAAAGTAACCGAGGCAGTTATCGCTGCGGGTTACACGACGCCTACTGAAATCCAGGCGCAGGCCATCCCCCACGTCCTGCAGAAGAAGGACATTATCGGCATCGCCCAGACCGGGACCGGCAAGACCGCGTCTTTCGTGCTGCCGATGCTGACGCTGCTGGAAAGCGGCCGCGCCCGTGCGCGCATGCCCCGCACGCTCATTCTCGAACCGACGCGCGAACTCGCGGCGCAGGTGGCCGAGAATTTCGAGAAATATGGCAAGAACCATAAGCTGAACATGGCGCTGTTGATCGGTGGCGTGTCCTTTGATGACCAGATCAAGAAGCTGGATCGCGGCGTTGACGTATTGATCGCCACGCCCGGCCGCATGCTCGACCTGTTCGGCCGCGGCCGCATTCTGCTCACCGGCGTCGACATCCTGGTGATCGACGAAGCCGACCGTATGCTGGACATGGGCTTTATCGACGACATCAAGAAGATCTGCAGCCTGCTCCCGGCCCGCCGGCAGACGCTGCTGTTCTCAGCCACTATGCCGCCCGAAGTGCAGAAGCTGGTCAACCAGTTCCTGCGCGATCCGATCAAGCTGGAAGTCGCGCGGCAGAATTCGACGGCCGACACGATCGACCAGAAGCTGGTCAGAGTGTCATCCAAGCCCGAAGACAAGCGCGCCGCTTTGCGCGCCCGCATCGATGCGGCCACCGGGCTGACCAATGCCATCATCTTCTGCAATCGCAAGCGCGACGTGGCGACCCTCGCCCGCTCGCTGGAGCGGCATGGCTATAGCGTTGGCGCTCTCCACGGCGACATGGACCAGAAGAGCCGCACCGAAACGCTCGATGCGTTCCGCGCCAACCGGCTGACCCTGATGGTGGCCAGTGACGTAGCCGCCCGCGGTCTCGATATTCCCGCGGTGAGCCACGTGTTCAATTTCGACGTGCCCGTGCATGCCGAAGACTATGTGCACCGTATCGGCCGCACTGGCCGCGCCGGCCGTTCGGGCGTTGCCTATACGCTGGTAGCTCCGGCTGACGGCAAGCATCTCGATGCCATCATCAAGCTGATCCAGAAGCCCATCGAATACCTGGAAACCACTGGCACCGCCGCACCTGCCCCGGCAGAGACAGCGGAAGCCGGCGAAGAGAGCAAGTCCAAGCGCCCTGCCCGTTCGCGCCGTGGCGGTCCACGCCCTGTTGCCGAAAAGTCAGCAGCAAGCCCGGCCAAGACGGAAAGCGCCGAGGCAACTCCTGCTCCCGCTCCGGCAGAAGCCAAGCCCGCGTCTCGCTCGCGTCGCAGGCCTCCCGCCGAAGCTCAGCCGGCAGCGCCGAGCCAGCCCGCCAAGCCGGCGCAAAGCGAGGAAGCCAAGCCTTCCCGCAACGAAGAGTCTCGGTCCCCGCGCGGCCGCAATCGCCGGCCCGCAGAACCGAAGATGGACGAATCGGGCATCGATTCCAGCTCGCCCTTCGGCAATGACGGTCCAGTGCCGGCGTTTCTACTGCGATCGACACGCACCGCGTCCTGATCAGTACAGCGGTTGACTATGTAGCTCGCAGTAAAAAGCGATCTTACACTTGTACTTAGCGCGACGGGACCTGTATCTATCCGTATAGATTCGGGTTTCTGGGACAAGAAATGCCGGGTGAGCGCAACGGGACGCGAGGGAAGCGGTGTCCGGACAGGAATTCAAACGAGCGCTTGGCTATGCCAATGCCGCTTTCGACCTGCTCAAGCGCAGCGGAATTCCGCCCTATCCGCAGTTCTATGAACTGCTTTACACCTATGCCACGGGCGTCAATCCGTCCCTGAACAGCCGGATCAATGCCATTTTCCGGGAGGGGCATGCCCCTTCCGCGGATTTGGCGGAGGCGCTCTACAACGAATTCCTCAAGTCCGACGTCAACGACCGCATAACCGACGTTTCCGAGCGCATGCATGCCCGCATCGAAGCGGTGCACAATGCAATCGACACGGCCATGACCACGGCGAGCGCCTATTCCGGCTCGCTGCAGTCAGCAAGCGGCGATCTCGAACAGGATATTTCCACCGAGGCCCTGCAATCGCTGGCCAACCGGCTGCTGCTGGAAACCCGCGTCATGCAGGACACCAATCGCGCGCTGGAGCAAAAGCTTGAAGCATCGCGGGATGACATTGCAGCGCTGCAGCGCGACCTGGACGATGTGCGGCGGGAATCCCGTCTCGATCCGCTCACCAAAATCGCCAATCGCAAGAGCTTCGACGAGGGCCTGGAAACAGCCGTTGCCGAGGCACAGAGCGGCCATCAGCCGCTCTGCCTACTGATCGCCGACATCGACCACTTCAAGACTTTCAACGATACCTATGGCCACCAGACCGGCGATCAGGTGCTGCGGCTGGTCGCCATGACCATCAAGTCCAATATCAAGGGCAAGGATCTCGCCGCGCGCTATGGCGGAGAAGAATTCGTCGCCATCCTGCCCTCCACAGACCTTGAAGGCGCGGTCATCGTCGCCGAGAATGTCCGCAGGGCCATTCAGGCCAAGGAATTGCTCAAACGCTCTACCAATGAGAAGCTGGGTCGCATCACGGCCTCGTTCGGCGTAGCGGCATTCCGCCCTTCGGACACGCCTTCTTCACTGCTCGAGCGCGCCGATCGCTGCCTTTATGCCGCCAAGCATGCCGGCCGCAACAAGGTGGTCAGCGAGAACGACCTGGCCGAGCAGCATGGTCCCAAGGACGGCGTTTCGGCCGCCTGATCAGGCGGCCGGTTCCAGCTTTACGCCCAGCCCTGCCAGCATGTCCCAGTATTCCGGATAGGTTTTGCCGGTGCAGGCCGGATCAAGAATGGTGATGCCAGGAAGGCGCAAGCCTGCCAGGGCAAAGCTCATGGCGATGCGGTGATCGTGGTAGGTGTGGATGCGGGTAAGCGCATTCTTGCCCGCCAGCTGCCTGCCCAGATTGGGATCGGACGCCACGAGCAGATCATCCCCCTCCTCGGTCCCCAGGCCCGGCAGGATGCGGTTCAGCTCGTTGGCGACGGCGCGGATGCGGTCGGTTTCCTTGACGCGCAGATTGGCAATGCCAACGAACCGCACCGGATGATTGTTGAAGGCGGCTAGCACTGCGAGCGTCGGCACGGCGTCCTGCATCTGCGATCCATCGATGACAGCAGGCATATTGGGGAATTGCGCGATGATCGACTGCGCTGCCGCGTCGGGCTGGGTGAAGGCGTCGGCGGCTACGCCCAGATCGATCTTGCCGCCAGTGAGCGCCGCTGCCCCCCAGAGATAGGTTGCGGCCGAAGCATCAGGCTCGACCAACAGGTCGGCGGCCACATAGCCGGTGGGCTGCACCAGCCAGGATCCGGCATCGATCTGCTCGACATCGGCGCCAAAGCTGCGCATGGCTGCCAGTGTCAGGTCGACATAGCCGCGGGCGCCGATGTCGCTGCCGCTCAGAGCCACGGCAATCGGACCATCGCCCAGCGGCGCGGCCATCAGCAAGGCCGACACATATTGGCTGGAGAGACCCGCGTCGATCTCGACGCGCCCCTCCCCGAAGCTGCCCTTGCCGCGAACGGTAACCGGCGGGCAACCGGTTGGGCTGGCCGCATCAATGCCCAAGGACTGCAACGCAGTTACCAGCGGGCCAATGGGACGCAGGCGCATTTCGTCGTCACCATCGACGATCACTTCGCCATCGACGGTGGCGACCGCAGCCGTCAGGAAACGGGTGGCGGTGCCGGCATTGCCGAGAAAGAGCGGGCCATCGGGCTGCTGCAGGCGGCCGGTGCTGGTCACCACGAAGCTGGTTTCGTCGGGTTCCTCGACCGTCACACCCATTTGCCGCAAGGCGGCCGCCATCAGCACCGTGTCCTTGCTCTTGAGCGCACCGGACAAGCGGCTGGTGCCATTGGCCAAAGCGGCCAATAGCAGAGCGCGATTGGTGATGGATTTGGAACCCGGAGGCGATACCCGGCCGACCAGCGGATGATTGGGCGGAACGATGGTAAGAGCCGGAGGCAGGCCGGTCATGAAATATACTCTACGGGCTGGAGCCAAATTGCTCCCGCCTGTTAGGGCAAATACCGGGCAGGTGCAACCGGACGATCAGGCGGGAACGCGGGCTTCCGCAATGGCCTTGAGATCGGCAGCCTTGAGCGTGACGCTCTCGCCGCAGCCACAGGCGCCAGTCTGGTTCGGATTGGTGAAGGTGAAGCCCGAGCTCATCTTGGATTGCTCGAAATCCATCACCGTGCCGAGCAGGTACATGGTCGCCTTGGGGTCGACATAGACATTGACGCCCTTGTCGGTGACATGGTCGTCGCCTTTAACCGGCTCGGACACATAATCCATGGTGTAGGCCACGCCGGCGCAACCGGAATTCTTGATGCCGACGCGCAGACCGATGACCGGCTTGTCCGAATCTTCGATGATTTCGGTGATGCGCTCAGCAGCGGCATCGGTCAGCGACATAATCTTGAAGGCCATGAAGCCATATCCTTCTAGTAATTCGGCCAGACGCCCCGGGTGATCAATTCGACCACAAGGCGATCCGGATCACGGAAATAGATGCTGCGGCCACCTTGCGACCAGGCAACTTCGCTTTCCAACTCTATATGTAGACCTTCAAGGTAGATTTTCCAATCCTCGAAGGCGTCCTCAGTTATGCCGAAGGCGAAATGCTGTTCTCCGGCGCCGTCATGGGGCGGGATGAAACCGCCGCCAACGGGAATTGGCTGCAGCGTGGCGCCGCGGCGAAAGAGAATCAGCACCTGACCCGGGCCGACCTGGAGCGGCTGAATGCGGTCGTCACCGCCCATCGGCTCGAAGCCGAACACCTCGACGTAGAAGTCGCGGCTGCGCACCACGTCGGAGACGTAAAGGCAGGTTTCTACCAAGCCATGCAAGGGCGGCCGGTTCATCTTACCACCAGTTGAGCGCGACTTGGGCTTCTTCGCTCATGCGGGATGCGTCCCATGGCGGATCAAAGACCATGTTGACCGTCACGTCCTGGATGCCTTCGACACCGCGAGCGGCGTTTTCGACCCAGCCGGGCATTTCGCCGGCCACGGGGCAACCGGGCGCCGTCAGCGTCATGTCGATAACCAGCTTGCGATCGTCATCCAGATCGACCTTGTAGATCAGGCCGAGCTCGTAGATATCGACCGGGATTTCCGGGTCATAGACGGTCTTGAGTGCACCGATCAGGTCGGTGGTGATGCGTTCGACCTCGGCCTCCGGCAAGCCGCCGGAAACATTGGGCGTAATGCGGGGCTCGGGGATGGTCGGGGCCGGAGCGATTTCTGGTTCGTCGGTCATAGCGATACCAATCAGGCAAAAAATTTCTGGGCGCGTTCGATGCCGTCCACCAGCGCGTCCACGTCATCCTTGCCGTTATATAGGGCGAAGGAGGCGCGGCAGGTAGAGGTGACACCGAAACGTTTGAGCAATGGCATGGCGCAATGCGTGCCGGCGCGCACGGCAATGCCGTAACGGTCCAGAATCGTCGCCATGTCGTGGGCGTGGGCGCCCTTGACCTCGAATGAGAAAATGCCGCCCTTGCCCGGCGCCGTGCCGATCAGGCGCAGCGAATTCATCCGGCTCAGCCGTTCATGGGCATAGGCGGCCACATCGGCTTCATGCGCGGCAATGGCGTCGCGGCCCAGATCGTCCATATATTTGATCGCCGCGCCCAGCCCGATGGCCTGCACGATGGGGGGAGTGCCGGCCTCGAAGCGATGCGGCGGTTCGTTATAGGTTACCGTTTCCATGGTCACGACATCGATCATTTCGCCGCCGCCCTGATAGGGCTGCATCTCGGCGAGCAGGTCATATTTGCCGTAGAGCACGCCAATGCCGGTGGGGCCATAGAGCTTGTGGCCGGTCATGACGTAGAAATCGGCATTGAGATCGCGCACGTCCACCTTGGTGTGAACCGCGCCCTGGCTGCCATCGATCAGCACGGGAATGCCACGCGCATGGGCAATGGCGATCACGTCCTTGATCGGGGTGACAGTGCCCAGCACGTTGCTCATATGCGTAACGGCAACGATACGGGTGCGATCGCTTAGCGCAGCCTCGAAGGCATCTATGTCAAAGCTGCCATCATCCCGCACATCGACCCATTTGATCACCGCGCCCTTGCGCTCGCGATGGAAATGCCACGGTACGATATTGGAGTGGTGCTCCATGATCGTGGTGACGATTTCGTCGCCCTCGCCGATGCGCGGACCGGCAAAGGACGACGCCACAAGATTAATCGCTTCGGTGGCCGAGCGGGTGAAGATGATCTCTTCAGGCCGTGCCGCATTGAGGAAATGCTGCACCGCATGGCGGCCGCCCTCATAGGCTTCGGTCGCGCGGTTGGCCAGCGTATGCAAGCCGCGGTGGACATTGGCGTATTCGTGCCGGAAGGCATAATCCATCCGGTCCAGCACCTGCATCGGCTTTTGGGCCGATGCGCCGCTATCGAGATAGACCAGCCGATTGCCGTGGATCTGTTCCGACAGGATCGGAAAATCAGCGCGGACTTTTTCGAGATCGAAGGTCATGCACGTTCCTCGGCGCTAGCAGCGCCTTTGATTTTCCTACGGTGCGAGCGGCGGTTGCTACTTTGCAGCCAGCAACCAGCCATCGATGACACTGCGCAGAGCTTCGCCAAGCGCCTCGTCCTCGATCGGATCAACGAGCTCCTCGAGGAAACCGCGCACCAGCATGGTTTCGGCTTCGGCCTTCGGAATGCCGCGGCTGACCAGATAGAACAGGGAATCCGCATCGAGCTTGCCGCAGGTCGAACCGTGGCCGCAGACAACGTCGTCGGCATAGATTTCGAGTTCGGGCTTGCTGAGGATTTCGGCTTCGTCCGACAGCATCAGGCCCTGATGCATGAACTTGGCGTCGGTCTTCTGCGCATCGCGAGCCACGACGAGCCGGCCCTGCACCACGGCCTTACCGCGGCCACGGGCAATCGACTTGAACAGCGGCTGGGACGTGGTGTGCGGCACAGCATGGGTCGCGTCCATGGTGATGTCGTTATGCTGCCCATCCGACACCAGGTTGAGCCCGGTAATGTCGCCATGGGCGCCGGCGCCCTCGTAGCGTGGGAAGAGCTGCGTGCGGCTCAGGCCCGAACCGGCATGGATCACCAGTGTCCGCAGCTTGGCGCCGTCGGCCAGGTGATATTCATTGGTCGCGAAATGCGAGCTCGCGCGGCCCGACAGATCGACAGTGATGTGGGTGAGCACCGCGTCCTTGCCGAGCGCAATATACGTGGCGTGGTTGTTGACGTGGGCGGCGTCGGAACCCGAGAAGGTTTCCAGAATCGTCGCCGAAGCGCCGTCGGCCACGAAAACCTTGACCGAGTCAGCGACATGGGCGGCCTCGCCCTCGCTGCGATGGTCGATCTGGATCACCGGATCGACGCTGTTTTCCAGCGTCAGGGTCAGGCTGTTGCGGACCAAGGCGGTGTTGAGATGCACCAGCACGTCGTCGCGGGTGGAGAGGGCCGAGCCCTCAGCTGAACCAACGATAACGCCGGCCGGAGCCGTGGTGCCGCCCTGCACGACGCCATTGGCGATCATCAGCTGATAGGCGCCGGCGACGCGCAGCGCGGGCGCGCTGGCTTCGTTAGCGGCCTCGGCCAAAGGCGGCACGGCCTTCAGCAGCATTTTGAGGTCGGTATAGTGATAGCTCTCGACGCGGCGCGTGGGCAGGCCGGCAACGCTGATGCGTTCGGCATCCGCCTCGGCGCCGACGCTCTTGAGCTGCGCGATCAGGGTTTCCTCGGCTGCATTGAGCCGGACTGGCATGGTTTGACGCATGATCAGGCCGCCGCGCCGTCGAAGTCGGCATAGCCCTTGGCTTCGAGCTGCAAAGCGAGGTCCTTGTCGCCGCTTTCCACGATCCGGCCATCCGAGAACACATGCACCACGTCGGGCACGATGTGGTTCAGCAGGCGCTGATAGTGGGTGATGACCAGCATGGAGCGATTGGCGGCGCGCAGCGCATTGACGCCCTTGGAGACGACCTGCAGCGCATCAATGTCGAGCCCGCTATCGGTTTCGTCGAGAATGCACATCTTGGGGGCCAGCAAGGCCATCTGCAGCACTTCGGCGCGCTTCTTCTCGCCGCCGGAGAAGCCGACATTGAGCGGACGCTTTAGCATATCGGTGTCGATATTGAGATCGGTGCCGGCGGTCTTGACCGCACGCATGAAGTCGGGCGTCGAGAGTTCACCCTCGCCGCGTGCCTTGCGCTGGGCGTTCATCGCAGCCTTGAGGAAGGTCATGGTGGCGACGCCGGGGATTTCGATGGGGTACTGGAAGGCCAGGAACAGGCCGGCAGCGGCGCGTTCGGACGGCTCCATATCCAGCAGGTTCTCGCCATCGAGCAGCACTTCGCCCTCGGTGATCTCGTAGTCTTCCTTGCCAGCGAGCACATAGCTCAGCGTCGACTTGCCCGAACCATTGCGGCCCATCACGGCATGCACCTGGCCGGGGGGAATGATCAGGTTCACGCCCTTGAGGATTTCGCGATCTTCGATGCGCGCGTGCAGGTTGCGGATTTCAAGAATTGGGGTGGTCATGACTTAGTCTCCAATGGGTGGACGGCAGCGGCGCTTCAAGCGCCAGGCTCACCGTCCCAATAATCGAGATGGTTCTGGCCTTCGCGGCCACAGTGACGGAGGCGATTGGCGGCACCGGCCGGGCGGCTGGTGACCTGGAACTTGCCGGAGTCCGGATATTCGCAGACCTCGGTCGCGGCATTGTTGGCGACGCCCAGATATTTGAGCGGTACCAAGCCGGTATTGATGATCTGGTGCGCCGTCTCCTTGCCACCAGCGGGAGCGCCGAGCACGTCGCCGGCCTTGAACGGCAGGTGAGCCTCGCCAAAGCGATAGGTGCCCTCGCCTTCCAGCACCACGAACAGCTCGTCTTCCACATGGTGATTGTGGAACGGGCAGCTCGATTTGCCGGGCGGCACTTCATTGTAGCTGATGCCAAGGCCGCGCAGCCCCAGAAGGGCGCCGAACGAGGTATCCGCAGACTTGTAAAGCGTCCCCTGCTCCCACTGGTCGAGCTTGAGCCCGCCCAGCGAGATGACCGGGTTGGTTTGGTCGGCCATTATCCCACGCTGCCTTCCAGCGAGATCGAGATCAGCTTCTGCGTCTCGACCATGAATTCCATGGGCAGATGCTGCAGCACGTCGCGCACGAAGCCATTGACGATCAGCGCCACAGCTTCTTCCTCATTGAGGCCGCGCTGCTGGCAATAGAACATCTGGTCATCGGAAATCTTGGACGTGGTCGCCTCGTGCTCGAATACGGCCGTACCGTTGCGGCTCTCGATATAGGGAACCGTGTGGGCGCCGCATTTGTCGCCGATCAGCAGGCTGTCGCACTGGGTGAAATTGCGGGCATTCTTGGCCTTGGCGTGGGCCGAGACCTGGCCGCGATAGGTATTGTCCGAGAAGCCGGCGGCGATACCCTTGGCGATGATACGGCTGGACGTGTTCTTGCCCAGATGGATCATCTTGGTGCCGCTATCGACCTGCTGGTAGCCGTTCGAAATGGCGATCGAATAGAATTCGCCGCGCGAGCCGTCGCCGCGCAGGATGCAGCTCGGATATTTCCAGGTGATGGCCGAACCGGTTTCCACCTGGGTCCAGGAAATCTTGGAATTGTCGCCACGGCAATCGCCACGCTTGGTGACGAAATTGTAGATGCCGCCCTTGCCGTCCTTGTCGCCGGGATACCAGTTCTGGACGGTGGAATACTTGATCTCGGCATTTTCGAGCGCGACCAGCTCGACCACTGCAGCGTGCAGCTGGTTTTCGTCCCGCATCGGGGCCGTGCAACCCTCGAGGTAGCTCACATACGAGTCAGCTTCGGCGATGATCAGCGTGCGCTCGAACTGGCCGGTCTTCTTTTCGTTGATGCGGAAATAGGTCGACAGCTCCATCGGGCAACGCACGCCCTTGGGGATGTAGACGAAGGACCCATCGGTGAAGACGGCTGAATTCAGCGTCGCGTAATAATTGTCCGAAACCGGCACGACCGAGGCCAGGTATTTCTGCACCAGCTCGGAATGCTCACGGATGGCTTCCGAGATCGAGCAGAAGATGATCCCGACCTTGGCCAATTCCTCGCGGAAAGTGGTGACCACGGACACCGAGTCCATCACCGCGTCGACCGCGACCTTGGGGCGCTCGACGCCAGCCAGGATTTCGCGTTCCTTGAGCGGTACGCCGAGCTTGTCATACATGGCGATCAGCGCCGGATCGACTTCATCGAGGCTCTTGGGCGCGGGCGTCGACTTGGGCGCGGCGTAGAAATACATGTCCTGCAGGTCGATCTGCGGATAATGCACCTTGGCCCAGGTCGGCTCATTCATGGTCAGCCAGCGGCGATAGGCTTCGAGGCGCCAATCGAGCATCCACTGGGGCTCGTTCTTCTTGGCCGAGATGAAGCGTACGGTATCTTCGCTCAGGCCTTTGGGGGCCATGTCGGATTCGATATCGGTCTCGAAACCATACTTGTACTTGTCGACATCGAGCGAGCGCACCGAGTCCACGGTGGCGCGATCAATGTTTTCCTTGAGCGTCGGGATATCGTCGTAATCCGCCATGATTGGCTTCTCCTATTTGCCCGACAGGCGATTCAAGGTCGCCGCGAGCCGTCAAAAACTATTGCGGCCTCAGGCCGCTTGCCCCTGCCGGGCGCGATGGCGCGACAGGATGGATTGGTAACCGGCGAGGAACGCATCAACATCCTCTGCCGTCGAGGACCAGCCGAGGCTGACCCGCAGGGCGCATTCGGCCAGCTCGGGCTTAACGCCCATGGCCGCCAGCACATGGCTGGGGCCGACCTTGCCGGACGAACAGGCCGAACCCGAGGACACGGACAGTCCCGCCAGGTCCAGGCCCATCATGGCCGTGGTATTCTTGATGCCCGGCACGGCGAAATTGATCACATTGCCAAGCCGCTCGGCGCCGAAAATCACCGCATCATCCGCCATGGCCTTCAAGCCGGCTTCCAGCCGGTCGATCAGTCCTGCCACATCGACTGCGCCATAGCGCTCGCCAAAGGCCGCCGAAGCCGCACCGAATGCAGCGATCAGGCTTGCCGGTTCAGTGCCGCCGCGCCGCCCCTGCTCCTGCCCGCCGCCGGGAATGAGCCGAACGACATCGGCATGCGACTTGACCAGCAGCGCGCCAATACCCGCCGGCGCGCCGATCTTATGGCCGCTGATAGCCATCATATCGGGTGCCGAGGCGGCAAATTCGAGGGGCAGTTTGCCGAAGGCCTGCACCGCATCGATGAATAGTGTGTGACGCGTCGGTCCGACCAGGGCATTGATCCGCCCGATGGGCTGGACCACGCCGGTCTCATTATTCACCCAATGGAAGGCGACGAGGAAGGTGCGGCCATTTACATCGGCGTCGGCCAGCATGGCGGCCAGTTGATCAAGATCAATGCGGCCATCGGCCAAAAGCCCAATGGTCAGCACCGGCAGGCCGGTGGCTTCAGCGGCCTTGGAGACCGCCGCATGCTCGCCCGCGCTGATAATAATGGCGTCGCTGCCGAAAATCTTGGCGCCGCCGACAATGGCCTGGGTGATGGCTTCTGTGGCCGAGCCGGTGAAGACCACCTGCTTGTGTTCAGCACCCGCCAAGGCCGCCACCTGGGTGCGGGCGGTGTCCAGGATATGGCGCAGCGCGCGGCCGTGACCATGCACGGATGATGGGTTACCAGTGAGATCGAGGGCAGCGAGCAGCGCCGTCCGCGCTTCGGGCAGAAGCGGAGACGAGGCATTGTGATCGAGGTAGATCGCCGCTCGCGTCATCGAATTCTCATCGGCGCATGCGCGCCGCTCATGGCTTCCATGCCTAGCCTCGGGGCACCGATATGCCGCCGAATCCAAACACTTCTTGAAATTTGCCGCCCAACTTCATTACAAGGGGCGCTCTCACAGGCCGCTTTGCGGCCAAAAACCAAGTTTCGAATAATTCTAAACTGGATTTTTCGACCCATGTTTTAGGCAGCAAGGCGCGCTTAGTCAAGCCGCAGTGCCGCCCGATCGACGGTTGGAAATACCACGCCAACAGAGCCGAATGGCCGGAAGAACAAGACCATGCCAGAAGTGATTTTCAACGGGCCCGAGGGCCGTCTGGAAGGCCGCTATCAGCCGGGCAAGGAGCCCAATGCTCCCATTGCCATCGTGTTGCACCCCCACCCGCAATTCGGTGGGACGATGAACAACCAGATCGTCTACAATCTCTTCTACATGTTCGCCGAACGCGGCTTTGCCGTGCTGCGCTTCAATTCGCGCGGCGTCGGCCGCAGCCAGGGCATGTTCGATCACGGCATTGGTGAGCTCTCCGACGCTGCCGCTGCGCTCGATTGGCTGCAGATCATCAACCGCGAAAGCCGCGGCTGCTGGATCGCCGGTTTCTCCTTCGGCGCCTGGATCGGCATGCAGCTGTTGATGCGCCGCCCGGAAGTCGAAGGCTTCATCTCCGTCGCTCCGCCGGAAAACCTCTATGACTTCTCGTTCCTGGCGCCCTGCCCCTCCTCGGGCCTGATCATCCATGGCGACAAGGACCGCGTGGCTCCGCCCACTTCGGTGCAGAAGCTGGTGGACAAGCTCAAGACCCAGAAGGGCATCACCATCGAACAGCAGATCGTTGAGGGTGCGAACCACTTCTTCGAAGGCAAGATCGATGATCTGACCACCCGCTGCGCCGACTATCTCGACCGTCGCCGGCAGGAGATCGCCGCCGGCGGCGGGCGCTAAATAGCAGCGCGAACACTACGATCCGTTGGAGGAACCTCATCCTGAGCCTGTCGAAGGACGAGGTCCCGCATGCACCGACCTCGTGGTTCGACAAGCTCACCATGAGGTCTCAGTAACCTCAGTGGCTGTCACATGACCAAGTTCAAATCCGATTTCCTGCGCGTCCTCGATGAGCGCGGCTTCATTCACCAGATTTCCGATCCCGAGGGGCTCGACGCCCTTGCCCTCAAGGGGCCGATCACCGGCTATGTCGGCTATGATGCGACGGCGACCTCGATCCATATCGGCAATCTGATCACCGTCACCATGCTCTACTGGCTGCAGGAAACCGGCCACAAGGCGATCAGCCTGATGGGCGGCGGCACCTCCATGGTGGGCGATCCTTCATTCCGCGACGATCAGCGCAAGCTGCTGACCGTCGAGCAGATCGACACCAATATCGAGAGCATCAAGAAGGTCTACAGCAACATATTGAACTATGAGGGCTCCAATCCGGCCATCATGGTCAACAATGCCGATTGGCTGCTCAAGCTCAACTATGTCGAATTCCTGCGCGATGTGGGCCGCCATTTCTCGGTCAATCGCATGCTCAGCTTCGACTCGGTCAAGCTGCGGCTCGACCGCGAGCAATCGCTGAGCTTCCTCGAATTCAACTACATGATCATGCAGGGCTACGACTTCACCGAGCTCAACCGGCGCTATGGCACCGTGTTGCAGATGGGCGGGTCGGACCAGTGGGGCAACATCATCAATGGTGTGGACCTCAACCATCGCATGGGCGGCGAGCAGCTCTATGCGCTGACCACCCCGCTACTGACCAAGGCATCGGGCGAGAAGATGGGCAAGTCGGCCTCCGGCGCTGTCTGGCTCAATGGCGATCTCTTCAGCCCCTATGATTTTTGGCAGTATTTCCGCAATACGGAAGACGCCGACGTCGGCAAGTTCCTCAAGATCTTCACCCGCCTGCCGCTGAGCGAAATCGCCAAGCTCGCTGCTCTGGGCGGCAACGAGATCAACGAGGCCAAGAAGGTGCTGGCGACCGAAGTCACCGCCATCGTGCATGGCCGTGACGCAGCTATCCAGGCCGCCTCGACGGCATCGGCGACCTTTGAGGCTGGCGGAATTGATCTATCGCTGCCGACCGCGACGGTGTCGCATGCCGAGCTGGCAACCGGGCTGGGCATTCTTGCCGCGCTCGTCACTGCCGGGCTGGCCGGATCGAATGGCGAAGCCCGCCGCCACATCCAGTCGGGCGCCGTACGGGTCAATGACGCGGTGATCGAGGACGACAAGCTCAGCATTGGCGACAATGCGCTGCTGCCCGAAGGCGTCATCAAGCTCTCGGTCGGCAAAAAGCGCCATGCGCTGATCAAGCCGGTCTAAATCGGTCCAACTAAACGTGGAAGGCGCCCCTCTCGGGCGCCTTTTTCATTCCACGCGCGGCTGCTCGTTGGCGCGGAATTCGAACAGCTCGCGCAGCGCGCCCGGTGCCAGGGCGGAGAGCGGATTGATGCGGAAGACCGGGCTGGATAGCGCCCCGGTCACCGAGAAGGTGACCCCGAGCAGCCCTTCGCCATCGCGGCCGCCCAGCAGCGGGCCGAGCAGCGGGATTTTCTGGAACGCGCTGTTGAGCCCGAATAGCGGCACATAGGTTCCCGTCAGGTCGTATTGCCGCTGATTGGTATAGATGAAGCCGCGCAGCGTGCCGCCCACCGTGCTGCCGGTCAGCACGGCGTTGGACACCTCGACACGGTCCGAGCGGCGCACGAAATCCACCTTGGCGCTATCGAAATCGAGCCGGTTCTGCTTGGAGATGGCAGCGCGCGAGTCCGAGTGATTGCCGAGCACCTGGGCGACATTGGCTTCGTCGACAATGGCGAAATGGCGCATCAGTAATTGCCCGACATCCATTTTCTGCGCGCTGAACGTGTTGAGGACGAGGCTCCCCTCCCCACCGGCCAACTGCGAATAGACACCCAGTAGGCGCAATATGGTGCCGGCATCATTGAAAGCCACCGACATGGTGCGACCATCGGGCGTCGGATTGGTCGTCACCGACACAGCATTGCCGTCGCTGAACTGTGCCGTGAGGTTGGCCCGACGCAGATCGGTGCCGCGCAGCAGCAGGTCGAGATTCATATTGAAGGCGGTGGTGGCATAATAGCCAAGCGCGCGGTCCAGCTTCACATCGAGAGCGATGGTCTGGGTGAAGGTGGATTGCACCCCGCCCGTGCCCTCGCCCAGCCCGAAGAATTGCTTGAGCATGGGTTTGAGATCGAGCTGGGCGCCACGAATCTGCACCGAATAACCGCCTTCGCGCGGGGCGAGCGCCAATTGCGCATTATCGCCCGGGCTCAGCGCGAACTGCTCGAAAGTGGCCGATTCCAGCCCCTCGGTGGCGTGGTATTTGATGCCGCCCTTTAGATGCACCGAGCCGAATGCCAGATCGACCCCACTCAGCTCGGTCAGTTCGCCATCCTGCTTCACATTGGCATGCAGCGTGCCGGCCGTGCCCGCCGCCTTGGAGATGCCGATATCCTTTATGGTCAGCCGCGCATCCTGCAAATCGGCGGCGACCTGGATCGAGCCATCCGCCAGAGGCTGGCCGACCATCCGTATGGTGCCGGCAAAATATGGCGACGCATCAAAGCCCATTGCCTTGAGGTCGTCGGCGCTGACGACCGAGGACAGGCGGAAGGTCGGCTCGGTTTCGAGCGTCCCGATGATCTCGACATCGGCCTTCATGCCGTCGATCTCAGCCGTGCCGCCCACCTGGTAGCCGGCCTGCGAGGCGCTAAAGGCAAGCTGGCCGTTACCGATCTTGTGGTCCTTGATGGGCTGCGAGCTGGCAAAGTCCGAGACCGTGCCATTCAGCACATAGTCCACATTCATCGCCTTGCCGCTCTCCTCATTGGGCAGCTTGACGGTCACGACCAGCCCGGCATCGACACTGCCTTGTAGGGAATCCAGATCCAGCGGCAGCGGCGTATGCTCGATGGCCTGCGGCTGCTGCTCGCGGGTCAGGGCGAGCAAAGCGGGAATGGAACCCTCCAGATCGCCGGAAACCTCGATAATGCTCTCTGTGGGCTCGGAATTGTCCATCACGAGTGCCGGATTGGTCACCTTGAGCGGGCCGCCCGCAGTTTCGATCTGGCCGCCGCCGGCCGAGATGGTGACATTGCTGTCATCGATCTGCAGGCGCGTATCGCCTTGCAGGGTAACTGGCGCCATCTCGGCGGTGGGGGTGACCGTGACGCCCGCCCCGACCATGTCGATCTGCATGGCGTCCTTGGGGATGGCCTTGTTCTCGCCCTCCAGCGCCAGGGTGCCGACCGGGAATTTGAACCGCATCCGGGCGTTGGTGATCGTGCCGTCGGTCACATTGGCGACAAACCAGTCGCGGCTTTCCGTGCCCATCACATAGGGCCAGAGCCGCTTGGCATCGTCGGCGCTGATGCCCTGCCCGGTCAGCGTCAGATCGACCCCCAGGCCCTTTTGCAGCATGTCGAACCGGCCCGTCGTTTCAACGCTTGCCGTGCCCTTGCGGGCGATCAGCCGATCAATGCCGAGCGCGCCGTAAAGCGGTGCCGACCAGCCGGAAAATTCCATGCTGTCGAATGGCTGCGCCGGCGCCTCCATGTCATCGGGCTGGATCCGAACATCGGTCGCCTTGAGCGCGATGCCGGTGGTTGGGCCGAATTTGGGATCGAGCCCAAGGCCGAACACGCCCGAGACGCGCGCCGAGCTCTTGCCGATCTGCAACGCACTGTCTTCCAGCGTGAACTGCCCTTTTTCGGGCGCCCAGTTGATGTTGAGGATCGAGCTGGCAATGGGGAAATAGGCATCGGCAATGCGCAGATCGAGGCCAGTCAGATCGATCTTGAACGCGCCATCGATCAGCTTGCCCCCCGCCGGCTGGAACCGCACATCGATCGACAGCGCCCCCGCGCCGCGGATGGCGGCAAGGCTGGTCGCATCATCGATGAAGGGCAGGAATGCGGCAAAATCGATATTGGTGACATCGGCCTCAAGCCGCGAGCCGCCCGCATCATCCACGGTGCGCGACAGGTTGCCCGTCATGGTGCGGCCGCCCAGCGTGGCGGAGAATTTGCCATTGGTATTGCGCCGGTCCGGTGTCGGCCCGATTTCGACATTGATGTGCTCGAATTGCCGGAACAGGCCATAGACGGTGTCGCTCATATCCACCGTGCCGTCGCGGATCACGAGCTTGGAGAAGCGCCCTTGCGCCGCATGCTCGACAATATCGGCAATGCCCTGCTCGCTGGTCTCCAGATTATAGATCAGCCAATCATTGTCCGAACGCATCTGCTGCGGCTGCGCCGCTCCGCTCAGATCAATGCCGCGCTGGGAAATATCCACGGCCGGAAAGGCATCCTCGCCTTCCCTAACCTGCACGGTCGGCGGGCCGCCATTGGGATCATCGATCAGATCAAAACTGGTGACGCGCGGCCCGAACAGGTCCTGCACCACCTGCACATGCGGGCGCACCAGCGTTATCGTCGCGCCCGGCTGGCCGAAAATAGCTCGGGCCGGCGAGAAGCCGATCTCAAGCGCCTCGATGGAGATATTGGCGCCGCTCTTGGCATCGGTCAGTTGCACGGGCGAGAACTGGATCACGGGCCAGACGCCGTTTTCGAGCGCCAGCGCCATCTGCCCAAGCTGCAGATTGGAGGTGGCTGGCATGGTCGATTGGGCGAAGGCCCGCACCGCGTCGCCGCCGAATGGCAGGCGGATCGGGGTGATCAGCAGGATGAGATAGAGCAGCAGCGACAGAGCCGCAGGAATACCGACCACCCACACGCAGACTTTGGCTGCATGGCGCACGGGATGTCGTCCGCTTGTCGCAGACGGTACAATTGGCGTGTCTGCGGGTAAGGTTGACGCGCTCACTTGCTTCCAGATCGAAACTCGGCCGGTATCTGCTGGCACCCCTGAGAATCAACCGCAGAATGCGGTCTAGTGCCTGATGATACCGGCTGTAATATGGCGCCGACACCTCCAATAGCATCCAGCCCGAAAAGCCAGGACCTATCGCGATGACCGAACTGCAAGAGGGCGACCTCGCACCAACTTTCACTTTGCCGCTGGATGATGGCTCGACCTTTGATCTGGCGAGCCACCGCGGCAAGCCTGTTGTGCTCTATTTCTATCCAGAGGACGACTCGGGCGGGTGCGTCAACGAAAACCAGGAATTTTCGGCGCTCTCCCCCGAATTCGCCAAGCGTGGAGCGGTTTTAGCCGGCATTTCGCCCGACGACCTGGCGAGCCACGCCAAGTTCCGGGCCAAATACGGGCTGACAGTTCCGCTGGTCGCTGATCCAGAACACAAGGCTATCGAGCCGTTTGGCCTGTGGAAGCTCAAAAAACTCTATGGCCGCGAATTCATGGGGCTGATCCGCACCTCGTTCATTATCGGCGCCGATGGCAAGGTGGCCCGGATCATTCGGGCCACCCGTATTGCCGGTCATGCGCAGAAAATGCTCGACGCGCTGGATGCCCATCTGGCCGCGAAATAGCGCGGCTTTTGCCTTTATTAACCATGCATAGCCATACTTTGCTCACCATGTTGTTGGTGTCGCGAGGTATGTTGCGTGCGTTATTCAGCCAGTTTTGGCGGTCCAGCTCCCGCGCCAGTTCCTGTGCGCCAGGGCATCCGCCCGGCCCTGTTTTACGGCATGTTCGCCGCCCTGCTCTGTGCCAATGCCCTGACCGCCACCGCATTCCTGTTTTCAAACGACATCGCCAAGCTGTGGAATCGCCAGAACGACCAGGTCGTGGCCGCCTATGAGGACCGCATCGCGCAATTGCGCGTCGAGGTGGATCGGCTGCATTCGCGCAGCTATGCCCAGGCGGGCGACATCAACCTGCAATTGCAGGAATTGTCCCAGCAGCAGGAAGTGCTGATCGAGCAGCACCAACTGGTCAAGGTGCTGGTCGACAAGGCCGGACAATTGGGCATCGATAGCGCCGCCCTGCCCTCGGCATCAGGCGCTCCGGCCATCGCGCCTTTGGCAATGAACAGCGGCAATGCCGAGATCGACGCGACTGCCAGTGCGATTACCCAGATGATGGGCGAAACCCAGTTTGCCATGACCTCGATTGCTGAAACGGCAACGGAGCGCACCCGCAATATCGTGACGGAGCTGTCGGGGCTGGGCATTCGCGTCACCCTGCCCGAGGATGATCTGGATGGCGTTGGCGGCCCGCTGCTGGCGGCTGTGGATGGCGCCGAAGCCTCGCCCATGATCGACGATGCCAATGCGGTGATGGCGGCGCTGGTGCGGTACAAGGCGGCACGCGACAGCATCGACACCGCCCCCATTCACATGCCGATATCCGGCAATTTCCGGCAGAGTTCGGGCTTCGGCAATCGCACCGACCCGTTCACCGGCCGCCGGGCATTTCATTCCGGGATGGATTTTGCGGCCACGACCGGCACTACTGTGCTCAGCGCTGGCGCAGGCGTGGTCAGTTTTGTCGGCGTCAAATCGGGTTATGGCAATGTGGTGGAAGTCACCCATGCCAATGGCCTGATCAGCCGCTACGGGCATTTGTCGGGGTTTCTGAGCGAAGTCGGGCAGCGGGTGAATACCGGCACCCCGATTGCCAGGGTCGGCTCGACCGGCCGCTCAACGGGCCCGCACCTGCATTTCGAGGTGCGGAAGGACGACGTCGCCATCAACCCCAAGAACTTCCTCGAGGCCGGAAAGCGCCTGACGGCCTTGCTGGGCTAGGCCGTCAGGCTGTTTCGGTTATTCGGCTTCCGCCACGTCCGTTGCGACACCGACGCGCTGCGCCAATGCGGCTTCCATGAACTCGTCGAGGTCGCCATCCAGCACGACTGAGGGCTGGCCGCTTTCAACCCCGGTCCGCATGTCCTTGACCATCTGGTAGGGCTGCAGCACATAGGAGCGGATCTGGTGGCCCCAGCCGATATCGGTTTTGCTGGCCGCCTGGGCGTTGGCCGCCTCTTCGCGCTTCTGCAACTCGGCCTCATAGAGACGCGATTTCAGCATGGCCATGGCCGTCGCACGGTTCTTGTGCTGGCTGCGCTCCTGCTGGCAGGCCACGATAATGCCCGAGGGCACGTGCGTGATGCGGATGGCCGAGTCGGTGGTGTTGACGTGCTGCCCACCGGCGCCGGAGGCGCGATAGGTGTCGATCTTGAGGTCGGACTCGCGGATTTCGATGTCGATTGAATCATCGACCACCGGATAGACCCAGCAGCTCGAAAAGCTGGTATGCCGCCGCGCGGCCGAGTCATAGGGGCTGATACGCACCAGGCGATGCACGCCGCTCTCGGTCTTGAGCCAGCCATAGGCATTGTGGCCCTTGACCAGAATGGTCGCGGATTTGATGCCGGCTTCTTCGCCGTCATGCATTTCCATGACCTCGACCTTCATCTTCCGGCGTTCGGCCCAGCGGGTATACATGCGCAGCAGCATGTTGGCCCAATCCTGGCTTTCGGTGCCGCCGGCGCCCGAATGGATTTCGACATAGCAGTCATTGGCGTCGACTTCGCCCGATAGCAGCGTCTCGATCTGGCGACGGCGCGCCGTCTGCTTGAGCTCGATCAGCGCGTCTTCGGCATCCTTGACGATCGCGGCGTCGCCTTCGGCTTCGCCCATTTCGATCAGCTCGGTATTGTCGCGGATACCGGCCTCAAGCTCGCGCACCGCCTTGACGGCCACGTCGAGTTCGTCGCGCTCGCGCATGGCGGCACGGGCCTTTTCCGGATCGTTCCAGAAATCGGGAGATTCGGTTTGCGCGTTCAGCGCGTCGAGACGGACTTCTGCAGTATCCCAGTCAAAGATGCCTCCTCAGCAGGGTCAGAACCTGCTCGATTTCGGCGACGGTCTTTTCGATTTCCGTACGCATGGTCTATTCCTTCAAAACTGGCGCCCCGTGTAGCGGAGTGCGGGTTGAGGATCAACCTTTCGGCGGCAATTATGCCCGCCGGCTCTTGTCGAACTTGCGCAAAGCCGCGTCGCGCTTCAGCCGCGATACGCGGCTCAAAAAGAAGATGCCGTTGACCTGCTCGATCTCGTGCAACGCAACTCGCGCCACAAAGCCTTCGAGCCGCTCACGCTGCCGGATACCATCAGCATCATCATAGGCGATTTCGGCCCAGACCGGCCGCTGCACGGCCACTTCAATGCCCGGCATGGATACCGATCCCTCCGGCCCACTCGCTGTTTCCTCAGCGACCGCCACGATCTCGGGGTTGTACAACAGCCGATAATCGCGCTGCGCCGGATCGCTTGCCATGGACATGACGACCAGCGGTTCATTCTCGCCGAGATGGGCCGCCGCCAGCCCATAGGCCTGCGCCTCCCTGGCCGCCGCTAGCAGCCGGTCCCCTGCTTCCAGCATGGCCTCATCCACCGGACGCGGTGTGGCCGCCCGGCTCAATGCGGGATGCGGATAGACGACGAAATCGGGCACTTAGAACAGGCCGCCGCGACCGGCATCGGCACTTGGCTGGGCCATATAGCCATTGCCATATTGCTGCTGCATCTCCTGCTGGCGCTGGATGGCGTCGGCCGCATTGACGCCCAGGCCGATCACCGAGGTCGCGAGGTTCGGCCCGGTACCGGGCTTGAAGGATTCTTCGATGCCACCTTCGCCATTATAGGCCTGCACGCCCGAATTAGGATTGATCCAGGCTGTCGTCATGCCGGGAGGCACGTTGAACGGGGTGGCGGGCGTGCCGGCCAGCGCCTTCTGCATGAACTCGGTAAAGATCGGCGTGGCGAACGTGCCGCCCGTCACCGAAGAGCCCATGGAGCGCGGCTGGTCATATCCGACATAGACACCAACGGCGAGTTCAGGCGTAAAGCCGACGAACCATGCATCCTTGTAGTCATTGGTCGTGCCGGTCTTGCCGGCGACGGGGCGGTTGAGCACCTTGGCGGCGGTGCCGGTGCCGCGCTGCACCACACCCTCCATCATCGAGGTGATCTGGTAGGCCGTCATCGGATCGAGCACCTGCTCGCGATTGTCGATGATGCGCGGCTCGCCCTGCCCGTTCCAAGCTTCCGCCTGGCAGCCCTCGCAAGTGCGCTGGTCGTGGCGATAGACCGTCACACCATAGCGATCCTGGATGCGGTCGATCAGCGTCGGCACGATCTTGCGTCCGCCATTGGCGATGGTCGCATAGGCGGCCGTCATCCGCATATCGGTGGTTTCACCGGCGCCGAGGGCCATGGCGAGCACCGGCTGCATACTGTCATAGACGCCAAACATCTTGGCATATTCGGCCACCAGCGGCATGCCGATATCCTTGGCCAGCCGCACCGTCATGACGTTGCGACTGCGCTCGATGCCGCGCCGCAAGGTTTGCGGACCATAAAATTGCTGCGCGTAGTTTTCCGGCCGCCAGATCGAGCCATCCGAGTTGCGGATTTCCACCGGCGCGTCGAGCACCACGGAGGCCGGCGTATAGCCATTGTCGAGCGCGGCGGCATAGACGATCGGCTTGAACGAGGAGCCGGGCTGGCGCAGCGCCTGCGTGGCGCGATTGAATTCGGATTCGGCGAAGGAGAAGCCGCCCACCATGGCCAGCACGCGTCCCGTGCGCGGATCCATGGCCACCAACGCGCCTTCGATCTCGGGCACCTGCTCCAGCGTATAAATGCCGGCTTTGCCGACTATGGGCGAGACATAGACCACATCCCCCACTTTGAGAATGCTCGATAGGGGCTTGGAAACCCACTTGATTTCAGGGCCGGACAGCGTGCCCTCCACCCGATCGTCGGCAATCGCGCCATCGACCGTTGAATCCGGCCGCAAGCCGATCCGCGCCTCGTTGCCGTTCATTTCCAGAACCACCGCCAGCTGCCATTCCGGCACATCGCTGAGCGGCTTGACCTTGGCGACAGCAAGGCCCCAATCCTCGCCGATCTCGATACTGGCGACCGGTTCGCGGAATCCCCGGCCGTGATCATAGGCAATCAGCCCATCCATCAGGGCCCGGCGCGCATAGCCCTGCAGCTTGGGGTCGAGCGTCGTGCGCACCGAAAGCCCGCCGCCATAGAGCTGGTCTTCGCCGTAAAGCTTGGCCAGTTCGCGCCGCACTTCCTCGGTGAAATACTCCGCCGCATAGAGCTGGCTGCCACCGGCGCGCGGCACGACATTGAGTGGCTCTTCCTTGGCAAGGGCCGCTTCTTCCGGCGTTGCATAGCCATTTTCGACCATGCGATCGATCACCCAATTGCGGCGCTCGATAGCGGCCTGCGGGCGGCGGAAGGGATGGTAATTGTTCGGCCCCTTGGGGAGCGCGGCAATATAGGCGGCTTCGGCCAGATCGAGCTGGTACAGCGCCTTGTCGAAATAATTCAGCGCCGCCGCCGCAACGCCATAGGAATTGAGGCCGAGGAATATCTCGTTGAGATAGAGCTCGAGGATACGATCCTTGGAAAAGGTCGACTCGATGCGGATGGCCAGCAGGGCTTCCTGGATTTTGCGATCCCAGGTCTGCTCGGAGGTCAGCAGGAAATTCTTGGCCACCTGTTGCGTGATCGACGAACCGCCCCCCTGGATCGAGGAATTGCCATCCATCCGCGCCATGAGATTGTCGCGCACGGCACGGAACACGCCATCCACGGCAATGCCGCCATGGCGATAAAAGTCCTTGTCTTCAGCCGACAGGAACGCGTTGATCACCAGCGGCGGCACGGTTTCGATGGGCTGGAACAGCCGCCGTTCGCGGGCAAATTCGGCCAGCAATGTGCCATCGGCGGCGTGCACGCGCGTCGTTACGGGCGGCTGGTAATCCTTGAGGACGGTATAGTCGGGCAGTTCGGCCGAGACAGTCGTCAGGTAGACGGCACCACCGGCAACAGCGGCCAGTGCGAGAAACATACCAAAGCCAAAGAACCAGCCGAGCAAACGCAGCATATAGATAGTCTCTCCACGGGGCCCTGCCCGATCAATGGCAGCATGCCCGCATAGCGTCGCCGACGCGGCGCTGATAGCACCCGTCGTTTCTGTTTGGAATCATACCAGAAGCCGCGCGGAATGTGCATCACAAGCCCGCACTTATCGGCAGGTCACTGCCGTTGAGCGCCGCCGTGACGGATTTATCACATCACTCGTCGGTCTTGAGGCTATCGAAATAAGTCGAGATGCCCCGCGCCAGCGCATTGGCGGTGCGTTCCTGCCAGTCGCTCTGCATCAGATTGGCCATGTCCGTGGCGTTGGACAGAAAGCCCAGCTCGATCAGCACCGAGGGCACGTCGGGCGCCTGCAGCACGAAAAAATCGGCCTGGCGCACCGGGAAACGGCGCAGTTCCACACTGGGCTCGAGCTGATGCACGATGGACTGGGCGGCCATGTAGGATTGCTTGCGCATTTCGCGCCGCATCAGGTCGATCAGGATATCGACCACTTCCGGCGCCATTTGCGGCATGGTGAAGCCGGCGATCACGTCGGTCTTGTTCTCATTGTCCGCCAGCACCTTGTCGAGCACATCCGTGGCATTTTCGTCCCGCGTATAGACGCTGGCGCCACGGATTTCCGGCTGCTGGAAGCTGTCGGCATGCAGCGAAATGAACAGGTCGGCCTTGTTGCGGCGGGCCAGCGCCACCCGTTCCTCAAGCCGCAGGAACGTGTCGTCCTCGCGCGTCAAGGCCACGTCCACGCGCCCCGACTCAACGAGCAATTGCTGCAGCTTGAGTGCAAAGGCGAGGACGATATCCTTCTCCTTGATGCCATTGGCCGCCTCGGCACCGCTATCGATGCCGCCATGGCCGGGATCGATGACCACCAGCGGGCGCGTCGCGATCGGCAATTCAGAGCCACCTGCCGGCGTGGATTGCGCCGGGGCCGCGGCAATATCGGTGGAGGCCGCCTTGTCCTTGGTGACGTTTGCGGCAAATTCCTCGGGTGTCGCCGGAATAATATCCACCACCAGCCGCGCCGGCTGATCCTCGAACGCGTCCAGCACATAAGCCTGCTGCACCTGCGCCGGCTGGGCCAACGTCAAAATCGTGCGAACCCGGTCCGGCGCCGCTTGCTCGATCTCGTAGCCCGAGACAATCCCCTCGCCCGCCGGCTGGCCGGTCGGTTCGGGCACCGAAAACGTGGCGGCTCGCACATCGATGGCCAATCGGTTCGGCCCATCCAGCGATACCAGCGCAAATTCAGTCTTGGCCGCCAGGTCGACGATCAGCCGCGCGCGTTCCGGCGTGTCGGACACCCGCACGTCCATCACATTGGGCAGCGCCGGCAGCGGCGTCGTGTCCTGGGCCCGGGCCGCGACCGAAAGCACGGCGAAAGCCAGCACCAGAGCGGTCACCGGCCATTTGATGGAGCGGAGAAATTTGAACAAGACTGGAACTGCCCCTATGTCACGGCTGCCGCAATGCCAGAAAGTTCGGGCGATTCTGCGGCGCCAAGGCTCTTATGCGATGATTTGCCCGGAGGGCCAATAAAGCCTGTTTGAAAAGTCGGGCACAGGCGCTTTTTGACTTTCCTGTTGCCAATCTGTTGCAACCCCCCTACACGCTATAGATGAGGCGCAAGCTTCCTGCGGCACCAGTTCGCGTTGGCTAGAGGCTGACGACATTGGCACAGGAGGTGGGCCGGCAACGGGGCGAAGAGACTTCCCGAAAGCCGGTTCAGAAGCGGCAAATCCTGCGCTTCTCGACAAATTTCGGTCCGTTCGGACCGGACGGCTGCTGGCATTTTTAGATGCGAGCAGCCCAATAGGAAGAGGTCAGATGGCCCGCAGGCGGACAAAACGCGACGCGATCGATGTAAACGATTGCCGTTTTGCTACGCTGCATCTCTCGGCCATGACCATTTATGCCGGCGCACCCAACACCTCCGTTTCGCGCGCCACTACCTTCAAACCATTCGCCTCGCACAGCGCCATGAGAAGGATGCCGGCTTCCCGGCGGCCTCTTGTCGGCGCGCGAGCGCGCGGAGTTTATTATGGCTACCAAGAGAATGCTGGTGGATGCCATCCACCCGGAAGAAACACGGATTGTCGTTACATCGGGTAACAGGCTCGAGGAATTCGACTTTGAATCGGCGACCCGCCGCCAGTTGCGGGGGAATATCTACCTCGCCAAGGTAACGCGCGTTGAGCCTTCGCTGCAGGCCGCGTTCATCGAATATGGCGGCAATCGCCACGGTTTCCTCGCCTTCAGCGAAATCCATCCCGACTATTACCAGATCCCCGTTGCCGACCGCGAAGCCCTGCTGCGCGAAGAGCACGAGGAAGACGATCACCATGACGAGGCAGCCGACGAGAATATCTCGCTGCCTGAAGGCGTGACCGAGCCGGACGCTGAAACCGATACCCAGGACATGGAAGGCGCCAGCCATATCGAGCAGGCACCGGCCAATACCGAACCGGTCGAATCGATCGGCGGAGCGGACGCGCTTGAAGAACTGCCCGAGCGTCGCCGCTCGCAGAACAATCGCCGTCACTACAAGATCCAGGAAGTGATCAAGCGCCGCCAGGTGATGCTGGTGCAGGTGGTCAAGGAAGAGCGCGGCAATAAGGGCGCGGCTCTGACGACCTATCTGTCGCTCGCCGGCCGCTATTCGGTGCTGATGCCCAATACCGCCCGTGGCGGCGGCATTTCCCGCAAGATCACCAACGCTGCCGACCGCAAGCGCCTCAAGGAGATCACCAGCGATCTCGAGGTACCGCAGGGCATGGGCGTCATCCTGCGCACGGCCGGTGCTTCGCGCACCAAGGCCGAGGTCAAGCGCGATTTCGAATATCTGATGCGGCTATGGGAAAGCGTGCGCGAACTGACCCTCAAGAGCCAGGCCCCCTGCCTGGTCTATGAGGAAGGCTCGCTGATCAAGCGCACCATTCGCGACCTCTACAACAAGGACATCGATGAAGTGTTCGTGGCAGGCGATGACGCCTATCGCGAGGCCAAGGACTTCATGCGCATGATCATGCCGAGCCACGCCAAAAACGTGCAGCTCTACAAGGAAGATCAGCCGCTGTTCTCCAAATATGGCATCGAAGCCCAGCTCGATTCCATGTTCTCCCCCACGGTGACCCTGCCCTCTGGCGGCTATATCGTGATCAATCCGACCGAGGCCCTGGTCTCGATCGACGTGAACTCGGGCCGCTCCACCAAGGAGCACAATATCGAGGACACCGCGCTCCAGACCAATCTGGAAGCGGCCGACGAAGTTGCGCGCCAGTTGCGGCTGCGCGATCTGGCCGGCCTCATCGTCATCGACTTCATCGACATGATGGAGAACCGGAGCAATCGGGCGGTCGAACGCAAGCTCAAGGATTGCCTGAAGGACGATCGCGCCCGCATCCAGGTTGGCCGCATCAGCCATTTCGGCCTGATGGAAATGAGCCGCCAGCGTATCCGCTTCGGCGTGGTCGAAAGCTCCACCCATAAGTGCCCGATCTGCGATGGCACGGGTCTGGTGCGGTCCACCGAGTCGCTGGCGCTGATGATCATGCGTCATATCGAAGATCATGTGCTGCGCCGCCAGGGCCAGTCGATCAATGTGCGCGTTCCGATCGAAGTCGCGCTCTATATCCTCAATTTCAAGCGCGACACGCTGACGGCGCTGGAAATCCGCAACACGCTGTCGATCACCATCACGGCCGACGGCAAGATGACCGGCCACCAGTTCGCCATCGAAAAAGGCGAGGCCCGGGTCTCCGCCTATGCCGATCAGCGCGCCACCGAGCATGTCCGCGTCGATAGCGCCGTCATCGATGACAGCGCCGATGACGATATCGTCGAGGAAGAAGACGAAGAACAGGCCGAAGAGGCACCAGCCGAGGCCGGCGAGCGCCAGGCTGCCGAGAACGGCGAAGGCCGCCGTCGCCGTCGTCGCCGCCGTCGTGGTGGCGAGCGTGGTGATGAAGGCGGTCAGCGTCCGCCTCAGCAGCGTGCCGCCCAGCAGCCCGCTATCGAGGCCGATGCCGAAGATAGCGATGATGAAGGTGAAGAGGGCGAAGAGAATACCGCTTCCGCATCCTCCGATGCCCGCGCCGATGACGAGCCGCGCAAGCGCCGCCGTCGCGGTCGCCGTGGTGGCCGCCGCAATCGTCGCGAGGGCGAGGAAGGCATTGAGGGCAGCGAGGCTTCGCCCGCGGCTGCCGGCGATGCCGAACCGGTCGAAGCAACCAGTGAGACTGCGGCCGAGGCAGCACCTGCTCCCGAAGCTGCATCCGAGTCAGTCGCTGTAGAGGCAGAGCCTGCGGCCGACGCGCCGGCCGAGAAGCCGAAGCGGACGCGTCGGACCCGCAAGACCGCCGAAGTGCCTGCCGAAATGGCCGTGGCGGAAGTCACCCCTGTTGAAGCGGCACCGGAAGAAACGCCGGCAAGCGACGAGAAGCCCAAGCGGAAGCCCCGCACCCGCAAGCCCAAGGCTGAGGCGGCAGACGCTGCACCGGCCGAAGCCGCGCCAGTCGCGAGCGTGGCCCAAGCCGCGCCCGCTGCGGCCGAGCCGGTCGCTGCGCCTGAGGCCGAAGCGCCCAAGCCGCGCCGCGCCAAGAAGGAATTGCCGGCGGAAGGCATTGTTGTCTCCTCCAGTACCCCTAAGGCCGAGAGCGACACGCCTGAAGAGCCGGAAAAGAAGAAGGTCGGCTGGTGGCAGCGCCGGCTTGGTCTCGGCTAGGCCACTTCAACAATAATTTCAGAAAGGCGGCACCTGTGCCGCCTTTCGTCCTTTTGGACCACTGACATGTCCCGCGCCGCCCGTCTTCTCGATCTGCTGCAAGCCCTGCGCAACCGCTCGACGCCGGTCAGCGGGCAGGATCTGGCCGCCGAACTCGGCATTTCGATCCGCACGCTCTATCGCGACATCGCCACCCTCCAGGGCCAGGGCGCCGATATCCAAGGCGAGCCAGGCCTGGGCTACGTGCTGCGCCCCGGCTTCACCCTGCCCCCGCTGATGTTCAGCGCTGATGAAATCGAGGCCCTGGTGCTCGGCTCCCGCTGGGTCGCCGCCCGCTCGTCGGATAGCCGCCTCAGCAGTTCCGCCCAACAGGCGCTGAGCAAGATCACTTCGGTCCTGCCCGCCGACCTGCGCGATCGCGTCGAGGCCACCACTCTGCTGGTGCCGCAGGGCGCCAATGCCGACAGCATCGACGCCGCCGAAATCCGCCTGGCTATCCGCGACGAGCGCAAGATCACCATCGGCTATCGCAGCCTCGACGAGGCGGTTTCCCGCCGCACGATCTGGCCTTTCCTGATCGGCTTTTTCGAGGAGGCTCGCATCGTCGCCGGCTGGTGCGAATTACGGCAGGACTATCGCCATTTCCGTGTCGACCGGATCGAAACCGTCGAACGATTGGCCGAGCGCTATCCCAAGCGCCGGGCCGTCATGCTGCGCGAATGGCGCGCCCTCTACACCAGGAAAAGCTGAACGCCACTGCCGGAAACTGACAGTCCCGGCGCCTAGAGTGACCTCCATTAGAACAAGGAGGTCGCCATGACCACGTTGAATTACATCCTGCTCGCCGTCGCCGATCCGCTCAAGAGCGAAACATTCTATTCGCGCCTGCTCGACATCCAGCCGGTCGAGAAGGCCCCCACCTTCGTCCTCTATGTCCTCCCCAACGGCATCAAGCTGGGGCTGTGGATCAAGGACGAAATGGAGCCCAAGCCCCTGCCCGCCGGGGGCGTCGAAGTGACGTTCACCGAACCCGACAGGGCTGCCGTCAGCGCCACCTACGAGACCTGGAAGCAGCGCGGCGCCACGATCGTGCAGGAGCCGTCCGACAAGGATTTCGGCTTCACCTTCGCCGCCAAGGACCCCGACGGCTATATCCTACGCGTCTTCGCCCGGGCCGAGAACCCGCGCTAACTACCGCAAAACCTTAGCCATGCGGTCAAGCGCCAGCTCGATAGACTCGCGCTTGCCCGCATAGGATAGCCGCACGAAATGGGCGCCATCTGTTCGGTCGAAGTCGATGCCGGGCGTGATGGCGACCCCGGCGTCTTCCAGCATCGATTCACAAAACACCATGGAGTCGTTGGAAAACCTGCCAATTCCGGCATAGGCGTAAAAGGCGCCATCCGACGGGCTGCCGATCTCAAAGCCCAGACTATGCAGCCCTTCGTCCAGCAGTGCGCGGTTGACCGCATAGCCCGCCTTTTGCTGCTCCGAATAGTCGCGCTCGCCCAAGGCTGCCGTGGCCGCGATCTGGCTGAGGGTCGGCGCCGAGATAAACAGGTTTTGCTGCAGAATTTCCGCCCGGCGGATCAGCTCATCGGGCAGCACCATCCAGCCGATGCGCCAGCCGGTCATGCAGTAATATTTCGAAAAACTGTTGATGATGATGGCGTCGCGCGTCAGCTCGAGCGCGCTGACCGAAGGACCGCGATAATCCAGCCCATGGTAGATTTCATCGGATATCAGCCGCACGCCAAGCCGTTTGCAGGTCGCCACGATATCGGCCAACCCGGCCCGGTCGACCGCCGCGCCCGTGGGGTTGGCGGGACTGGCAAACAGCAGCCCCTCAAACGGCTCACGCGCATGTGCCGCCGCGATATCCGCACCCGTCAGGCGCCAGCCATTGCCCGCATGCAGCGGGATTTCCGCAATGCCGAACCCCAGCCCCAGCAGAGTATTCACATAGGCCGGATAGCCGGGCCGCGTGATAGCAATGCGGGCGCCCGGCCGGAATGCGGTATGAAACGCCAGGATGAACCCAGCCGACGACCCCATGGTGCAGACAATCGAATCGGGATCGACCGAAACGCTGTGCTGCGCCGCATAATAGGCCGTCAGCCCCTCACGCAGCTCGCCAAGCCCCTTGGCATTGGTATAGCCATGCGCATCAGGCAGCACGCGGCGCACCGCCTCGATCACCTTTGGCGCTGGCGGCGCGCCGGGCTCGCCCACTTCGAGGTGGCACACAGTGCGCCCGGATGCCTCGATAGCCTTGGCGCGCTTGAGTATTTCCATGGCGTGGAAGGGCATCAGGCCATCAATGGGTGCGTCGGTCATGGCAGGCTCCAGTGTTTCATCCGGCCTAGCCCGAACAGCGTTGCGCCTCAACAACAATTGATGATGAGACGCACCGCCTGTTCATCCCTGGCTGCTATTGTGGGCAAACCTCTGCTAGAAGGCAGGAAACCAACTAGCCGGAGCCTGCTCTATGTCGCGCGTCACCCTTGCTCTCGTCGCCCTGGTGGGCATTCTGGCTGGGGCGCTCGGCTATTCAGTTGTCAACAAGCCCGCGCCGCAGACGACCGATACGGTCGCAGTGCGGGCCATTGTCGATGAAGCTCTCGCAGCGCGCGACGCGGCCGAAAAGCCCCAGGCCGTCGCCGCCATCGATCCGGCCCAGCTCAATCCGCTGATCGAGCAATATCTGCTGAGCGACCCCAAAATCCTGCAGCGCATGTCGGTGGCCCTCGATAGTACGCTCCAGGCCGAGCAGCGGGAGCAGTCGACCTCCGCCATCGCCACGATGCGCGACAAGATTTTCAACGACCCCGACCAGGTGGTGCTGGGCAATCCCAAGGGCGATGTGACGCTGGTCGAGTTCTTCGACTACAATTGCGGCTATTGCCGCAGCGCCCTGCCCGATCTGGCGACTCTGCTGGCCGAAGACCCCAATCTGCGCGTCGTGCTCAAGGAATTCCCCATCCTCTCCAACGAATCGATTGATGCCGCCCGCGTGGCCGTGCTGGTCGGCAAGGCCGATGTTGATTACTGGAGCTTCCACGAAGCCCTGTTCTCCGCGCGTGGCCAGGTGGACAAGGGCGCCGCCCTCACCGCCGCGAGCGAACTGGGCCTGAGCCCCGTTACCCTTGAGATGCAGATGGGCGAGCCCCGCGTTTCCCAGGCGATCCAAACCTCTTACGAGATCGCCAAGGCCCTCAACATCACCGGCACCCCCACCTACATCATCGGCAACGAGATCATTCCGGGCGCGATCGGGATTGATGAATTGCGCTCGCGGATCGCCAATATGCGCGAATGTGGCGAGGCACAGTGCCAAGGGTGATCACGCTGGATATTGCGCGCCTTTTGCCTTTTCGGTGCATTTCGTGTAACCGGCCTTGCGTCGGCCGGAATGGCCGGTGCACAAGGCAAAAATAATGGCAAAGCGCGTTCTCGTCCTCAACGGCCCGAACCTCAATCTGCTCGGCATGCGCGAGCCCGATATCTATGGGCACACCACGCTCAGCGATATCGATGCTCTTTGCCACACTGCGGCGGACGAACTGGGCCTTGCGGTCGATTTCCGCCAGTCCAATCACGAGGGCGAACTGGTCACCTGGATTCAGGAAGCCCGTGGCACTGCCGACGCGATCCTGATCAATCCGGCCGCCTATTCGCATACCTCTGTCGCCATTCATGATGCGCTCAAGGCGGTCGGCCTGCCGGTCGCCGAGGTGCATCTGTCAAACATCCATCAGCGTGAGCCGTTCCGGCACCACTCCTATGTCTCGGCCGTCGCCTATGGCGTCATTTGCGGCTTTGGGGCGGCGGGGTATAGACTGGCGCTCCACGCTTTGGCCGAAAAACTCAAATAACGCTTCGACGCGGGAAACGCGGGAGAGATAGAAGAATGACAAAGTCATCGCAGGTGGATCAGGATCTGATCCGGTCTATTGCCGAACTGCTCAACAAAGAAAACCTGGCCGAGATCGAGATCGAGCAGGAGGACTTCCGGGTCCGCGTCACCCGCTCCTACGCCAATGAAGGCGTGACCTATGCGGCTCCGCCGATGCAGTACATGCCCCAGCAGGCCGCCCCGACCTCGATCGCCCCGGCCGGCTCGGTTCCCGCTGCCGTGCCCGCCGTCGAGGACCTCGCGTCCAATCCCGGCACCCTGACCTCGCCCATGGTCGGCACCGCCTATCGCTCGCCCGAGCCCGGCAAGCCGCCCTTCGCCGATGTCGGCACCAAGGTCTCCGAAGGTCAGACCGTTCTCATCATCGAGGCGATGAAGACCATGAACCAGATTCCGGCGCACCGTTCGGGCACCATTACCCGGATGCTGGTCGATGATGCCCAGCCCGTCGAATATGGCGAGCCGCTCGTCGTCATCGAGTAAGGGGGAACTTCCATGTTCCAGAAGGTCCTCATCGCCAATCGCGGCGAGATTGCTCTGCGCATCCTGCGCGCCTGCAAGGAGCTCGGCATCCAGACCGTCGCGGTGCACTCCACCGCTGACGCGAACGCGATGCATGTGCGCCTGGCCGACGAAAGCGTCTGCATTGGTCCGCCATCCGCCAAGGATAGCTATCTCAATATCCCGGCCATCATGGCCGCCTGCGAGATTACCGGCGCCGATGCCGTCCATCCTGGCTATGGCTTCCTCTCCGAGAATGCCCGCTTCGCCAAGATCCTGACCGAGCACAACGTCACCTTTATCGGCCCGTCTGCCCATCACATCGAGATCATGGGCGACAAGATCACGGCCAAAAAGACCGCCGTAGAGCTTGGCATTCCCGTCGTTCCGGGTTCTGCCGGCGCGGTGGAAAGCGACGAAGAGGCGATCAAGACCGCCAAGGAAATCGGCTATCCAGTGCTGATCAAGGCAACTGCCGGTGGCGGTGGCCGTGGCATGAAGGTCGCCAAGACCGAGAAAGACGTTCTCGAAGCCTGGTCGACCGCGCGCACCGAGGCCAAGGCCGCTTTCGGCAACGATTCCGTCTATATGGAAAAGTATCTCGGCAAGCCGCGCCATATCGAGGTGCAGGTGCTGGGCGATGGCCAGGGCAATGCCGTCCATCTGGGCGTGCGTGACTGCTCGCTGCAGCGCCGTCACCAGAAGGTCTGGGAAGAGGCCGGTGGCCCTACCATCCTGCCCGAGGAACGCGACAAGATCGGCGAAATCTGCGCCGCTGCGATGCGCAAGCTCTCCTATTCGGGCGCTGGCACGATCGAATTCCTCTACGAGAATGGCGAGTTCTATTTCATCGAAATGAACACCCGCCTGCAGGTGGAGCACCCGGTCACCGAGCGCATCACCGGCATCGACATCGTCTATGAGCAGATCCGCGTTGCCTCGGGTGAAAAGCTCTCGATGACGCAGGACGCCGTGCAGTTCTATGGCCACGCCATCGAAGTGCGCATCAATGCCGAAGACCCGCAGACCTTTGCACCCTCACCCGGCACGATCACCTTCTACCACCCCGCCGGTGGCGTCGGTGTGCGCGTCGATTCGGCGGTCTATCAGGGCTACAAGATTCCGCCCTATTATGACTCGCTGATCGGCAAACTGATCGTTTACGGTCGCACCCGCGAAGAATGCCTGCAGCGCCTGCGTCGCGCCGTGGACGAATTCGTGGTCGATGGCGTCAAGACCACCCTGCCCCTGTTCCAGAGGCTGATCAAAGAACCCGACATCATCGCGGGCAATTACGACATCCACTGGCTTGAAAAATACCTGGCCGAGAACAAAGTCTGACGGAGGGGCGCTGCGGCGCCCTTTCTTTTGCAAGGATCGAGCATGTCGCGGCCCAATCCCTTCGATGTCGAGATCACCCCGGAATTGATCGTGCGCGCCTATCGCGCCGGTATTTTCCCCATGGCCGAGGATGCCGAGGACGAAGACCTGTTCTGGGTCAGCCCCGAATATCGCGGTGTCATTCCGCTCGACGGCTTTCAGCTCAGCACCAGTCTGCGCAAGGCGATCCGCAAGAGTTCCTTTGTCATCCGCGTCGACACCGACTTCCCCGCCGTGATCGAAGGCTGTGCGACCGTCGGCAAGGACCGCAGTTCCACCTGGATCAATGCGACCATCCGAGGTGTCTATGGCGAACTGTTCCGCCGCGGCATCGCCCATACGGTAGAGGTCTGGGACGGCCCCAACCTGGTCGGCGGGCTCTATGGCCTCGCCATCGGCGGCGCCTTCTTCGGGGAGTCCATGTTCCACCGCGCCACCAATGCCAGCAAGATGGCCATGGCCCATCTGGTGGAACGCCTGAACGCCGGCGGCTTCGTGCTGCTCGACACCCAGTTTGTTACGGACCATCTGGCTTCGCTCGGCGGCATCGAAATCCCTCGCGCCGAATATGAAGAGCAATTGGCGGCGGCATTGCAACTCGAGGGCGACTGGTCGGCATGGGACCGCCGCGACCAATGATCCCCGAAAACCTTCCGCCTTCCTGGCGTGCCAAATATGCCGACGCGATTTGGCAACGCCAGACAATCGGTGAATCCATCGCCTCGGTCTATCGGCTGACGCCGGCCGGCGGCGCTCCCTTATTCGTCAAGAGCGAGCAACACGCGCCCTTGGCCGAGCTGCCGGGTGAGATCGCCCGCCTCGACTGGATGGCGCAGCACGGCGTTCCCTGCCCCCGCATCATCGACGTTGCCGATCATGCCGACGCCCATTGGCTATTGATGTCCGCCGTCCCCGGCCATGACCTGGCTTCCGGTGACCTGCCCCCGGACCGGCTCATTCACCTCTATGTCGAGGCCTTGCAGCCGCTGCACGCCCTCAACATTGCCGATTGTCCGTTTGACCAGCGGATCGAAGCCCAATTGTCCCGCGCTGCCGTCCGTGTCGCGGCAGGCTTGGTCGATGAAGACGATTTCGATGATGATCGCACCGGCTGGACCGCCATCCAGGTTCTCGACGCCGCAAGGCAGACTGCCCCCGCCAGCGAAGACCTGGTGGTCTGCCACGGCGACGCCTGCCTGCCCAATCTGCTCGCGGACAATGGCCATTTCACTGGCTTCATCGATTGCGGCCGTTTGGGGATAGCCGACCGCTATCAGGATCTGGCACTGGCCTATCGCAGCCTAGCCTACAATCTCGATGCTAGCTGGGCCGATGCCTTCCTCGCCGCCTATGGCATCGCCAAGCCCGACCGCGAACGCATGGCCTATTTCCGGATGCTGGACGAGTTGTTTTGAACGCTCGTCCAGCTCAGCGCCCCTATCCCTTCACCTTGAATGCCAGCCGCGTCTGCCATTTTTCAGGGTCAGGCTCTTCACTCGGGTCAGTCTCGTAAATCTCGAGCCGGCAGGCGAAATAGTCATCCTCGCCTTCAGTCTTCATATCCAGCTCGGTCTGGGTAAGCCGAACCCAGCCGATCAGCATGGCATTTGCGCCCATCAGCCCGTCATAATGGCCGAACCAATCAAGCGTTACGAACTTGCCGGCGGGCAGCATGCCGGTTTGGACGCGCCCTTCGCCCTCTACTAACCTGGCAATGGGAACACCGGCCTCGACATCGAGCGTCTTGCTCATATTGATCCGCCGGTAATTGTAGAATGGCGCCCCTACCGGCTCGATGCCGCGCTGGCCCAGCCAGCTGAAAAGGGCGGGAAAGCCCTCGTCAGCCGGCTGCTTCATCTGATCCATCCGCACGGTGAACGTGATGAAGGCATAGGCCTGCGCCGGGCGCTCGACGATCTCTGGCAATGTAAGCATGGGTCATTCCTCCTGTTGAGCGGCCGAAATCGCCCCTCGCCACTATGACGTGCGAGAGTAGCCGTTTTCGACAGGGGAGGCAGAAAAGTGGCTAACCGCGCGCGTCGGGCGGCGGTACATCCGAGCTGGTCTTGCACTCGATCAGCCACACATCATAAACCGCGTGGTCCACCGCATTGAGCGCCGGACTATCGGCGAACATCCATCCGGTAAAGATTCGCTTGGAAGTGCCCGTCAAGCTTCGCTGATCCACTTCCAGAAACGCCGATATGCGCTGCGTTTCGGTCGATGGTCGGTCGTAACAGGCGCGCGGCGTGATCTCGAGGGCGCCGAACAGCACGGTTTCCCCGATATAGACGTCGAATTGGGTGATGCGGCCCGTGATCTTGTCCAGCCCGGCAAAGGTGGCCACCGGATTGGCAATCGGCTGTGCCGTGGCCGGGCCGGCAAAAGCCAAAAGCGCCAATGCCGCAACAGGCATCAGCGCTTTAACAGATGTCAAAACAACTGCGGTCAGGCGCAAATCGCCGGCTTTCTCACTCAGGCGACCAAGCGTCGTAGTCGCCGGTCACGCGCGGGCGTTCGCCCTTGTTCAGCATGCTGCCATCGGGCCGATAGGCCGCGGCGGTGCCGGTCAGGTTCGGCTCATGCGGCTTTTCCCAGGAGCGGGCCACATAATTAGCCTCTGTCGGCACGACATCGGTGCGGAAATGCATCCAGCCATGCCAGCCGGGTGGAATCGCCGAGGCATCGGCCGGACCAGCATAGGTCACGTAGCGCCGGTTCGCCTTCTTGTCCTGATAGTACTTGTTGCCCAGTTCGTCTGTGCCGACGAGGTCGCCGTAGCGCCAGATCCACAGGCGCGTTCCCCAGGTCTGGCCATGCCACCACCGGAAGATTTCGAGCAGGAAGTCCTTCATGCCGCTAACCAAGTTCATGCCGCGAACGGCGTTGCAATCTGGTGCGGGTGTACCACGCACCTCGGGTTGCGCCTAGCCCTTGTGGCGCCATCAACAGCTTGTGCGCATCCACAACGCCAACCCGCCCCGGAATAATGAACTTGACTCAAATTGTGACGCGATTCGCGCCATTGCCGGGCATGGTTAATTGCACCGATTGAGGCGTCATTGCGGCATCTGAAGTGCCAGATTTTACGCCGCTTTAGCGGACTGTTCTGGTCTTTCGCCAGAGGGTTTCCGGGAGGGTAAAAATAGTCACTGTAGCACCCCTCAATGGTCCAAAATGCCTTGCAGATTTTCCCCGCAATCCACATATTACACCCACTAGAGCTAGTTCCCGCCCAGCGCCCCACCACTACAATTAGTTTTTCTGTCGTTGACGCTGGGTTTGAATCGGCAGAGTGTTTTCGACGGGCCGCAGCGTTCCAGTTGCGGACAAGTCCCGGAGGCGAGTGGCGGCAACAAGACCGTCACCAAATCCAGGCACGGGGCAAGTTTCGGCAGTCCGGGCACCGGGCGCCGGGTTGGTAGCGTCAAAACAGATTTGAATGAGAAGCCGGGGTTCGGCTCGCGGGCACCTATGTGCCTGCTACATTGGGGATTACGACGACAATGCGCATTGAACGCCGCTTTACGACAGCTGATCAGGACCGTTACGGGTCGCTCGAATTCCGCTCGGCGACGAGCGAGATTCGCAATCCCGATGGCTCGGTCGTGTTCAAGCTCGAAGACATCGCGATCCCCTCCACCTGGAGCCAGGTCGCGGCCGACATCATCGCCCAGAAATATTTCCGCAAGGCCGGTGTCGCCAAGGTTCTCAAGAAGGTCGAGGAGAACTCCGTTCCCTCCTGGCTGTGGCGCTCCGTCCCCGACGAAGCTGCGCTCGCCAAGCTGCCGGAAGCCGAGCGCTATGGCTCGGAAATGGATTCCCGCCAGGTCTTTGATCGCCTGGCCGGCACCTGGACCTATTGGGGCTGGAAGGGCGGCTATTTCGACTCCGAGGAAGACGCCCGCACATTCTTTGACGAGCTCTGCTACATGCTCGCCTCCCAGCGCGTTGCGCCGAATTCCCCGCAATGGTTCAACACCGGCCTGCACTGGGCCTACGGCATCGACGGCCCCGGCCAGGGCCACTTCTATGTCGACCCCTTCACCCACAAGCTGGTGCAGTCTAAGAGCTCTTACGAGCACCCGCAGCCCCATGCCTGCTTCATCCAGTCGGTCAATGACGACCTGGTCAATGAAAACGGCATCATGGACCTCTGGGTCCGCGAGGCGCGCTTGTTCAAATATGGTTCGGGCACCGGCACCAATTTCTCGGCCCTGCGCGGCTCGGGCGAAAAGCTCTCGGGCGGCGGCAAGTCCTCCGGCCTGATGAGCTTCCTCAAGATCGGCGACCGCGCTGCCGGCGCCATCAAGTCGGGCGGCACCACCCGTCGCGCCGCCAAGATGGTGGTGATCGATATCGATCACCCCGATATCGAGGAATATATCAACTGGAAGGTCAAGGAAGAGCAGAAGGTTGCCGCTCTCGTGACCGGCTCCAAGGTCGTCTCCAAGCACCTCAAGGCGATCATGAAGGCCGCCGTGAATTGCGACGGCACGGGCGACGATTGCTTTGACGTCGCCAAGAACCCGGCCCTCAAGCGCGAAGTGCGCGCGGCCAAAAAGGCGTTGGTGCCGGAGAATTACATCTACCGCGTCATCCAGTTCGCCAAGCAGGGCTATACCGATCTCGAATTCCCCATCTATGACACCGATTGGGATAGCGAAGCCTATCTGACCGTGTCCGGCCAGAACTCGAACAATTCCGTCCGCGTCACCGACGATTTCCTCAGGGCTGTCGAGAATGACAGTGATTGGAACCTGACCGCCCGCCAGTCCGGCAAGGTGGTCAAGACCCTCAAGGCGCGTGATCTGTGGGAACAGGTCGGCTACGCCGCCTGGGCTTCGGCCGATCCCGGCATTCAGTATCACACCACCATCAACGAGTGGCACACCTCCCCCGCAGCCGGTCCGATCAATGCATCGAACCCCTGCTCGGAATATATGTTCCTCGACGATACGGCGTGTAACCTCGCCTCGGTGAACCTGCTGCCCTATCGCAACCAGGACGGCACCTTCAACACCGCCGCCTACGAGCATACCGTGCGCCTCTGGACCATTGTCCTCGAAGTCTCGGTGATGATGGCCCAGTTCCCGAGCCGCGCCATTGCCGAGCGCTCCTACGAATACCGCACGCTGGGTATCGGCTACGCCAATATCGGTGGCCTCCTGATGACCTCGGGCATTCCCTATGACTCCGCTGAAGGCCGCGCCATTGCTGGTGCCGTCACCGCCATCATGACCGGCGTTTCCTATGCCACCTCGGCCGAAATGGCCAAGGAACTCGGCCCCTTCAAGGATTACAAGCGCAACGCCAAGCATATGCTGCGCGTCATCCGCAACCATCGCAACGCCGCCTATGGCAATGCGAGCGGCTATGAAGAGCTCTCGATCAACCCCGTCCCGCTCGACCACGGCTCGCTCATCGACGCGAACCTGAGCGAACGCGCCAAGATCGCCTGGGACAATGCCCTGGCGCTCGGCGAGCAGCATGGCTATCGCAATGCCCAGGTTTCGGTGATCGCCCCGACCGGCACGATCGGTCTGGTCATGGATTGCGACACCACCGGCATCGAGCCCGACTTCGCCCTGGTCAAGTTTAAGAAGCTCGCCGGCGGCGGTTACTTCAAGATCATCAACCGCGCCGTGCCCCCGGCCCTGCGCACCCTCGGCTATTCGGAAGCCCAGATTGCGGAGATGGAGGCCTATGCGGTCGGCCATGGCAATCTGAACCAGGCCCCCGGCGTCAATCCCACCACGCTGCGCGCCAAGGGCTTTACCGACGACAAGATTGCCGCGCTCAACGCCGCAACCGCCTCGGCCTTCGACATCAAGTTCATCTTCAACCAGTGGACCCTGGGTGCCGATTTCCTCAAGTCGCTGGGCGTCACCAATGAGCAGATGAACGATTTCAGCTTCGAGTTGCTGCCATTCCTGGGTTTCTCCAAGAAAGACATCGAAGCCGCCAATATCCATGTCTGCGGTGCCATGACGCTGGAAGGCGCGCCCTTCCTCAAGGACGAGCACCTGCCGGTGTTCGATTGTGCCACCCCCTGCGGCAAGATCGGCAAGCGGTACCTTTCGGTCGAGAGCCACATCCTGATGATGGCTGCCGCCCAGCCCTTCATCTCGGGCGCCATCTCCAAGACCATCAACATGCCAAATGACGCCACCGTCGAAGACGCCAAGGAAAGCTACATGCTGTCCTGGCGCCTGGCGCTCAAGGCCAATGCGCTCTATCGCGATGGCTCCAAGCTCTCCCAGCCGCTCAATTCGTCCGTGCTCGCCGCGGCCGATGACGAGGACGACGAGGACACCGCCGAAGAGCTGGTCTCGATGAACGCCGCCGCCCGTGCCCCGGCCATTGCCGAACGCATTGTCGAGCGGATCATCGAGCGCGAAGTCGAAGTCCGCAATCGCGAGAAAATGCCCGATCGCCGCAAGGGCTATACCCAGAAAGCCGTCGTGGGTGGCCACAAGGTCTATCTGCGCACCGGCGAATATGACGATGGGCGCCTGGGCGAGATCTTCATCGACATGCACAAGGAAGGCGCTGCCTTCCGTGCCATGATGAACAATTTCGCCATCTCCATCTCGCTGGGCCTGCAATATGGCGTGCCGCTGGACGAGTTCGTGGAGGCTTTCACCTTCACCCGCTTCGAGCCTGCCGGCATGGTCATGGGCAATGACCGGATCAAGAACGCCACGTCGATCCTCGACTACGTGTTCCGCGAACTGGCCGTGTCCTATCTCGACCGGAACGACCTCGCCCATGTCAATCCGGACAGCCCGACCTCGCTCGGCAAGGGCGTTGCCGAAGACCAGGGTGCGCGCCTTGCCGCGCCCGCCCCGACTCCGGTGCCCGCCGAGCGCTTTGTCTCCCGCGGCATGACCCGCGGCAAGGTGGCCAATAAGAGCTTGATGATCGTCTCCGGCGATCACCAGTACAATCCGGTCCAGGCCATGCAGACCTCGACCGTGACTGC
Source organism: Devosia sp. ZW T5_3 (assembly GCF_044987315.1). Lineage (NCBI taxonomy): Bacteria > Pseudomonadati > Pseudomonadota > Alphaproteobacteria > Hyphomicrobiales > Devosiaceae > Devosia > Devosia sp. ZW T5_3. The sequence goes on from NZ_JBJDRE010000002.1 coordinate 345,535, forward strand.
CCTGCGCTCGGCCACCGCCCTCAAGATCGACCCGACCCCGACGGCCCTCAACGCCGCCGAACTGGAGCCCATCCCCTCCCCGCCGCCCTCAGCCGACAAACACCAGCTCCGCGCCGAAGCCCAGATGAAGGGCTATACCGGCGACCAGTGCAGCAATTGCAACTCCATGCGAATGAAAGTCAGCGGCCACTGCATGGTGTGTGAGGATTGCGGGACCACGACTGGGTGCTCGTGATCGAGTAGTCGGCTGCTGTCATCGTGGCTGCCGCTATTGCGTAATAGTGGCCGCAAGCAAGCGGTGGCGGTTTCGCATCGATATGAACGCGCTACCTCAATCGTAAGACTGAGGTAGCGCGTTGTTTTCGGGGTGATTTGGGATGACGGTGCCAGTCAATGTGTACTTGGACAACTCTGATTTAAGCATCCTATTCAAGGCCAAGGACGACCGAGCGAAAGCGCTACGAGCGGAACTGTTTGACCTCAAGGATGCGGGGCGAGCTATCTATTCGTTTTCGTTCTGGCACATCGTTGAGTTCATACAAAAACCTGCGCCGGGGTACGAAAAGGAGCATCGCGCTAAGGCCGTTTTTCTCTCTGACCTTTGCGACGAGAACGCTCTACCTCACTACTTAGATTTGCTCGACGACGCTCCGCCTTCTATCGGCCGGGCGATTTGGTTGCCGCAACGTACCATCGATCAGATTTCGATTGACTTGTTGTCCTCGTTTCGACGCGCAGTAGATCGCCGCGAGGGATTAAATCGCCAACAGCGACGAACCCTGAAATCCAACGCAATCTCAAAGCGTGCATTCTCAAACGCCCATAACCTGGAGCGCTTTTCCGCAGGCCTCCCGATTACGGAAAAGTTCAAAAACGAGCAGAGCCTAACGAAATTTGTTCGAGGCGAAATAGATAAGAAGGAATTCGGGCGCCGTCTCGCTGAATTGTTCTGCTCTCCGCCCATTTTCTACGACGAATGGTATAGCGACACGAAAACGGCGGGTATCCTCGGCGACATGTCCGCTGGCCTAGGACAAAGATTATTTGACGCATTGACCCAGGGCTCTGCGGCACTTCGTAAGATCACTGAGTTGCGCAAAGAGATGCTGACAACAAAGAAAACTTACTACGATCAAAAACGACGCCTAGACCCGCAACTTGGAGCGTTGGTCAAATTCGACGAGGGTGTGTTCCGCAACATACCGAAGGCCGACCCGGAGGAGATGCTAAAAGCTATAATAGTGGACGAGCGGCTGTCCTACTTAAGGCATTACTTCGCACAGGCCATTCTTCACCAACATTTCAAACCAAACGACATCGGGGACTTGCTGCACCTCTTCTACACGCAGGACGTCGACCTAATGCGGTGTGATAGAACAATGTACGCGCTGATGAGGAATTGCCCTCAATTACCAACAGAACGATTCGTCTCATTGCTTGATGACCTCCCTTTCCGAATAAGAACAGAGTTCGAAGCTCGATAGACCGCGGGATTTACCGAGCTCTGTTACACCAACATAGATCGCGCCATGCTTGCGATTGGCCATGATGTAGACGAGGTCTTGCCCTGTGCCGAACAGCATGAACCAGCTCGTCCTTCAACACTCTCGATGTCATTCCGGCGAAGGCCGGAATCCTGAGATGGCTGTTCCTACGATGGGCGCGGAAAATCTCGGGATGGATTCCACCTCCGCCAGAGTGACATTCAGCGGACAACACCATCCAACGAAAAACTTATCCCCGCCCCTCAACCCCCATGCCATTATCCTCTCATTCCCGCCAGTTACGCGGTCCCGACGCAGGGCCGGGTGGGGAGACCGTGGGAT